>JACRGO010000071.1 GCA_016212295.1 Nitrospinota bacterium | reverse complement strand
TTCAGAAATTTGAGTTGTCAGCGGCGTCTGAAAATTTGTTTTTAAAAAATTCCCCTCTTGAGAGGGGTGGCCGAAGGCCGGGGTGTGTTAAGGGGCTTCTTATTCATGCCTCAGTATAAACATTTTTTCAAGACAGCTTCTGAGAGAAGGACAAAAGAGTTTGCAATTGCTATAATCCGGTTGTCGGTAAAACTTCCGAGCATACAGGAAGGGAAGGTTATAAAAAATCAGATAACCAAGGCTGGCACCTCTATTGGAGCTAATTACAGGGAAGCCAATCGCGCGAGAAGCAGGGCCGATTTTAAAAGCAGGATAAAAATTTGTGAAAGTGAGGCGAGTGAAACCCAATATTGGCTGGAGGTGATTATCGGCATGGGTTGGTTATCGCGGGAAGATCTGAAATGAATATGAAGAATGTGGCGAGTTGCTTGCCATTTTTGCATCCATCGGCAAAAAAACTTTAAACTCTAAATTTTAGCTCACTTTTAACTTTAGTCACTTTAGTTCACTTGGACATATCAATTATTAACAAAGGGAGAAAAGAGATGGGAGAAAAACCCTTCGTGGTCCTCCTGGCTGAGGACAACCAGGATGACATCGTCGCCACCCAGCGGGCATGGAAAAAAAACAACATCGCCAATCCCCTCTATATAGTAAACGACGGGGAAGAATGCCTGGACTATCTCCACCAACGCGGCAAGTACGCCGACCCCGCCTCGGCCCCTCATCCCGGCATCCTCCTCCTTGATATAAAAATGCCGAAGATGGACGGCCTGGCCGTGCTCAAGCATGTGCGCGAGGACGAGGGCCTCCACCGCCTGCCGGTCATCATCCTCACCACTTCCAAGGCGGAGGAAGACAGGGCCAAAGGCTACGATCTTCACGTCAACGCCTACATCCAAAAGCCCGTGGGCTTTAATAATTTTTCCGAGGCGGTAAAGGCAATCAACCTTTTCTGGGAATTGGTGGAACTGCCGGAGTGGAGCAATGGACACAAATAATAACGAGATCTCCAGCCTGCGCCTCCTTTTGGTGGAAGACAGCGAACACGACAGGCTGGCCTTCCACAGGGCCCTCAAAAAGAGCGGCGTCCCTTGCGAAATAATTGAATTTGAGCGGGCGGAAGACGCCCTGGCGCGGCTTAAAAGCGGGGAATCCCCTTACGATATTATTGTGTCCGACCATAACCTTCCCGGCCTGTCCGGCCTGGACCTGTTCAGGGAATTGCTTGCCCGAAAAATATCCTTGCCCCTGGTGTTGCTGACAGGGAGCGGGACGGAAGAGACCGCGGTGGAGGCCCTCAAGGCCGGGGTCCACGACTACATCATCAAGGATGAACTTGGCGGGTATTTGGATCTATTGCCTGTCACCCTGATTGGAGTGGTGAAAAGCCACAGGGAAAAATGGCTCCGCATCCAGGCCGAGGAAAAGCTCAAGGCGGCCAGGGAGCACGCCCAACGCCTTATAGACAGTTCGCTGGACATGATTATATCAGCGGACAAGGACCGTAACGTAGTGGAGTTCAACCGCGCAGCCCAGGAAATTTTCGGTTACACAAAGGAAGAAGTCCTGGGAAAGAACGTGGGAATGCTTTACGCGGACCCCTCGGAAGGCCTGGAAATAAAGAAAATGCTGGAGCAAACGGGCCGCTTCGCCGGCGAGATAACTAACAAACGGAAAAACGGAGAAATTTTCCCATCTTTTATTTCCGCCACGATTTTAAAAAATCCCGATGGAACGCTGCATGGAATCATGGGCGTCTCGCGCGATATCACCGACCTGAAAAAAGCGCAAGAGGCCCTGAGGAACGCAAAGGAAAAGGCCGAGGAGGCCACCAGGCTGAAGGACAAATTCGTGTCCCTCGTGGCCCATGACCTCAGGGACCCGCTTGGCACCATGCTGACCTCACTGAATCTAGTCCGGCTTAAACTGGTCGAGGACGTCGACAAGGAGCAAGAGAACATTCTTGACATCTCCATACGCTCCGGAGAAAGGATGCTCCAGTTGATAAAGGAACTCTTGAGCGTTTCCAGGTTCAAGACCGGAAAGATATCCTCCAAGCTTGCTTTCATTGACGCTTATCTCCTGGGACTTAAAATACTGGTGAACTTCAGCTATCTTGCCTCCCAGAAACGCATTACCCTTGAGAACCGGATACCGGTGCGGACCAGGATCCACGCGGACGAGGCGCTGATTTACGAGGTCCTCCAAAATCTGGTCTCAAACGCCGTCAAATTCTGCAAGGAAGGGGACCGCATTACCCTCTTTGTTCCGCAAGGAGAAAGGTCCACCATCGCGGTTTCAGATACAGGGGTCGGCATCGAAGCCGGGCGGCTGGAAGCGATCTTTCGCTACGAGGAAAAGACGTCCACTCGCGGCACTTCCGGCGAATTGGGCACCGGCCTGGGATTGCCTCTGTGCCGGGACATAATGGAGGTCCACGGCGGCGCCCTCACCGTGGAGTCCGCCAAGGGAGAAGGAAGCGTTTTCATGGCCAAGCTGCCTTACGTGAGGCCGAGGGTATTGATCGTGGAAGACAGCCAGATGACCCGGCGTTTGATTAAGGAAATATTGAAAAGCGAGGACGTGGAAATCCTTGAGGCGGAAAACGGGCAGGCCGCCCTGGACGTTCTGAAAAAAAATATTCCCCACTTGATCATCATGGACATCATGATGCCTGTCATGGACGGTTTTGAGTTTTTGAAAAGGCTTAGAAGCGAGTATAAGGCCGAGCCCGTCCCGGTGATCGTCACCACCACGGACACCAACCCTGAAACCATTGACAAGGCGTTCCGCTTCGGCGCCGACGATTTCGTCGCGAAACCGTTGGCGCAAGAGGATTTGCTCCCACGCATAAGAAAAATTCTTGTATAGTCATTCATATTTCAAACTTAGTGAGCCTTGGCGTCTTCGTGGCTTTGTGGCGATTATTTTTTTTGCCACTAAGACACAAAGGCACTAAGAAACACAAAGAACCATAGCGCGGAAAACGCAAATTTCTGAACGTAATAATATAAAAATTCTGGTGCAAAATGCCCCAACTGGTGATCGAAGGCCAGATAGTCCGCGATAATCTCTTGCAGGCTATCAACCGGTTCATGGAGGAACGCAAGCTCCGCTATTCAATCGTGGACTTTCATCTGGGCGCGAGAAACGAAGACCCCTCGTCGGTCATCATCGATTCCGACATCGACCCTGAAGGCATGGACCGTCTATCGGAGTTATTAAAGGACAAAGGCGCTTGGCTCCTTGGCCGTGAACAGGGAAACCCTGTCCTCCTCCCTTCAGAAAAAGACAGAACCGTCCCGGATAATTTTTACTCAACCACTCATCACCCGACTGAACTTTTCCTGAACGGAAAATGGGTCCCGGTCCGGGACATGAGGATGGACGCCGTGCTTTCGGTGGAAGGCGGCGGGGTGGTTTGCAGGAAATTAAGGGACATTAAAAAAGGGGACCTGGTGGTGTGCGGGACAAGGGGCATAAGGATTCATCCCCCCACGGAAAAAACCAGGCTGGAGGAACCCTTCGCCTTCATGGGCGCGGAGGTCAGCTCTGAGCGGCGGACCGACCTGGCCGCGCGGACCCTTGCCGCGGAAATGAAAAGAATCGGGGCGGCCAAGGGCAAAATTGTTTTTGTCGCGGGACCAGTCCTCGTGCATACCGGCGGAGGAGAGGCGTTTTCCTCTCTTATTAAAAAAGGTTATGTTCACGCCTTCCTGGGGAATAACGCCATAGCAGTGCATGACATAGAGGCGGACCTCTACGGCACTTCACTTGGAGTGGACCTGCAAACCGGCCTCCCGGCCAGCGGGGGACACAAGAACCACATGCGGGCCATTAATGCAATCAGCAAAGCCGGGTCCATTAAGGAAGCCGTGGAGCAAGGGGTACTGAAGAGCGGCATAATGTTCAATCTGGCCAGGGCCGGGGTCCCGTTCAGTCTGGCCGGCTCCATCCGCGACGACGGTCCGCTGCCTGACACGGAAATGGACCTTCTAAAGGCCCAGGAAAATTACGCCGCGCTGTTGAAAGGGGCGGAGCTTGTGGTGATGCTTTCCAGCATGCTCCACTCCATCGGCGCCGGGAACATGCTTGGAAGCCAGGTGAAGGTGGTATGCGTGGACATCAACCCGGCGGTGGTCTCCAAGCTGCGGGACCGCGGCTCCATGCAGACCCTTGGAATCGTGACGGACGCGGGCTTGTTCGTGAAGGCGCTTGATGAGAATTTATGAAAAATCCAATAACGCCTGATTTTCACCACGAAGGACACGAAGAGCACGAAGAAAAAATTTCATTTTCAGGATTACTTCAATATTATTTTCTCGCTCCCAGGGTCCTCCCTGGGAGCGCTGATTCTGGAGGCTCTGCCTCCTAATACCACGAGGTGGAGCCTCGTGATCCGGCATTACCAGGCAGAGAGACTGTGAAATAGAGGCTAAGTCATCTTCGTGACCTTCGTGGTTAATTTTTATGTTTATTCCCAAAAAAGGCATTCGCATCTGCTTTATTATTCTGGCGCTGGCCGCTTTTTCCTTGTTTTTATTCCAGCGGGCCGGAAACAGTCCTGTGGATTCGCCGCCCGCCGCAGGTCCGGATTATTCCGCTTTTGATTTTACCCTCAGTGACCATCTTGGACTGGAAACCAGGCTAAGTGATTTTCAGGGAAAAGTGGTCCTGATTTTATTCGGATACACCTCTTGCCCTGATATTTGCCCCACCCAGCTCAGCCTTTTGACGGAAGTAATGGATAAACTTGGTGAACTCTCCGGCGAATTACAGGTCCTGTTTATCACGGTTGACCCGGAAAGGGACACCCCTAAAAAACTCCAGGAGTATCTGGCGAACTTCCATCCTAATTTCATGGGATTGACCGGCCGGCCGGAGGAACTGCTCCGCGTCGCCAGGCAATATAACGCCGCCTTTTCCAGGGGTGAGGCGTTAAGCAATGGATATAAAATGGACCATTCCTCGTCCGTTTACCTGGTCAACCAGAAGGGACATCTGGCCGGGATATACCCCAATGACGTGGCCCCGGACCGGATGGTGGAGGAAATCATCAAAGTCGTGGACTCCAGGGGATTGAAAGGAATATAATAGCCACTGGTCATTAGGATGTCTTACTGCTTATCATTGACCAATGACTATTTATTTTTTAGGAGAAAACATTCATGAGCGTGCTCGTTGTCGGTTCCGTGGCCTTTGATTCAGTGAAGACCCCCTTCGGGGAGGTGAAAGACGCGTTAGGGGGCTCAGGCACCTATTTTTCCGTATCGGCAAGCTATTTCGCCGACGTATGCCTCGTGGCCGTTGTGGGCGAGGACTTTCCTGACGAGCACCTCAACATGCTGAAAAGCCACAAGATAGACATATCGGGGGTTGAGAAGAGACCTGGCAAAACCTTTCGATGGAAGGGATATTACGAGTTCGACCTGAACACCGCCCACACCCTGGACACCCAGTTGAACGTCTTTGCGGACTTCAAACCCAAGCTGCCCGAAAATTATCGCGATTGCGAATACGTCTTCCTGGCCAATATAGACCCTGAACTCCAGGCCCTGGTTCTGGACCAGGTGAAGAACCCCAAGCTGGTGGCGTGCGACACCATGAATTTCTGGATCGAGGGAAAACTCGACGCCCTGAAAAAGACCCTTGAGCGGGTGGACATGCTGATAATCAATGACGGGGAGGCGAGGGAACTGGCCAACGAACCGAACATAGTGAAGGCCGCAAGGAAGATCATTGACATCGGACCCAAGACGCTCATCATCAAACGCGGGGAATACGGCGCCCTAATGGTGGACAAGGACTCAATATTCTCGGCCCCGGCTTATCCACTGGAGTTCGTCTTTGATCCCACCGGCGCGGGCGACACCTTCGCCGGCGGACTCATGGGATATCTTTCCTCCAACGGAACAGCAAACGAAGGCGTGCTACGGCAGGGGATAATTTACGGAAGCACAATGGCCTCCTTCAACGTGGAGGATTTCAGCCTTAACCGGCTGCGGACGCTGAGCCGAGACGAGATCGACACGCGCTTCCGGTTTTTCAAGAAGCTGACTCATTTCGAGGATTTATAATTGAAATTCTTTATATTAAATCATGAAAAAAACAACCATCAACACCCCAAAGGCCCCGGCCGCCATAGGACCTTATGAACAGGCTGTCCGGGTCGGACCCTGGCTCTACACCTCAGGCCAGATCCCGCTGGACCCGGCAAGCGGCGTCCTTTTATCAGGTGAAATAGAGGAGGCAACGGAAAGAGCCATTCTTAATCTCAAGGAAATCCTGGAAGCGGGCGGCGCGTCCCTGGATAAGGCGGCCAAGACCACGGTGTTCCTGACGGACATGAAACTCTTTCCCAGGATGAACGCGGTGTACGAAAAATATTTCGGCGCCTCGAAGCCCGCCCGCTCCTGCGTGGAGGTCTCATCGCTTCCCAAGGGCGCTATTGTGGAGATCGAGGCAACGGCCGTGGTTGAGGACCCCTCCGATGTGGTGGTGACGTTCGTGACTGTCCCATCCGGGGAGGAGGCTGAAAAATTGGCCAAGGGCATCGTGGAATCCAAACTCGCCGCCTGCGTGAACATCATCCCCTCCCTTCGTTCCATATATTTCTGGGAAGGGAAGGTGTGCGACGACAAGGAATTGCTGCTGATCATAAAGACAAAAAGAACAGCCTTTGAAAAATTATCCGAATGGGTCCGGAAGAATCACAGCTACAAAGTCCCGGAAGTTGTGGCCCTGCCCGTTTACGCCGGCTCCGCGCAGTATCTTGACTGGGTGAGGGAGAATTGCGGATAAAAAATGGATATTTAAAAAATAAATAGATGCAATTCGTTATAGCCGCATAAAATATTGGATAGTTAAGGTTTTCCATTCGCACTTTACCGCGCTTGCCCTCGTAGTGCAATCCTCCTGTATATGAATTTTCACCAAGCAGCCAAAAATATTTAAAATTTAAAAAAGAGTAAAATATCGAATATTGAACAAGGAGTAATGAATTCCGAAGGTAAAAAATTTCAACCCTCAAAATCCGGTGTTCGATATTCAATATTCAAACTCATTTATTTCATGAAATCCCTTCTATCCGTTTTATTGGCGCTGTTTGTCTTAACCGGCTGCGCCGGATACCAGACCTTGTCCGCGCCCGCGAACAATCTGTTTCTTCAGTCGAAATTCGACGAGGCCGCCCTGGAATATTCCAAACAGGTGGATGGCGCCGGAAACGCCAGGCTGCTTGCCTTGCTGGACGCCGGCCTTGCCTGGCATTACGCGGGTGAGTACGAGCGGAGCAACAGGTATTTCACCGCCGCTGAAAAGCTGGCTGACAAGCTGGAAATCGTGAGCGTGAGCAGCGAGGCCGCTAGCCTGCTTGCCACTGACTACATCCTTAAATACGGCGGAGATGATTTTGAAAAACTTCTGATCAACACATACATGGCCTTTAATTACCTCTTGCTGGACGACCTGGAAAACGCCATGGTGGAGATCAGGCGGTTTAATGAAAAGCTGGCTAAGTACGAGCGGCGCTGTGATTGCGAATACGGGATAAATCCATTCACCGAGTATCTTTCGGGTATACTATACGAGATGGACGGCAAACCGGACGACGCCTATATAGACTACAAGAAGGTCTATGAGGTGATGCCTGACTTCGCGTTACTGCCAAATGATTTGGCAAGGCTTTCCGGCGAACTTAATCGCGGGGAGGACCACGACCGCTGGAAGAGCATGTTCGGCGTCCAACCGCCCAAGACAGGCCCGCGCTCCGGGGAACTGGTGGTGGTGTTTGAATGCGGACTGTCCCCGGAGAAGCGCCAGGACCAGAGGGTGATCGCCATCCCCGCTTACTACCCCCGCTATTCCGTCATCCAGGGCGCCAGGGTAATAGTGGACGGCAAGCCAATAGGTAACACCCATGTCCTTAATGACATAGAGAAGATCGCCACTGAACAGCTAAAGGATAAAATGGGAAGGATGCTGCTAAAGCAGGGCATTGCCACCGGGGGCAAGATCGCCGCCGCGGAAACCATCAGAAAAAAATCCAATTCCGACGCCTTGGGAAACCTGGCTTTGCTATTCTTTTACGCCACCAACGAGGCCGATACCCGGAGCTGGCTGACCCTGCCCGGTAACATGCAGATTCAGCGCGTTACCTTGCCGGCGGGCAGGCATGGAGTCAGCCTGAAATTATTGGACGGCTCCGGCCGGGAAAGGGAAACGGTGGACCTGGGAGAGGTCCGGATTCCGGCCAATGGCAAGAAATTCATAAGCTATAGATCGGTTTATTAGAAAGTGACTAAAGTGAGCTAAAGTGTCAAGTGAGCTAAAGTTTGAAGTTGCTGTCAAAAGATATTTTAAATTTTAGATTTCAATTTTTAGATTGGAAAAATATAAAAGGAAAAAATCCACAACTGGGTTACTCTCAACTTTAGTTCACTTTAGCTCACTTTTAACTTTAGTCACTATTATAAGGAGGGGCTTGGTATGAAAATCAGGAATGTGGCTTTGTTGGCGGGATTACTGTTTGTCATAGGCTGCGCTGGAGGGCCTGGGGCCGGGTCAACGGTCACGATGGATACCGGCTCCGGGAAGAGCCAAACCAGCGAGCAGAATTTTTTATTCTCGCGCAAAATCAAGGTGGGAGAAATCAAGTACCGCAAGGCGGGCGACCTGAACCAGGCCCAGGTTGATCTGATCAGCCAGTCGAGCTCCGTGGTCTCTCTGGAGGTCAAGGGGGTGTGGCATGACCAGAACGGGTTCCTGGTCCCGGACCCCAAGGAACTGTGGCGGCTTATAATCATTAATCCGCGTGAGACCAAATCAATTACCTTTACCGCTCCCCGCCAGGACGCGGTAAAATTGCAATTGACCGCCAGGGAGGGCAATCTGGAAGGGAATTAGCCGCCTTTGCAAATATCCCATTGCGCTGATGTATAATGTTTTAGCGCGTAAAACGCAAATTTCCGAACTTAATAATATAAAGGAGGGTCCATGAAAAAAAGAATTTCAATATTGGCTTTATGCCTGCTTGGCCTGGCCGCCTGCCAGACCACCACCACGGTCCTCGACGTCGACAAACCCAAGTACCTGGGAAAGGATTATGCCTACAGCGACCTTAAGGCGGTCACTGAAAAGATGATTTCCTCAATCGTGTCCAATCAGCCTATAGCCAATCGCAATGACAAACCTGTGCTCATGATAGCCGGGATCAGCAATCGCACTGATGAGCATATCGACACCGGCGCCATAGCCGAGAAATTAACCACCGGCCTTACCCAGACCCATAAAGTGCGCTTCGTGAACAAGGAGGCCCGCGACAAAATCGCGAAGGAGATCAGCTATCAAAAAGGGGGCATGGTTGCCGCTGAAACCAAGGTTAAAATAGGCAAGCAGGCCGGGGCCGAATATGTCATGACCGGCTCTATTTCCTCCATCCTGTCCGAGGAAGGCCGGGGTGTGCGCTTAAAGGAAAAAAGTATTCGATATTACAAGGTGAACATGGAACTGACCGACATAAACACGAACATCGTGGAGTGGTCGGAGGAGCATGAATTCGCCAGGGAAGAGTCCAAGCCTTTCATAGGGTGGTAGGACTGGCGGCTGGACGCCTGCGCGTTTATTCCGGTAAGCCATCTCGCGTTAGGATACAACAGAGCATATGCAATTTGAATGGAACAGGGAAAAGGCAAAAAAGAATCTCGGAAAGCATAAGGTATCATTTGATGAAGCCATGACCACGCGCGGAGGAAAAACATAGCCCGGCATGGCCGCAATCAAGATAAATTTCGATGCATTCAAACGTTCGATTATATTATTACGTTCAGGAATTTGCGTTTTCCGCGCACTATCCTTGCTTCTGCTGGATGTGTGGTCCAGGTATTCCAACGCCTTCTGGCAATCAGGTTTAAGGGGCAGGCATTTCTTCAGGCATTTCACCGACTTTTCATATTCCGCAATTTTCCCGTAGACCCTTGCCAGGCCGAAATAAAGGGCGGAGTCATCAGGGTGCAGCTTGATGGCCTTTTGATAGCTCCGCGCCGCCAACGGATATATATTACCCTTGCGAAGATCCACCGCGACTATTTTTGATTTCAGGTTACATGGCAAAAAAACTCTGTCAATCCATGCCTGTTTTTTTGCCGTAGGCCCATCAATTGACATGGGACAAGGTTTCATCTAATCTTACAGAAGGGTGTTTATCCCGATCAAAAAATCTTTTAAGAGGAGTTCTGAAATGGATCGCAATTACATGAGCAATACGCAAACGGGCGCCGTGGCTGTCGAACAACAACGGTTCATGGTCCGCGTCTACAACTGGATGTTCGCCGGGCTCGGCTTCACCGGCGTGATGGCGTACTATGTCGCAAACGACGAAAGGATGCTCGGCCTGGTATTCGGCAACCCCATAGTGCCTATTGTCCTGGCCATCGCTCAGATAGGTTTGGTATTTTATCTGGCCTCAAGAGTCATGCGCATGAGCGCCAGCCAGGCCACGGCGGTTTTCATGCTATACGCGGGGCTCACCGGCATCACCTTTTCATCAATCTTTCTTGTCTACACGGCCTCATCCATCACCTCCACTTTTCTTACCACCGCCGGCACCTTCGGCGCAATGAGCTTCTATGGCTACACAACAAAAAATGACCTTACCTCATGGGGCAGTTTCATGTTCATGGGACTTATGGGGATTGTCATCGCGTCCATGGTGAACATCTTCTTGCAAAGCCCGGCTGTGTACTGGTTAACCACTTACGCCGGGGTGCTGATCTTCGTGGGGCTTACCGCCTATGACACGCAAAAGATAAAGATGCTGAACATCACCGGCAACGAAGGGACGGAGGAAGACACCAAGGAAGCCATCATGGGAGCGCTGACGCTCTACCTCGACTTTATTAATCTCTTTCTTATGCTCCTCCGCATAATGGGAAACCGCCGCGAATAAAGGTCTAAGTAAAAAAACAAAATCCGTTGCCGCAAGCGCGCTTTCCCAACGCCAAAAAAAGAGGTAGAAAAAATTTGGGGATTTTAAAAGGCCCTTTTCCAAAAGGGCCTTATTTTCCTTGCTTGAAACCGATGCCCCATGTTATGCCAGAAGTTGTTTGTTGGCGGTCAAAATGGTGAGACCACAATCACTGAAATCCCTGTCGTGGGTAATAAGCGCGAATCCCTTGTATTTGCAAAGTTCAAGCATCAATTGATCGTTAAAATCCGAATTGCCCTCGCCAAACTTTGAGATCACGCGGTCTATATCGCATTTCGAAAAAACACATTCCGTTCTCCGGCAATGTTTCAACATTCCCCGAACGGACGCTTCTATGTCCTTTGCCACCGGTTTAAATTCAGGAGAATTTCTGTAGCTCTTGAAATTCACCTTAGGCTTAATAAGTTTATAGAGCCTACGCATAAATAAGAAAAAGTCTTTTAAATCAACAAGGTATTCTTTTTTATTGGATAAAAAAATTGTAAAAATTTCACCTTCCATGCTTATGCTCATTTACAGGCATGGCTATTTTACAGGCCGTTATGA
>JACRGO010000007.1 GCA_016212295.1 Nitrospinota bacterium | reverse complement strand
TCCCTTCTTGGACAACACCTCGGTTATCGACGCGGTCAGCGTCGTCTTGCCATGGTCAACGTGCCCTATGGTCCCCACGTTCAAATGGGGTTTCGTCCTCTCAAATTTCTCCTTAGCCATTTATTGCTCTCCTACAAAAAATATTAGGCAACTTTTTCACTGTACTGTTGGGCCCCTTCCATTTTTGAAATCAGTTCTGCCGCCAAGGCGTTCGGAACTTCATTATAGTTGGAAAACTCCATGGTGTAGTTGGCGCGGCCCTGGCTCATGGACCTGAGATCCGTTGAATATCCGAACATCTCGGACAGAGGAACATGCGCCTTTATGACCTTTGCCCCGGCCATGTCCGTCATGCTGTTGATCCTGCCGCGCCTGGAGTTTAAATTCCCGATAACGTCTCCCATGAACTGTTCTGGAACAACGACCTCAACGCTCATAACCGGTTCCAGCAAAATAGGGCTGGCTCTCTTGCACCCGTCTTTAAACGCCATGGAGCCCGCCACCTTAAAGGCCATTTCAGAGGAGTCCACTTCATGAAACGATCCATCATAAAGCATGACTTTCAAGTCCACCACCGGGTATCCCGCGATTACGCCGCCAAGCATCGCTTCCACGATGCCTTTTTGGACGGCTGGAATATATTCCTTTGGGATCGAGCCGCCGACAACCTTATTTATAAATTCAAAACCCGCCCCTGATTCATTCGGCTCGATCTTTATTTTCACGTGTCCATATTGTCCCCTGCCTCCTGATTGGCGCACAAAACGGGCTTCAGCATCCACGGCTTTTTTAATGGTTTCCTTGTAAGCGACCTGAGGTTTGGACACATTAGCGTCAATCTTGAATTCCCTCTTCATGCGGTCAACCAGTATTTCCAGGTGTAGCTCTCCCATTCCGGCGATGACCGTCTGGCCCGTTTCCTTGTCAACCTTAACCTTGAAGGTGGGGTCTTCATGCGCGAGTTTCGCCAGGCAGTCCCCTAAGCGGTCCTGGTCAGCCTTGGTCTTTGGCTCCACCGCAACCTCTATAACGGGTTGGGGGAAAACCATGGATTCCAGAACCAAAGGATGATTTTCATCACACAAGGTATCGCCCGTCACGGTCTTCTTCAGACCTACAGCCGCCGCGATGTCACCGGCATAAACCTCCGATATATCTTCCCTTTTGTTGGCGTGCATTTGAAGAACGCGCCCGATGCGCTCCCTCGAATCCTTTCCAGGATTGTACACATAGGAGCCTGATTTCAACACCCCGGAATAGACCCTGAAAAAGGTCAATTGTCCGACAAAAGGGTCGCTCATGATTTTAAAGGCGAGGGCCGAGAATTTTTCTTCATCACAGGCCTTCCTTTGGTCTGTTTTATCGGTTTTAGGATTTATCCCGGATACCGGGGGAATATCAACAGGGGAAGGCAAATATGTCACAACCGCGTCCAAAAGCGGCTGCACTCCCTTGTTTTTAAAAGCCGACCCGCAAAGGACCGGCGTGACCTTTCCTTTAATGGTGGCGGACCTGAGAGCGGCCTCAACTTCTCTTTCAGTGACCTCTCCGCCGCCAAGGTATTTTTCCATCAACGCCATGTCCTCGTCGGAGCAGGCATCCATCAGCTTTTCCCGGTAGCTCTTCGCCAACTCAAGCATATCAGCCGGGATTTCCTCGATTTTGTATTTAGACCCCAGCGACTCATCCTTGTCGTATATGATTGCCTTCATTCGGACTAAATCTACTGCCCCGATAAAGGTGTCTTCCGCGCCGATTGGCAGTTGTATCGCGACTGGATTTGCCCGCAGACGCTCCCTCATCTGTTCCAGGCAATTCTTGAAATTAGCGCCTACCCTGTCCATCTTATTAACGAAGGCTATCCGCGGCACTTTATATTTTTCCGCCTGGCGCCAAACCGTTTCCGACTGGGGTTGGACCCCTCCAACAGCGCAAAACACGCCGACAGCGCCGTCAAGCACCCTCAATGAACGCTCCACCTCCACCGTGAAATCCACATGTCCAGGCGTGTCTATAATATTGATTCTATGCCCGTCCCACATGGCCGTGATTGCGGCAGCCGTTATTGTAATCCCGCGCTCCTGCTCCTGCTCCATCCAATCCGTGGTGGCGGTGCCGTCATGCACCTCGCCGATTTTATGGACCACGCCGGTATAATAAAGCACACGCTCCGTGGTGGTTGTTTTACCAGCGTCTATATGGGCTATTATCCCGATGTTCCTGGTTTTTTCCAAAGGTAATTTTCTAGGCATAACGAATCAGCTTACCATCTGTAATGGGCGAAGGCCTTATTGGCTTCCGCCATTTTGTGGGTCTCTTCCCTTTTTTTCATCGCAGCGCCGGTTTTATTCGCGGCGTCCATTATTTCACCGGCCAGTTTTTTTCTCAAACCCAACTCCGGCCTCTTTTTCGCGCTTTCAATAAGCCACTTAATGCTAAGCGACTGCCTTCTGTCCGCCCTGACTTCCACCGGGATCTGATAGGTGGACCCCCCGACTCTGCGGGACTTCACCTCAAGCAACGGCTTGACATTTTCAACAGCGCTCTTGACTTTTTGGAGGGCGTTCTCGCTTGTTTTCTCGCTGATTATATCCATGGCCCCATACAGCAATCCTTCCGCAATCGATTTCTTTCCGCGCGTCATGAGGATATTGATAAATTTCCCCATCAACGGATCGCTGAACTTGGAATCAGGGAGCGATTTTCTCTTCGCTACCACCCGTCTCCTAGGCATACTTAAATCCTCAAAATTATGTTAAATAAGTTTCCCTAATAGCTTATTAAGGAAAATTGACGAAAAATCGGGCCGCATTGCTTTACTTTTTATTTATTTCTTGGGCCGCTTGGCGCCGTACTTTGACCTGCTCTGGCACCTGTTCGCCACGCCTAAAGTGTCCAATGAACCCCGGACAACATGGTATCGGACGCCCGGAAGGTCTTTCACCCTGCCCCCGCGGATCAGAACTATTGAATGCTCCTGCAGGTTGTGTCCAACGCCCGGGATATAGGTGGTCACTTCCATTCCGTTGGTCAGCCTTACCCTGGCCACCTTCCGCAGTGCGGAATTCGGCTTTTTGGGAGTTGAAGTGTAAACCCTGAGGCAAACCCCCCGCTTTTGCGGACACTCCCTTAACGCCGGGCTGCTGGTCTTTCTTTCAACCTTTTGTCTTCCTAATCGAACCAACTGGCTTAAAGTCGGCAATTGTCAACTCCTAAAAATCGGTCAAATTTGTGGCTCAATAAAGCTGGACAGTTTATTGGTTTTATTTCCAAATGTCAAGTGTTAACAGAAAAATTTTATTCGACATTTGAAAAACTAAGGGATTAAAGGCCGGAACGCCCGAGCAAGAGGAAGGAAACAACGGAAATTCGTTGCCCAAACTGATGCAGCTACTGATTCGTCGTCTTCGCAAAGCTACGCATTAAATTCCAGAACTATAGCCTTCCCAATCAAAACTTTCTTATGATATCCAAAATTAAAAACATTGTCAAATTAACTTCAAATTTCGTTGAAAAAATAGAACATAAAAGGTTTCTAAAATGCGACTTGGAGGCGCCGCCCGGATTCGAACCGGGGGTAGAGGTTTTGCAGACCTCGGCCTTACCACTTGGCTACGGCGCCTTTGAAAGAAAAATAATGGAGCGGGAGACGGGATTTGAACCCGCGACTTCAACCTTGGCAAGGTTGCACTCTACCACTGAGTCACTCCCGCTCGAAAAAGGCAATTCAAGGAAAAAGCTTTTGCGCGAAGAGAAATGGAAAGGTCTTTATATTAGCCAAAAAATTAGTATATAGTCAAGATTTTTAGAAAATACAAAATCCACAGCAAACGCACCGGAGCGGAGACCGCACGGAAATAAAAGGCCCTACACTGTTTTGACACACTATTTCATGCGCTTCATTATCCTTGTTTACTCATGATTTCAAAATCCGAAAAAAAATAACTTGAATTAATGGAAAAAAACACTATACTACAAATGTACGATCAAAAAAATCCGGAAAGAGAGGGTTTCCAATGAATTCAAAAAAACGAGCGGGGTTTTTTATTTTATTCAGCGTGATTTTTCTGTGTCTTTTTTTCCACTGCCGCGGCAAAGTGGAGTTGGCCGAGGCGGCGATGGGCGGCTACCCTATAGTAAAGTTCAACGGAGTAGACGCGGAGGTTGTTTCCCATTCCGATACCGGGATCAAGGCCAAAGTCCCTTCCGGGGCCTCCACCGGCCCCGTCTCGGTGGAAACCGAGGATGGGAACCTTCAGTTCAGCGACATTGACTTCGAGGTGGACACGCCGCATCCGGCTCCGAGCGGTCTCTCGGCCAAGGCGTCAGTTGGCAGCATCGAAATAACATGGGACCCTCCCGTAAGCGAGGACGTGATTGGATACAATCTTTACAGGGCGGAAAGCGAAAATGGTGCCTACACAGTGGTCGAACCCGACATAGCGGATGCGTTTTTCATCGATGAGTCCAAGGGACTGGCCATAGGCAAGGCTTACTACTACAAGACATCCGCGGTTTACGCGGACGGAAAAGAGAGCGACAAATCCCTGCCCGCCTCGGCATTATTCGGGACGCTCTCCATCTGGATACCAAACGTCAACGGCGCCCAGGAAAAAAACGCAGGCAAGGCCGTGTCCTCCAGTAAAACCCTTCTCAAGGTCCCGGTTAACGTGGAGAACGCGGACAAATTGGCCATGGGGGAAGTGGAAATTTACATAGACTACGACTCCTCCCTTTTAAAACCGGATTCCGTGGAAAAAACCATTCTCTCAGTTGATTACGAGTGGGTCCTGGACACATTCGTGGACGGCACGGTGAAGATATCCATAAAAAAGGCGGTCAATAAACAGTTGATAGGCGTGGGGACCCTTTTCAATGTCGTTTTCGAGATACAGGACTCGGCGAAGGAGGGGCAGACGGTTGATTTCACCTTTCATGACGATTCTCTTTCTCCCCCCTCTTCCATCAAAAACCCGAACGGGAAGTCTATCCCATTGCATCTGGCCAACGGCGCCCTGAAGATCCAACGCAGGTACAGGAAAGGGGACGTGAACGGCGACGCCAAAATCCAGGCCAGCGACTCCTCAGCGGCCTTTGTGTACTCCGCCGGCATCCTGGAGCCGGCCCAAGACCCCCTTGCCGGAGGCGATATAGACGGCGACAGCGTGATCATGACCAACGACGCGGGTCTTATCCTGTACTATGTTGTGAACAGCGACTGGCCTTCCTTAAAGGACATCAAGGTTTTTCAAAAAGACCGGACCGTGGACCTGGGGACAAAGACGCTGACTGCAAAATTAATTGACAATTCTCAATTGACAATTTACAATTTACAATTGGAAACCGCCTCGCGGCCGGCGAAAGCGGCCAAGAAACGCTATCTTGAGGTCCCTATATATTTAAGCGCCCTGGATGACGTGAACTCCGGCCAATTCGATATAGCGTACCCCCCGGACATATTGAAGGCGTCGGCATTCACCCTTGACGCTAAGATGAAGAAAAACTTTGACTCGAAAACGGAATTCAAGAAAAAAGGACTGGCGGTCGTTTCTGTGCTGTACAATAAAAAGGGCCGCGCCCTTATAGGACAGAAGCGGACCCAGATCGGCGTTCTGAAATTCGAGGTACTGGCGGATAAGGCGGCCTCAGGCAAGATCACGTTTTCAAGGGTCAATCTCTACGACCGTTTCGGCAGGGATTTTGCCCGTTCAAGCCTTCAGATGAACATAGAAAAAAAGGACGTCACCTTCAATATAGCCGCTGGCGGGGGCGGAAAGAAATCAATGTCCCATGGACTGATGGATAGTCTCATCACCCTCTCTCCCACGAAGGGGAAGGTGGGGGACATAATAACCATATCAGGGGATTTCGCCGTTGTATTGCCGGATACGACCCCTCCAGCCACCACTGCATCACCGCCAGGAGGTATCCTCCACGGACCTCAAACCATAACCCTGGCATGCGACGACGGCACTGGGTCCGGTTGCAATGATACATATTATACGCTTGACGGATCTGATCCGCAGACGTCTCCATCGGTCTTCATTTATTCCCAGGACCCGAACATTTTCATTGACTTTGATACAACCTTAAAATATTACAGCGACGACAATGAAGGAAACTTCGAGGACGTCAAAACCGAGGTTTATACAATTGTTCCTTAGAAAAGGAGTCAGAATCCAGGAGCCAGACATGAAAAAATTTCTCCCTCTTTTATTCCTTTTCTTTATCTCTCTGAGCCATGCCCCCGTGCTCGCGGTGGAAACGGCCCCAAGGATATCCGACAGGGAGATTATTGAAAGCCTTGCCGAATTGAAGGAAGGGCAAAAAGCCCTCCGGCAGCAGGTCAACGATCTCAAGGAATCGACTCAGCAACAGATTAACGGTCTCAAGGAATCGACTCAGAAACAGATCAACGACCTGAAGGAATCGACTCAGAAACAGATCAACGATCTCAAGGATTCGACTGATAAAAGATTTGATGCCATGGACAGAAGGTTTGATGACCTGAATAGCCGTTTTGACGATCTCCGCTGGATGCTTGGACTTTTTATCACCATTGCCCTTGTTATATTAGGTTTTGTGCTCCGCATGCAATGGCAAATGCATGGGAGACAGACCCGGATGGAGACGACCCTGGAAACCCATAAAGACGAGCTTTTATTTTTAAAAAACCTGATAGAAAAGCTCTTGCCTCCCAAGGGGGTATTATAAGTTCCTTAGAAAAGGAGTCAGAATCCAGGAGCCAGAAGTCAGGACACGAAAAAATCTTGCTGGCTCCATAGTCCCGCCAGGGCTATGGAGCCAAATGGAGCCCAGCAGGTAGGAAAAAATTATAATGCCTATCCAGTTAGCTCCTAATTATTTAGTTCCCAGACAGAAACACGACGATGAAGACCACGAGATGGTGATTTGGTGTTGGAATAATTCATTTAGGTGGCTTTTTTGCTGGTTTTCAGCCTTCCAAGAAAACTTTTC
>JACRGO010000070.1 GCA_016212295.1 Nitrospinota bacterium | reverse complement strand
GTCAATTGGGCGAATGACATGACGAAATATTGATCCAGGCAGCGGAACTCCTTTACATACCGTTCGCCTTGGTAACGCGCCGCATACCGTCGAAAGGCATGTAGCGGCAGGTGATCCATTATCTGCGAAAAAACAAGCTGACCACTGTACATAATTCTCCTCCTCAGAAATAATCCTGCGGGGGAGAATAAAGGGACATATTTTAAAATTCAAGTCGGTAACACCCATAAAACGACTATTTTGTTTTAAAAAACAGTATGTTAGAGCATGTTAGGACAATTTTAACCGGACAGCAGTGATATTCATGTTATATTTGTCTGTATCGGAATTTCAAAATTTTTCTTCAAAAATCAACGGGATAGCAGTGCGAGTGACTAAAGTGAGCTAAAGTTTAAAGTGACTAAAGTTGTGGAAGTTGTTTTTATAGTATAACCTAAATTTTTCATTTAGAAAGTTTTTTCCTGCCTTCCTGGCTTCCTAAGATACTGACATATATGCGGTCTTAAATATGGAATTTCCAGTGGTTTTTAATGTATAGTAAACCCTGTTTTGAGTCAATACACGTTCCGCCAATTATACTTTTTTCTCCTGCTTTCCTGGGTTCCTTATAAATATTTTAGTATATCAGGAAACCAGGAAGGCAGAAAAAAACTTTCTGAATGAAAAATTAAGGTAAACCAATTGAATAATTCAACAAAAAAATTTGGCCTGTTTCTAAAGCTGTTTATTTTCGTAGACCTGGTTGTCATATCCCTCATTTTTCTTCATACCAGGCTCAATTATCAATTCCCCTTTCCGCTTCCGGGAAAGCGATTGAACAACCCTTTCGGGTTCCTTTTAATAGCCACCTTTCTCCTTGGCGTGGTTGACCGCCAATGGGGGGATAAATGGCTCAACCGCCTGAAAAAACTCGCCACTAAATCTCCGCAACGATTGCTTTTCTTCGGCGCATTACTTTCCATTGTGGTCTTCCTGGAGGTCATGCACTTTCGCCATTTCGATGAACCTTACTGGAACCTCAACGTGGAACAGGGAAACGGCACGTATTTCTCCTCCACGCTTCTGTATTTGCTCGGACTAATAATACTCATCATTTACAGGGAAGAAGGGAAAGACCCGTCTAAAAATGAAAACAGGTGGCTATGGCTTTTAGTGGCCTTCGTGTATTTGTACCTGACCCTTGACGAGTGCCTGGCCATACACGAGCAATTCATGATGTGGTTCCAGAAAATAAGGCCGGACGCGAAGGCATTTCATTTTATCCATGAATGGCTGTGGGTTTATGTTCCTTTCATCGTGGTTGTGGTGGTTTTTTTCATCAGATTCTTTCTATGGCGCTTCAGAAATGAATTTTCGGTCATTTTGATACTTTTCACGGCCCTTTCACTCTGGGTTTCCGTCATCTTTTTCGAAGGCATAGCGAAAAATATTGTCGACCCGATGGGCCATGGCGTGCTTTTGATCGGCATGGAGGAGGGCGCTGAGATGATGGGGTCATTATTGTTTTTGATTGGTTTCAGCAGACACCTCAGGAAGGCGGGATAGATACGTAGTGCGGCGTGGCCGCAGCCAAACTGAAGTAACAAGTGACAAGTGACGAGTAAGTAGGTCCAAACCCTCAGCAACCTTTCAACTAAATCTTGTAACTATGGCATCATGACAACTAAACGCCTCATCAATATTATACTCGATACGGATGTCCTTCCGCATAGACCACCGTGGTGGTGTATGATAGCCATAATACTGATAGCCGATCTTTGCACTTGGAGCCTTGGCGGTAACGAGGCAGCAAGAATTGAAGCCGTCTGGTACGGGGTCATCTTTGTGACCTACATGGTCGAGCGCATACACGGTTGCCGGTGAACTGGAGTTTCTGTTGATGATATACACGTCTACTTTAAAATTTGATCAATACACAAAATTTTAGAAACAAAAAATTCACATACCAATCTGCTCAATCGGACCCTTGCCAGCGGCAATTTTTATAAGGTCAAGCGGTCATGTCCTTTCATCGTTAAAGGTTAGGCCGAGTCTGCACGGCCCGGTTAGCAGTGCGTTAGACACATATAAAGGGAGGTAAAATATGTTTCCTGATGAAACGAAAAGCAAGGTAGTTATAGATTATTTAAAAAGAACATTTCCTGATGCAGATATTAATTATAGGATTGATATGTATACATTTTCATATGAATTTAGATTGGATCATGGAAATGTGTTGCAAATTCTAATAGTAGAACGTTCTTTTGTTGATGACCGAGCGCCACAAGTAATATATAGTTATCTTGATTCAAACGATATATGCAACCAGTTTAAAAAGCATAATGTTCAAAATATATTTGTGTCAAATAATGGCATTAGTATTAAATATTTATAAATTAGAAGCTGTCTTGAAAAAAATGTTTATCCAAGTATGCGGTTGGAATATGAAGCCCGCTGACACACCCCGGCCTTCGGCCACCCCTCTCAAGAGGGGAATTTTTCAGAAGAAAAATTTAATCGCCGGCGGTATAATTTTCAGCGGTTTACCCGATGCCTTTATGATTTCCCGCGACTTGCCAGGATGCCTTGTGCCTTAATCCACTGTTGAGAGGACGCCGCATCTATAAATTCCCCTCTTGAGAGGGGTGGCCGAAGGCCGGGGTGTGTTAAGGATTTTCGTGGCTGTGTTTGCAAGCCGGCGGACCGTAATGTTTTTTCAAGACAGCTTCTTGGTGTCTTACCGCTTGCAACTGACGGCTCGCCTCTTACTCACTGGGCGTCCGCAACTGAAGCGGAGCGTTCCTCGGCGAAGCGGAGACTCAAGCGAAGAGATTTTTAGAATCAGCCACGGATTTACGCTGATACTATCGGACTTTTTAAAATCCATAAGTAAAAATTCGCGTTCATCCACGGCTGATTTTTTTTATAACAACTACAATGTCACGTTTTTTATGAAAATCAGAATTCTTCTCCTCTTCCTCGCATCCGGATTCAGCGGACTAGTTTACGAGATCGTCTGGGTCAAGCTCTTTTCCCTGTCCTTTGGAAACACCATATACGCCGTAAGCACGGTACTGGCCGCCTTCATGCTGGGGCTATCGGCTGGAGGTTTTCTCTTTGGAAAGGTTTCCACGAAAAGGGATGAGGGCCTGAGGCTTTTCGCGTTCATGGAAGGCGGCGTGGCCCTTTCGGCCCTGGCCATAGTCCTGTTCTTCCCCTTTCTCGATTCCCTCTACGTCTATCTCCATCATGAATTTTCCCTTACGCCGGAAGGTTCCACCCTGCTGCGTTTCCTGTCCTCCTTTGTAATCCTGTTGGTCCCCTCTCTCTTGATGGGCGGCACCCTTCCAGTATTAAGCCGCTGCCTGATACATGGACTCGACCTCGCTGGAACTGAAATTTCCCGCCTTTACGGGATCAACACCTTTGGGGCCTGCCTTGGCTGTTTCGTAACCGGCTATTTCCTGATTCCTTATCTCGGGACCACGCATACACAGTATCTTGCCATAGCTGTTAATCTGTCAGTGGCGGCAATTGCCTTTGCCGGCCAAAAGGACTTTGCAGGCATATATCTTTCAGAGGAAGCAGGCGCTCCAGCGGTCCATGACAGCGCCAAGCAAGGCAAAAAAAAGAAACAAAAGGCCAAGGAAAAAGAGCCCGTTATTTCGCTGGAAGCCACAAAACAGCCCCTTAGCAGAGAACTCATCCTCCTTTTTTCCGGCCTTGCCGGTTTTTGCGGACTAGCTTATGAGGTCCTTTGGACAAGGGCCTTTTCCCTGATTTTCAAATCCACAGTTTACCTCTTCAGCAATATCCTCACCGTTTTCCTGCTGGGGATCGCCATCGGTTCCCTTTGCTATCAAAAACTTTTGGAAAAACGAGAATCCCCGCTCCGCTATTTTGGCTGGCTCCAGCTTGCCATTGGATGCTACGCGCTTTTTTCCATCCTCCTCTTCGCATGGATGCCGGGCGAGGTTGGGGAAGGGGGCCAATGGACCGGGGCAACGGCCTGGGGTAGCCATATTTTGCGGCTGTTCGCGCTGAACTTCCTGGTTCTTATCGTCCCTACATTTCTCATGGGAATGGCCTTCCCCTTGATCTGCAAGGCGTATATATCATCTGTCGATGAAGCCGGTGGCGGCGTAGGGCGCATGTACAGCGCCAATGTATTTGGAGGAATATTCGGTTCCATTGCCGCCGGGTTCTTTCTGATCCCTGTCCTGGGATTGCAATGGGGAATAATCATCATAGCCTTCGTCAATATGGCCGCCGGGGCCTTGGCCATCCTAAAGAGCGGCCCAAGGGAGGGATTTGGACTGCCAGGCTATGCAATGGGACTCGCGTCCCTGGTATTTCTGTTCTCCGGCATTTTAGCTGAGAAAGACATAGGCTCCGGCCCTGACATGGGCGGTGAGGCTGTTTATAAAAAAGAAGGATCTGCGGGCACGGTAAAGGTTGTTCAGGAAAAAGGCGGCAAGGCGCTCACGCTTACAGTAAACAACTATCACATGGCCACAACAGGAGACGTGGCGGTGCGCTTCGGACACCTCCCGCTCCTTTTCCATCCAGACCCCAAGGAGGTCTTGGCCATAAGCCTGGGCGCCGGGATCACGGCAGGCGCGGTTGGACAACACGAAGAAGTGGAATGGATAGACTGCGTGGAAATAGTGCCTGAACTGGTGGAAACAGCGGCGTTCTTCAAGGAATCCAACCACGGAATCATATCAAATCCCAAGTTTCATCTGGCCATTTGGGACGGAAGGAATTTCGTGAGAACGGTCCAGCGTAAATACGACGTGATCATCTCCGACCTTTTCCAGCCGGACACCAGCGGCTCAGGCAATTTGTACTCAAGGGAGCATTATGAAAACTGCCTTGCGAAGCTGAAGCCGGGCGGACTCATGGCGCAATGGCTGCCGCTCTATCAATTGCATCCCGATGACCTGAAAACCATCGTCGCAACCTTTGCCTCCGTGTTTCCCAAAATCACGTTATGGTATGGGGACACCAACAGCTCCAAGCCCACCTTGATGCTCCTCGGCGGCAGGGAGGATTTGCAGCTTGCTCCGGATGCATTGCGGGAAAAGATGAAAAACAATCAGGTGAGAAAGGACCTTATAGAGTGGGCCGACCCTTTCAGCCTCCTGAGTTTTTTCATCACGGACCAGGATGGATTAAAAGAATTCCTGAAGGACGCTGTGATCAACACGGACGAACATCCGGCCATAGAGTATTCAGCGCCGAAGCATATATGGAGCAGGCAATCGGACGCGGTCAAGAACTTCAGGGAATTTAGCCATATCCGGTCCTCCTTTAAAGGGTTTCCTGAGTCGCTTCCGGCTGAGGACCGCTCAAAGGCATTAGAGAAAACAGCCAAATATTTTGAGGGCCGCTCCCTGCTGCTGAAAGGGAGAATAGCACACGCTGAGGGGGATTTCCAGGAGGAAATAAAACAATACCAACGGTCCGAGGCCGTGAATCCGTCCGACCCTTATCTTGGCTTTTCAAATTTCGAGCTTGGACTTCTCTATCTCCAGCAGGGAAGGCAGCGGGAGGCCCTGCGTTTTCTGGAAAAGGCGGCCGCCTTTGCCCCTCAATTGCCGGAAGCCCACTATTATCTGTCCAAGGTTTACAGCGACATGGGAGAAACCGGAAAGGCTGAAAAGGAATACGGCCTGGCTGTGGAAGCCTTGAAGTGAAACACCTGGCCATTAATAAGACGCGGCAATTGAAGGCATTTCAACCCTCTGATGCTCGCTTAGAACTGGTTGTTCCTTCCCGCTCAGCAGCCCCCACCACAGGCGCGCGTTCGCAGCCACGATCAACAGGACCAGGACCATGAAGAACGCGGTAACAGCCACGTCTACCTGGTTATTGAAGATAAGCGTCTCCAGGTCTTTCCTCGCCGCTGGCGCGGCCGTTGCCAGCTTCGCCTGAAGTCCCTTTATGGCTGGAATAAAACCCGCCGCGTCCTCATAAAAGATTTTCTCGACCCCTGCTGACATAGTAACTATCAACAGGAATATCATCGGGGCCAGTGTCACCCATGCGTAGCGCGCGCGGCCCATCTTGATCAGCACCGTAGTGCCGAGGGAAAGGACCATGACCGCCAGGAGCTGGTTCGCTATCCCGAAAATCGGCCACAAGGTGTTTATGCCGCCTAACGGATCTATCACCCCCTGGTAGAGGAACCATCCCCACGCGGACACGAAAACGACGCTGGAAAAAACATTGGATACATATAAAGAAGTGTCGCCCAGCGGCTTCCACACATGGCCAAGCAGGTCCTGAAGGAGGAACCTGCCTACCCTTGTGCCTGCGTCTATGGTGGTAAGAATGAAAAGCGCCTCGAACATTATGGCGAAATGGTACCAGAGGGCCATCATCGCCTGGCTTCCTATCGCGTGCGAGAACATTCTTGCCATCCCGACAGCGAACGTCGGCGCCCCTCCAGTGCGTCCGAACATCGTCTTCTCGCCTATGTCAGCCGCCAACTGCCGCATATCGGCCTCTGTCACCTGGAAACCTGCGGCGGAAACCTTCTCCACGACCGCGTCAGGCGTCCCTTTCATGTTGATGCAAAAGTACTGGCCCGGCTCCAGGGCGCACGCTGCCAAGAGCGCCATGATTCCCACGGCCATCTCTGTTATCATAGCCGCGTAAGCCACGTTACGCACCGCGGATTCGCGCATTATAAGCTTTGGCGTTGTCCCGCTGCTTATGAGCCCGTGGAACCCGGATATGGCCCCGCAAGCTATGATGATGAAGACGAAAGGAAAGAGTTTTCCAGCAACGACGAAACCGTTCCCGTATATGAACGGGGTCAATTTCGGCATGCTCACGGCAGGCGCGACCCAAACTATGGCCAGCATGAGCGCAGCCACGGTGCCGATCTTCATGAACGAGCTCAGGTAATCACGCGGCGCAAGCAGCAGCCAGACAGGCAGCACCGAAGCGGCAAGGCCGTAAAATATCACTGCCCAGGCAAGAAATGGCGCGCTCCTGGTGAAGACCCCGCCCCAGAATTGAGAACCGGCGACATATTGTCCTCCCCACACGGCCAGCAGCAAAAGGCCGACGCCCATCGCGGAAACCTCTACAACCTTATGCGGCCTGAAAAAACGGAGCCAGCATCCCATGAAGAGCGCTATGGGGATTGTCATGGCTATAGTAAAAAGCCCCCACGGACTTTCCGCAAGCGCCTTGACAACAACAAGACTCAAAACCGCGATCAGGATCACCATGATGCAGAGAATGCTGACAATGGCGATGTATCCGGCAGCGGGGCCGACTTCATCCTTTACCATACGGCCAAGGGACTTGCCCCCGCGCCGCATGGAGCAAAACAACACCACTGAGTCATGCACGGCGCCGCCCAGCACGGCCCCGACCAAAATCCAAAGCGCGCCGGGCAGATACCCGAATTGCGCCGCCAGCACGGGGCCTACCAGCGGGCCGGGTCCGGCAATGGCGGCGAAGTGGTGTCCAAACACTATCCACCTGTTTGTCGGGACAAAGTCCTTTCCGTCGTTGTAAATATAGGCAGGGGTGGCGCGGGCGTCGTCAAGGGCAAGGACTTTAGCGGCCAGCCACTTGGAGTGGAAGCGGTAGCTTACGGCAAAGAAAGACACCGTTGCGGTAATGAACCAAAGCGCGTTGATTTTTTCATACTGGTTCAAGGCAATAACGGCAACCGATCCCGCCCCAAGCAATGAGAACGCTGTCCAGAATAGGATTGAAGGGAGTTTTTTCATTTTTTTGTATGTTTGCTTTTGATTATAAAGGGCATGGCGCGGCTCCGCCGCAACCAAAATTAAAAAACTTTCCTGTAACTTTATGGCAGTGAGATAGGCGTGTAACGAAAAAAATTACAAAGAAATAAATAAAAAAAATTGAATTGTTTTGGGCACTCAAAAATTGTAATTTGGAATTTATCTGTAATTTGCTATTTGTCATTTGGGGCTTTGTTTTCCCCTTGGTTGCGGCTAAGCCTCGCTATGATTGAATTTCATGAAATTGTTCAACTGGAACTATTATTTCTTTTTTCACTTTTTTCCCATGTAAATGAATAGAATTAAATTCCTTTTCAATTTGTTTTAATACCTTTCCTTTAAAATACTGTTCTCCGCAATACTCACATTGTTCACATGGAACATCATCAACAATAAGAAATTGATCGTTTTGCTTATATGTGTATTGTACTTCGATATTTTTAAAATTTTTATTTCCACAAAAATGACAAATTTTCATAATAATTCAACCCCTTTCGTATGGATTTTTAAACTTTGGAGGAGACGGAATATAAACTGTAATTATAGCCAACTCTCCCTCCATTTCTCCACAAACAATATGAACAGGTTTACCAAAATTTGTAAAACCGACGACCAAACAACTTTCACCTCTTCCTTTATCTTCGTATTGCTCTAAAATCATTCCATTGGTTAATGCTTCTTCTACTTCTGACATTGATAGAAGATCATTTTGCCTTTCTCTATCACCATGTCGTGAGAAGTAATATTCATCTTTTCTAACCCTCTCTTTTATCCATTTTATCGTGAACATAATTTTATTTCATGCCTTATTTTTTCAAAATATAAAGAAGTCAAGTGACGCCAGCGCTGCCACGCCCGAATCGAAGTGCCCAGCTTACCGGGTGTCCACTTGAACGTAGCACTAGCTGCTCATGCGCCAAGGATATGTGTTATCGAACTTAACCTGCAGCTCTTTGAGCTTGTTTTCTGCCCATGTGGAAGCATCAGCGATTGTTTTTTCCGGCGTGTCTGGATCGTAATCAATCTCGATAATTACATTGCTTGTGTGCGACGCGCCAGCTGTCATCCATGAGCCGCCTTGCCCAGCAGCGCGGAGCAAAATAGTAATCCAACTATTCTGTTTGCAAAGCTGAACCTCAAGCAAATGTCCAGACTTTGAGGAGTCGTCAACGATGATAAAACGCGAAATCGCAGCGATAGCGACTACCTTTTGAGGAAGATCGTGATGCGGATGGTCTGGAATGTCCTTGATCAGCAGCGGTTCATAACCAAGTTTCATGAGTGCATGTTTGATGCACCGCAGACGAGAATGACCAGAGCTATCGTAGTCGCCAAGAACAAGAACAGTTTTTGCCTTGAAATTCTTAATGTAGTCGGCAATGGCCACGTACTTCTCTTTGGCTTGCCTTGCCATAACCATCGCGGCGAGGACTTCGTCCTTTGCACGCGACGTGGCCTTCTCTAAACTCCAATTTTCTATAGAACGATTGCCGAATACCTCGGCATAGTGAACCAGTCTTCTCCATTGCCCGGCCTCAAAAGCTACATCACCGAATGAAACGCTGGCTTCCGTCGCCGTAAGTCGAAAAGGGAATCTTCCAGAAAGAGTGACCCGATGAATGCCTGTTCCGGAGCCGCCAATCGCAAGCATGGGCACAATATTACGAAGCCGAGATGGGTCTTGAATGCCTCAATATAAGCGCGCAGGCTAGCTTCAGTGATGTTCAATTTCTCTGGGCTCCATAGTTGCAGCAATGTTATTAACCGACACAGCGATTATAATTAAAGCAGGCTTATTTGTAAAATAAAATTTACATAACCCATTTCCAAATGGCAAAAACATATAATATAGCAAGGTGAAAAGCTGTAACGGTTATTTTCTGCCAAACGCTAACTGTAAAGACGCATTGCACCGCGGGCAATAGGTCCATTTAGGCAGCACATCCGCCGGCTCCAGCGCGAACGATATTTCCTTATCGCATGCCGGGCACGCGCCCAGCGCTTTTTCCAAAGCCGTCTCTGCTTTGAATTTGCGGAACGCCAAAAACGGGCCCGCGATTAAAAATCCCGGCACCAGCACGAAATGAGCGATCACGACCGGGACCGACGCCACGGCCAACGCCCAAAAGAAGCCCAGCGTTTTCAATGCGCGCCGCATCCGCTCATTTTTATCGTAACGGACCACACAGAGGATCCCGGGCCGAGTCGCGCCCTCTCCCGCACGGACCGAGATGGCATGTTGTTCGTGAGTAACCATAAATTTTACGAATTCAGCAAACGGAGATCAGATCATGCCGCAACAGACGCAAGTGGCAAGCGTCTAAAATTTGCTCGCCTAACGCAAATTTCTGAACGTAATAATATATTGCGCTTCCTAATATTTACAAACACGCGCCTGCGCGCCTATTAACGAAATACTGCACCAATGGCTTGGAAGGAATAGTTAAAGTATTATACCCCTATCTAAGGTGTCGCCAATTTTTATTTTTCAACTTTAGTCACTTTAGCTCACTTCACACTTCAGTCACTTGGCTTTTTGCCTGCGTCCAAAGGCCCTGCCGAACATCCCTTGCACCTTGTCCATATAATAATAAACAACCGGGGTGATATAAAGCGTCATAAGCTGTGAAAAGACGAGGCCGCCGACCACTGCAAGCCCCAGCGGCTGGCGCGATTCCCCGCCCGCCCCGAAGCCGACGGCTATGGGCATTGATCCCATGAGGGCGGCCACTGTGGAAGTTCCCGCATGCGCGACTCCATCGCGATAGCGGCGCGATAAAGTTCTTCCGTGTCCGGGCTCTGCATGGTGAATTGGTACTGGCTCTTGGTCAATTGGCCCCCGATCCGTATGGCGGGAAGGTTCTGCATGAACATCTGTATTCCGGGAACGGTGGCGACCTTCGGCCTCAGTCCCTTGATAATATCGTCCGCGCTTAGTTCCCGCTCTGAACGCGGCTTCAGGCGCATGAAGATGCGGCCGGTGTTACTGGATATGCTGATACCGCTGGGGCCGACCGCTGACATATGGCCCGCCACATTGGGGTCCTTGGCGACTATGGCCGCCAATTCGCGCTGGTGCTTCACCATGTCCTCGAAGGAAATTCCCTGGGCCGCCTCTGTGAATGCGAATATCCCGCCTGTATCTTCCGATGGAAGAAATCCCATGGACATTTTAGAGAATAAATAGACCGTGGCAACGGCGAGTATAATATTGGCGATCAAGGTGGGCAAGCGCCACGCTATGACTATCTTCAGGGTCCTTTCATAAAGATGCAGCATCCCGTTAAAGAACCGCTCCATTAAATTGTAAAGCAATCCATGCTTTTTCCCGCCGGAAGGACGAATGAAGCGGCTGCATAGGACTGGGGTAAGCGACAACGAAACAAAGCCTGATATAAGAATGGCCGCGCTGATTGTCACAGCGAATTCATGAAGCAGGCGGCCCACGATTCCTCCCATGAAAAGCACTGGAATAAACACCGCGACCAGGGAGAGGGTCATGGATATGATCGTGAAACCTATCTCCCTGGAGCCATTGAGGGCGGCCTGAAGGACCCCTTCCCCACGCTCTATATGGCGGACTATGTTTTCGAGCATGACAATGGCGTCATCCACCACGAACCCCACTGAAAGGGTCAACGCCATGAGGGATATGTTATTGATGCTGAACCCCATGAGGTGCATGGCAGCGAAGGAACCGATAATGGAAAAAGGCAGGGCCAGGCTTGGTATAATGGTGGCGGAGAGATTGCGCAGGAAAAGAAAAATCACCATGATGACCAGTCCTATTGTAAGGCAAAGGGTGAATTTCACCTCCTTCACCGATTCCCTGATGGTTATGGAGCGGTCATAAAGGACTTCCAGTTTCACGGAAGGAGGTATCTGCTTTCTAAAGGTTGGAAGAAGTTTCTGGATGCTGTCAACCACCTCCACTGTGTTGGTGCCTGGCTGGCGCTGTATGGCCAGCACAACGGCGCGCTCATTGTTATACCAGTTCGCGACCTTGTTGTTCTCGACGCTGTTGATGACCTTGCCCAGTTCCTCGAGCCGGACCGGGGAGCCGTTCCTGTAGGCCACAACCAGGGGCCGGTAGTCCTCGGCGGTATAAAGCTGTCCGTTGGCCTGGATCGTGAACGCCTGCTGCTTCCCGTCAAGGACCCCGGTCGGGAGGTTCACATTGCCCTTGGCCAGGGCGCTTGCTACCTCGTCAATGCCGATCTGCCTGGAAGCGAGGGCCTTGGGGTCTACTTGCACCCGCACCGCGAATTTTTGAGCGCCCAGAATCTGGACCTGCGCCACTCCGCTTATCATTGAAACCCTCTGGGCAATGAATGTGTCGGCATATTCATTCACCGTGGAAAGGGGAAGGGTCGGCGAGCTCAGGGCAAGGTAGATTACGGGCTGGTCAGCGGGGTTGACCTTGTTATAGGTGGGAGGAGCCGGCATGTTCTGCGGAAGCTGCCTGGACGCCTTGGTGATCATCGCCTGAACGTCCTGGGCCGCAGCGTCTATGTCGCGGTTGAGGTTGAATTGCAGGGTGATCTGGGTGTTTCCCAGGGCGTTTGTGGACGTCATGGAGTCGAGGCCCGCGATGGTGGAAAACTGCCTCTCCAGGGGCGTGGCAACGGCGGACGCCATTGTCTCAGGGTTTGCCCCGGGCAGGCTTGCAGTAACCTGGAGCGTAGGGTAATCCACGTTTGGAAGGTCGCTGACAGGCAGCAATCCGTAGCCCGCTATCCCCAAGGCTAGAATGGAGAGCATCACCAGGGTGGTCATTATCGGACGACGGATGAAAATGGCGGAGATGTTCATTGTTTTTTGTAATAGTTCGCGGGTTTCAGGGGCCAGGGATTTAACAATGACTCAGCAGATAGGCGCAGGACCAAGTCCTGACACCTGACACCTGACACCTGGACTGCTACTGCTTTTTCTCTTCAGCGCCGTTTTTTATTTGAATCTGGGTACCATGAATAAGCCTTAGCTGGCCGTCCGTCACCACTTTCTCGCCAGGCTCAAGTCCCTTTACAACAATGGTCTCTCCATTGACGGTCCTTCCTGTCTCAACGGACCGGTATTCCGCTGTAAGATTTTTGTAACAGTTTAGCCCTTTCTGTGTCTTTTTTGTTCTAATACCGTCCATTATCTTGACAAATGGGTGGTTTTTTTATATTTTATATCAAGAGTAAAAATACTCTTATAAAAGATGGAGGAGGGCAAAATGGCTAGGT
>JACRGO010000072.1 GCA_016212295.1 Nitrospinota bacterium | reverse complement strand
TTTCAAAAAATCCAAAAAATGCACATAAAATATGCATCTGAGGCATAAAGCTATGTTGAAATTTACAAATTTCAAATAGTCTCCGCATAAATTAAACTCTTTAAAAACAAAGCCTTTTTTAATTTATGCGTAGGCTCAATATAAATTCAAGTGGAAAATATTGCCGCCAATTAAAGATTTGGTGGCAATTTGTGCTTTTCCTATTAGCTTCGCCCTGCTTCGGGGATAGCTGTGAAAATTACGCGTTTAATATAAAGCATTATGATTTTGTTATATCTGACTCAGTTATAGTCAAGGAGGAAAATTCGATTTTTTTCATTGGAGATTTATTTATACCAAATCTATTCAGAATTCCATATGAAAGCGGAAATATAAAATTAAGGGACGAATTTTCTTGCACATTTGATGATATCTATCCGGAAAAAATAATTTTTCAAGATAAAAAGTTAATAACCTTTGGGCATAAAAATATCATAAAAATTTACAATGGAGATACACCATGCCTCATAGGCCCTTTGGAAACGGATATTACCTCTGCTCACTATGATCCAAAGCACAAGAAATTATATGCTGGTCTACAAAACGGTGTATTATATATATTCAGTTTTGATAATTTTTGTGGGTCAATCAACGAAAAGAACACCATAAAAAAAGCCGTACATATAGGTAAAATAAATAGCATTATTGAAGAAGGAGAAAAAATTTATACAGGTGGGGCTGATGGAGTTATTAATATTTTTGACCAGGGGAGCTTGGACAATTACCAAACATTAAAATTCCCAACCGGGAAAGGGATATCTTTTTATGACAAAAATTCGCCGAGTGTAAACTCGCTTTACTATTGCCAATCAAATAAAAGTTTGTACGCCGCATATGGCGGCCCTTTAACGCGTAAAAATTATCCGGTTATGTGGAACATGAGCGAGCGCAAACCAATCCTGCTTGGCAATAATGATGAGCATTGGTATGTTAAAGTTCTAGGGCTGGAAGGGAAATATACACTGTTTGCTGGACAAAGAGGAAATATTAAAATTTACAGCAATCAAACAAACCAACTTTATTGGGAATTCAATTTGTATAAAGATACTTTTGTTGAAAAGGAATGGAAAGAAAGAATCCATAATATTAACGATATTGAATATGATGGAGAATTTAAATCGCTGATTACAACCCATGGGGATAATTTTATGAACCTATCCGCCGTTATAATTTGGTCATTTAACGTTTACGAAAAAGCCATCAATTGGAAAGGCGCGGTTGTTTTAAACGACAATAATGTAGAAGCCTGCACAGTCAATTGAATTTTTCGATATAACTTGCCCATGCCTTGATAAAATCAAATTTTTTAGATTTTTAGCGCATTGAAAGCCTCAGCGCCACAAATCATGAATGCAATAATTGCAGTTTTGACTTTACTATTCATAATTTATATACCTGGAAGAATTTTTTTATCTTTCATTGATAATGATCACCAACTATGCAAAGTTGTGCCTCTTTCCCTTTGCCTTGGTTTTGTTTTTTGCTTGCAGGTTTGCCTGTTGCTTGGTTTTGCAAAGGTTAATCCCCCGAATGTATTGATATCAATTTATCTCTTAACTTTATCAATATACCTATACTGTTGTTTTAAGGTTGATTGCGAAAAAATTAAACATGAATTCCGGCAAAGAAAAAAAAATAGTGAAGAACTTGTATTTTTTCTTCTATTTTTCGCATTTCTATTGCTTTTTGAATTCAAGATATACCAGATTGTAAAATTTAACCTCTTCACCCCGGATCAAGATGGAAACTTAACCAGCCAAATTACCAGGGATTATCTTTACCAGGTTTTATACGCAGTTGTCGGATGCCCTGAAAGCTTTTTCCCGACAATTAATGCTCGCCTTCCCGACTCTCCACAGTTGCTATATCATTACTTAAATAGTTTTATAGCTACCATGCAATGCATGATTTTCAAGGTAGATTACGCACCTACCTATGGTGTGGCCGCTCCCTTGACGTATGGTTTCATTTATTCGTCCATCATCTATTATTTTCTAAGGCAATTGACACAAAATCGTTACGTTTCTTTTTCTGCCTTGGTTTTGATTCAATTCCTGCCAATAAACAACTGGTGGTTTCCAACCTCCATTTTTGAGCATAATGCGTCGGAGTTTATTCTTTTTTTTATTTCGGTGTCTTTTTTAAAATTATACGACGATTCTCGAAAATCCCGATACATCTATCTTGCCATTCCTATATCCATTTTAATGTTTTTTGTAAGAGCAAGAAATTTCATGTCTATCTTCCCACCACTTTATTGTTCAATTATCGCCACATTAATATTCCAAAAGCGTTTTAAAGAATTATTATTTATTCATTTAGCGTTGTCTTTATCGTTTTTGGAGGTTGGGGCTTATGTGAGCTGTTTTTCTTCAATTAAACACAATATTAATTTTTTTACTTTGAATCCATTAAGGCAAACTTCTTTTTCCAATTTTATCTCTCCTGTCCAGTTATTCTGGTTTTGCGTTGATGTGCTGTTGCCTTTATTAATTCTTTTGAAAAAATTCCGTTCACAAGGAAAATTTGACTCTATTCTTATCTTTGTTCTTTTTTTCCATATCGTCGTTCGCCTTCAAAAAATATTCATAAGCGCCGTTCTTTTTGAGTCTGAAAATTATGTTATTTTTTATAGAATAACCCTTTTTTCAATAATACTATATTCGTTATTTTTTCGTGTTTTCCCTGCAAATCGAATTTCTCCGCCTAAAGTTGAAAAAAACAGCCTGCGATTAGCCCTATCTAATAACAAACCTCTTCTATTTTCTATGGTTTTTGGGATTGTGATAGCTTTTTATAACTTATCGCATTTACCGGCAAATTCTGATCCCGATATATATGTTACAAAGGAAGAAACGGCAATATTTCATTATATTAAGGAAAAACTAAAATTCAAAAAGAATATTGTTCTTTTTATAAACGTTATGGAATTTTACGATGAGCCTGCTTTTATTTCATTTCTAACAGCCCGGCCTTTAATTGTTTCGTCCTTGTCAACTTTAGTTGCTTGGAACACGGATAGTTATTTACGCGTGAGGGATATTAGAAAGCTTTTTTTTGAGGTTGATTCATTGGAAGAATTTCTTTTAAATTATCGGTTTTTAACGCATTATATTGAATATAAGCCCTCCTTTTTTAAAATTTGGCATGGGGTCGCCGGTACTTGCAAGGAATGCGATATACGTCCAGAATATTTATTGTCCTCACGTGTTGGGGGCGATAAATATTTAAAATTGCTTTATGAAAATGGAACTATTCGCTTATTTGAAGTGATACCACCCAAAATAATTTAATGTGATCCAAATATGTTTTTAAATACTCTAATCGCTATTAGGGCCACTGAAAATGAAAAATTATTCTCATGCATTTTAATAGGTTTGCCAAGAGAGATCATTAATTCTAAAACCTTCCATATTCTTTTGATCGATGATACTTTTAATGATAATATTTACAAAACTGCCTGTTCATGGACAAATAAAAATGGCGTAAAAAACATTACGATTCTAAAATTACATCAAAAACAGGGGTATGGAGACGCGTTAAAAATTTGTTTCAATTTTTCCTTGGAAAACAACTTTGACATGGTATCCGTAGTTACCGCTGATGAAAAAAGCGACCCTGGAATTGTAGTGGATTTGTCAAAAAAAATTCAAGAAAGCAACATGGATGTTCTTTGTGTAAACTTTTTCAACAACCATGAGAGGAAGATAAATTCCCATAATAGAATCTTTGCTTTATTCAAAGCATTGTTTCCATCCTGGGCTAATCGAATCTTTAACGTTTATGTTCCCATTTTCTTCTCTGATTACCGTTTTTATTCAACCAAGTTTTTAAAAACAATTCCATTTGAAATGAATTCGCACAATTATTATTTTGATTTTGAAATTATCTTGCAGGCGCTCCATTCCAGCGCTATGATTGATTCGGTTCCAGTCCCTATACCATGTAATAAAAAAATGGTTTCTTATTCATTTAAAGATTGCTTTTATTTTTTTAAGTTATTGATTCAATTCAAATTTCAGCAATGGGGCCTCTTTGTTTCATTAAAATATCCTTATTCCGCAAAAAAAATTTACAAGGACAAGACAGGTTTCCGGCATTCTACCCATTTTATTGTGACTGAATACCTTAGCAATAAATTTTTTAATGAATTTTCTATATTGGATATCGGCTGCGGTTCTGGAGCCATGGCGAAAAGTTTAAAGAGTCACCAGGGAAAAATTACAGGGATAGATTTATTCGAACCAGAAGAAAATCCTTTTTTTGAATTTAGAAAAATGGATTTGGCGAATGACTTGTGGGACGAGGATATTTCGAAGTACGATGTTGTTTTGATGCTTGATATATTGGAACATTTACCCAAACCGGAAGAATTTTTGTTGGAAGTTAGAAAACGAATGAAAAGCATGGCGGTTCCTGATGTAATAATTTCTGTGCCCAATATCGGATTTTTAATTGTCAGGTTAAATCTTCTTTTCGGTATTTTCAATTATGCCGACCGTGGAATTTTAGATATTTCGCATAAAAGATTTTTTACATTGAAATCCATGAAGCGTCTTTTAAAAGAAACTGGATATGAAATTCATAAAATTCAGGGAGTAGGTATTCCCTTTCAGCTTTTTGGGGAAAATTGGTTTTTTAGAGGTTTCAGCAAATTGTCATCTTTTTTTGCTCAAATATTACCATCAATTTTTGCTTTTCAATTTTTGTTTTATGCAAAACCTAAATTGAATTATCATCAAATTATAAGGTATTCTAAACATAATACTAAAACTTTTTTAAAATATTGATTATTATGACTGATTTCACAAACGACCAGATCTATCGATACAGCCGGCACATCATCCTGCCCGAAGTAGGAGGCGTTGGACAAAAAAAGCTCCTCAACGCCAAGGTCCTTATCGTCGGCGCCGGGGGCCTGGGGTCGCCGGCCGGATATTACCTGGCCGCGGCAGGGATAGGGAACATAGGCATAATTGACTTCGACAAGGTTGATATCAGCAATCTCCAAAGGCAGATCCTTCACTCCAATGACCGCGTGGGCATGCACAAGGCCGACTCAGCCAAGATGACCATCGAGGGCCTTAACCCGGACGTCAAGGTAAGGCTCTTCAAGGAAAGACTCTCCTCGGAAAATGTGCTGAAAATCTTCGAGGGATACGACATCATCCTGGACGGCACGGATAATTTCGCAACGCGCTATCTCATCAACGACGCCTGCGTGATGCTCGGCAAGACTAACGTGCATGGAAGCATCTTCAGGTTCGAGGGCCAGGTGACAATATTCAAACCAAAGGAAGGCCCCTGCTACCGCTGTCTCTATCCGGAGCCTCCACCGCCTGGAATGGTGCCCTCCTGCCAGGAAGGCGGGGTGCTGGGCGCCCTTGCCGGGGTTGTCGGGACCCTTCAAGCAGTGGAGACCCTGAAATTGATTCTCGGGATCGGAGCTCCCCTTGTGGGGACCCTTCTTTTCTACGACGCCCTTCAGGTAAATTTCCGTAGACTCAAACTCAGGCGGGACAAGAACTGTCCAATGTGCGGCGAGCAACCCACCATAAAAGAGCTGATCGATTATGAGGAATTCTGCGGCATCGGCGCAGCCAAACTTGAGTGACAAGTGACAAGTGACGAGTAAATAGTCTCTTTATTCTTCGACTTGCCACTCGTTACTCGTCACTTCTCAAGTTGCCAATAAAACGTTGCTGAAAAAATAAAGTTGTATTGGTTTATAGCGCAGAGGACGGACATTTCATGACCCCAGTCAAGTGCGAAATAAAAGCGGAGCCTATAGACAAGTCCCTGCTCAAGAAGATCGGCAACACCCCGCTCCTCCGGATCAAAAACCTCCTTAAAAACAAGCCAAGGGTGGAGATTTACGCCAAGGCCGAATGGCACAACGCCGGCGGCTCGGTCAAGGCCAGGCCAGCCCTCAATATGATCGAGGAAGGGGAGAAGTCCGGCGCGCTGAGGCCCGGAAAGATCATCCTCGATTCCACCTCCGGCAACACAGGCATCGCCTACGCCCTGATCGGGGCGATCAAGGGATACGAGGTGCACCTAGTTATGCCTGACAATGTGTGCAAGCAGCGTAAGGGCCTCATGGCCGGGGGATACCACGCGAAAATAATCACCTCCGACCCGCTGCAAAGCTCGGACGGCGCCATCCGCTTGTGCCGGGAGACTTACAACAGGAATCCCGAACTCTACTTCATGCCGGACCAATACAACAATCCCGCCAACTGGCAGGCCCACTACAAGACCACGGCTGTGGAGATCCACGAGCAGACAAATAAAAGGGTCACTCATTTTGTCGCCGGGATAGGGACCGGAGGCACTGTGATGGGGACAGGCCGGGGCCTGAAGCATTTTAATCCCGGAATTTTGGTTTATGCCGTGGAGCCGGCCGAGGCGTTGCACGGACTCGAGGGGCTGAAGCACATGGAGTCCTCCATAGTCCCTGGAATTTACGAGGAGTCTTATCTGGACGGCAAGCTAAGCGTCGAAACAGAGGACGCCTACGAGATGGTCCGGAGACTGGAAGAGGAAGAGGGACTCAGAGTCGGCCATTCTTCCGGGGCGGCGATGGCCGGGGCGCTTAGGCTTGCCGGAATCATTGACGAAGGCGTTATTGTCACGGTCTTCCCGGATAGCTGTGACGAGTGTTATATCGCGCGGGGCGAGTTTTGAAGATTTCAACCAAGGGATATTACGCGGTCCGCGCCATGCTCGACATGGCCTTTCACGGAAGACAAAGCCCTGTCCCTCTCTCCATCATCTCCTCCCGCCAGGACATATCACAGCACTACCTGGAGCAGCTCTTCATGAAGCTGAGAAAGTCGAAGCTGGTGAAGAGCGTCCGCGGACCGAACGGAGGCTACCTCCTGGCCAGGCCGCCGGAGGAGATCAGCATAGGCGATATCTTCCGCGCGGTGGAGGAGTCCATCTCCCTCCTCAACTGCGTGGCGATCCAGGAGAGCAACAAGACCCTCTGCAACAAAATCGACCAATGCGTGTCCCGCCTTCTGTGGAAGAGACTGACCGAGAACATCACCCGCGCCTTTGACTCAATCAACCTGAAGACCCTCTGCCGCGAGCAGGAAAAGCTTGAACATCGAACATTGAACATTGAACGTCCAACATCGAAGTAAAAAAAAATTATTTGAAGTTTTTAGATTGTTGGAGCACGGTGCTCCGTGCCCTTACTTTAATCCTTGATTACAAAGGAAAAATCTTAGCGCCTTCGTGGCTCTGTACTACAAACTTATAAAACTTTGTTTTTTTTTATATAGTTTTTCACGCAACTCGTTGAAAATAAATTCGAAATCCGAATAACGAAATCTGAAACAATATCAAAATTCAAAGGCTTAAATTTCAAAACCCGGCCCTGTGGTTTGGGATATTGGAATTTGATTATTCGAATTTGTCTCGGATTTCGATATTCTATATTCGAATTTTGCCTGAACGTGGGTTTTCGTTCAGGCAGTAAGTTAACTTAACCCAAGGACAAAATAAGACAAGGTATGGGCTTGCCAAGTACCGCAGGCGTCCAGCCTGCGGTACTATATAACTTTACTATGGAGCCGGCAAGGGAGGCGGTTGAAAAATTTTCGCGGGAAACGCAAATTTCGGTACGTAATAATAGCCCTTGGCCAATGTGATCATGTGCTATTGATATTAACCGTCTCAAAATAGAAAGCACATAAAAATTCCCCTCCTTGGAGGGGTGGCGCGGAGCGCCGGGGTGGGTTATATCTTAATGGCCATTGACTAATGACAAATGCCTCCGCCCAAAAGGCGTTAATTCATTCTTGGGTATTGACCAAACCAAAACTTTGCGCTAGCAGTTTTCTAACTGGCTAATAACTGGGCTTTAAGCCTGCGGCGGGTAGTGTAATATTTTTTGTGTAAATTTATGACGGGGTAGAAAAAAAGGCGCTAGACCCTTAAGAATGGGTTTTTAAGGGCTTAAGTTTAATAACCCCATAAAGGAGGAATGCGCCATGATCGAACTGAAGGTCAATGGTACCAGAGGTGGGGGAGTTTATCAAGGACGTAGTAAAGGTTCCTGGAAGGCTTTTTGAGTTGGTCCGGTTCAATGTTCAGGAGTCTGTGGAGAAGTATCTGAACTGTCTGATGGAGGCGGAGCTGACTTTTTTTCTTGGGAGAGGGAAGCGCGAGAGACCAGAGGTTTTGGGGCTCGACTACCGGAATGGTTCCTATTCCCGGCGTTTTACCATTAAAGGGATAGGTCAGGCAGTAGTGAGAATCCCTAGAGACAGGGATGGGGAATTTAAAACAGGGGTAATCCCTCGCAGCCGTCAATATGAGGACCGGATTCAGGAGGACCTGAGTCTTTTGTTTTTATCCGGAGTAAGCGCCCGGACGTTAAGCCTGTTGACCCGGCGTCTCGTGGGACGGAGTCTTTCCCATGAAGAGGTGAGCAAAGCTAACCGGGCCTTGACGGATGGCATTGAGAAGTGGAGGAATCGGGACCTTTCCCAGGGGCTCATTAAATACCTCTTCGTGGACGGTGTTATATTCCGTATGCGGATTGGATTCCGACCACAAAAGTAGTTCAATTTTAGGCATTATTAACATCGGCCAACCCAGAATAATCCATCAATGGAAATACTTGACGATAAAATTCGCGATAAAGTAAGAGATATTGTGGCAAAAATATTTAAAAACAAATGAAAAACGTTAAAGAAATCAAGTAACGGTTTATGAGTGACGCGCTTCAACGCAGGCTGGGGGGGGCCTTGCCGCAAACCTTCATGCAAGGAAGAATTAATCCAACTTCAAATTATAGTATAGAAATTTCCATTTTTAATCTTTTAAAATCAGATAGATATATGAATCACACCCCCCTTGATCCCCCCTTGCCAGGGGGGAATTTCTGAGATATTCCCCCTTAAAAAAGGGGGCCAGGGGGATGTCAATTCTTTTGGTTGCGGCGAAGTAGGGAACGGTTTCAAACCGTTCCCTGCTCAGTGTTAGGACACCCGGACAACAGGCGTTTTGAGGCTGTGGTCGAGCAGTTTGAAGAGTCTCTTGCGAGGCGCAATCTCAGAAATAACAGGACGGTTTATTTTTGCGATTGAAGCGTTTTTTATCCCCATACAAAGAGTGTGGAAACTTGATAGGAATTTGTTCTTTGGGGAGTTTTATCTAACTGATTTTTCCTGGGTTTTTGAGGATCCATAAGCCCCTGAAAACTTCGGCAAAGTATGGCAAGAGAGTCATTGAAAGTCAATATGCGGCAAATAAGAGTTGTTTTTTATTGACTAACGGGTATAAAATTGATATATTAAAAAATTTGAAAAAAGGCCGTTTGTTTTAAGAATCCCCTGAAGCCTAGCCAAAAATATTTGAAATTTTCAGAATAGACGAGTAAGTATCTGTCGCCCATCCTAATTTTAAAAAGAATAAAAATTTTTTAGAGAGAAAAATAATTTAGCATTCCCTCTCCCCCCTCTATATAATAAAGTACAAATTTATAAAACCGTGTTTTTTAGGCAAGTTTTCTCCTGTACAAGTTTATTTGCGGTCAAAGGCCGCTTTATATAAGCCAGATTTAGTATTTTGGGCGATAAAATTTGAGTATTTATGGCAACCGGCAGAGGATTTATACCGTATTTTCTGATAGAAGAGGTTAGAAGCCGGGCAGACATCCTTGAGGTGGTGTCGGAATATGTTCAGTTAAAAAAAAGCGGCGGGAACTTCAGGGGATTATGCCCCTTTCATTCAGAGAAGACCCCGTCCTTTAATGTAAGCCAGGAAAAGCAGTTTTTTCATTGCTTTGGATGCGGCGCGAGCGGGAATGCTTTCAATTTCCTGATGAAAATTGAAAATATTGCCTTCCCGGAATCGGTCCGCTTGCTGGCTTCCCGTTATGGGATAACAATTCCGGATTCAGTTGACGGGAACAGGAAGGAAAAGGACGAAAGGGAAGTCCTTTATGAACTTAACCGGTCCGCCGCTGAATTTTTTGAGCGGCAACTGCAGCATCCACAAACAGGGGCCAGGGCCAGGAAATATATCCAGGACCGGGGGATTTCCCAGGAAACCTCTAAACGGTTTTTACTGGGGTTCGCGCCGGATTCATGGGACGCCTGTTTAAGTTACTTTCAAAAAAAAGGGAACTCTTTGGCCTTGCTGGAAAAAGCGGGGCTCATTAAGGCATCGGAAGCAAAGGACAAGTTCTTTGACAGGTTAAGGAACAGGATCATTTTTCCTTTCCATGACACAAGAGGGCGCGTGGTGGGGTTCGGGGGGCGGCTCATGGAGGACGACAAAAACGCGCCCAAATATCTAAATTCCCCTGAAACCCTGATATATAAAAAGGGAAAAATTCTTTACGGGATTTACCATGCGGCAAAGGGCATACAGGACGCCGGGTTTGCCGTCATAGTGGAAGGTTATTTTGATTTCCTGACCGCCTTTCAGAACGGCATTGAAAACGTTGTGGCCAATTCCGGGACCGCCTTTACGGAGGACCAGGCCAATTTGATAAAAAGGCACACGGAAAACGTGACCATGATTTATGACGCCGACCGTGCCGGCAAGTCCGCTTCGGAGCGTGGATTTGAAATTTTATTGAAACAAGGCTTGCGGGCCAAGGTGGCGGGTTTGCCGGAAGGCGAAGACCCTGACAGTTTTTTACGAAAACACGGCAGCGAGAAATTCAAGGGGATTCTTAAAAACGCCAAGCCTTTCATTGAGCACTTGATCAGTTCCGCCCTGGAAGAGGAAGGGATACTGGACTCCGTGGAAAGGAAGACATTTCACGCCAATAAAATACTGGATTTTATCCGGAAAATACCAAGTAATATTGAAAAAAATGAATATCTGAATATATTATCTGAAAGACTGAAAATTTCCGAGAAAGCCCTGCATTCGGATTTGATTAAATTTTCAGGCGTCCGCGTTGAAACACTCCCTAAACAAATCGCGCGCCCCAAAAAAAACGGGCGTCTTGCGCTGGCCGAGCAATGCGAACGGGGATTGGCGCTTCTTATGATTCAACACCCGGAATGGATTAAAAAGGTCAGGGAGAAAATAGCCCTCCAGGATTTCAAGGACCCGGCTATACATGGAATCGCGTCAGTGCTGTTTGAACAGGACAGCATTGGAAACGCCTTGGACGTGGACAAAATTATCGAGCTCTTGCCCACGGAAGAGCAAAAGTCCATTGCCGCCGCATTGACCATGGAGGCGGCGGAATACGAGGACCCGGAGCGCGTTATTGCAGATTTCGCCAAGGGTATGAAGAAAAAGGACATAAAAGACAGGCTCCATGAAATACAAAAGAAAAAGTCCTTCGCGGCTAAAATGTTGAACGTTGATGAGTTCAGCGTTTTAAAGGAAAACGAATCGGCGTTACGCCGGGATTTGAATTAGCGCCCTTCGGGCGAAGTCAGTAGTCATTGGCCATTGGGGCGTCCTACTGCTTATCAATGACAAACGACTATTGACCAATGACTAAAACACTTTTGAAATGGTGATGAAATATGGCTAAAGAGGAGTTAATCAGCGAAGTAAAACAGTTAATCACCTTGGGTAAGGAAAAGGGTTTTCTTACTTACGACGATCTCAACGAAGTCCTTCCCCCTACCCTGGTCTCAGCCGATAAAATCGACGACATCATGGTGCTGTTCGGGGAAATGGAAATTGATATAGTTGACGCGGCGGAGGGAAAGAGTGCGCAGTTGACTTTCACCCCTGAAAGCGAGCCAGCCGATATATTTCAAGAGGAAAGGGAACTGGAAGTCGAAAGCGACGAGGTCATGAGCATGGCTGATGACCCGGTCAGGATGTATTTAAAGGAGATGGGGACCATTTCTCTCCTGACCCGTGAAGGGGAGGTAGTGATTGCAAAGAGGATCGAGGAAGGTCAAAACGAGGTCCTCCTGTCCGTCACCGCCTGTCCAATAACCATAAGCGCCATACTTTCCATAGAGAAGGCCCTGGCGGACGAAGAACTCCCTTTGTCCTCAATCGTTAAGGTTGACGACTTAGAGGATGAAAACGGAGATATCCTGGAAGAAAAAAAGAAAAAAATAATGGATATCATCAAGAAACTTTCCGATGAATTTCAACGGCAGGAAATACTCAAGAAGAAGATTGAAGTTGAGAGTTTCAAGGGCCATCCCTTGGAAAGCCTCCTGGGAGAGGAAAAGGCCATTCAGGGTAAAATGGCCGTACTGATAAAGGAATTGGATTTATCCCAGGAATTCATGGACTCCATAATAGAAAAAATCGCCTCATATGTTCAAAAAATCAACGAAGCTGAAAAACTTATTCATGGCTGCATACAGGAGTTGGGCTGTTCCCTGACGGACATCAGAAAAAGAGCCGGAAACTGGACCGACCAACGCAGCATCCGCCTTAAAAACGGGAAGCGGCTTTATGAAAAACAATTCCTGGAGCAAGAAAAGATCGTAAAAACCGCCAAGCGTAAAATTCAAAAGGTGGAATTGGAGACCGGGGTCAAGAAGGACACTCTCAAGGAAATTCTCCGCACCATTAATAACGGAAAGAAAAGAGATAAATTGGCAAAGAGGGAATTGGCCGAGGCCAATCTCAGGCTGGTTGTGAGCATCGCGAAGAAATATACCAACAGGGGACTCCAGTTCCTCGACTTGATACAGGAAGGCAATATCGGGTTGATGAAGGCGGTGGATAAATTTGAATACCAGCGCGGTTATAAATTCAGCACCTACGCCACGTGGTGGATCCGCCAGGCGATCACCAGGGCCATAGCCGACCAGGCCAGGACCATCAGGATCCCGGTGCACATGATCGAAACAATCAACAAATTGATACGCACATCCAGGCAACTGGTCCAGGAAAAAGGCCGTGAACCAACAGCGGAAGAGATCGGCGAAAGGATGGGATTTCCTGTGGAGAAGGTCAGGAAGGTCCTGAAAATCGCGAAAGAACCCATATCCCTGGAAACGCCGATAGGGGAAGAGGAAAACAGCCATCTTGGCGATTTTATCGAGGACAAGAAGGTCCTCTCCCCCCTGGATTCGGTCATAAAGATGAATCTCAAGGACCAGACCACAAGGGTGCTTTCAACCTTGGCCAGCAGGGAAGAAAAAGTGCTGCGAAAGAGGTTCGGCATTGGGATGGAAACGGAGCACACCCTTGAGGAAGTCGGCCAGGATTTTGAGGTCACCAGGGAAAGAATCAGGCAGATTGAGGCAAAGGCGCTACGCAAACTTCGCCATCCGCATCGGAGCAAGATGCTGCGAAGCTTTTTAGGAAGCAGCTAGAGATAAAAATTCGAAATCCGAAATACTAAATCAGAAACAAGGACCAAAGCACAAATCTCTAAATGATAAAAACATAATATTATCAAACGGTTGAATACATCGAAATTTATTTTGGTTGCGGCCACGTCGCACTATGGTATTTGAATTTATTTCGGACTTCGATATTCGAATTTCGTCTGAATGCGGGTTTCCGTTCAGGCACTAGTTAAGAAAATAGGGGGCCTATAGCTCAGCTGGTAGAGCCACCGGCTCATAACCGGTCGGTCCGAGGTTCGAATCCTCGTGGGCCCACCATTTTCCCCTAATTCACGGCGCGGCGTATAGCCGCGTTAAAATCACTTTCCTTTTCATCCGCGGGAATCACTTCGCCTGGCCTTCCTTCTTGGCGTGCCCCTTTTCATCAGCGTGATTATTTCTGGAGGAATCGGCGGCCGCCTTGACGGTTTTGGGCGCGCCGGTCCTGCTGAACACCGGACTCATGGGCGCGAGGGACTTTTTTCCAGCCGCCTTTATTTTTGTTGAAATCCCTTCAACGGAAATTCCAACCAGACGGGACAACGCCTCTACCACTTCACCCAGGTTTTCCGCCTGCGCGGCCAGTTCCTCGCTGGCTGAGGCCGATTCCTCGGCGTTGGCCGCGTTTTGTTGGGTCACCGTGTCCAATTGGGCCACGGCTGCATTGACCTGCTTGGCCCCTTCCGCTTGTTCCCTGGAAGCGGCGGAAATTTCCTGGATAAGCCGCGCCACCTTCTCCACGTCACCAACGATTTCCTTCAACACGCTACCGGTTTTTTCCGCTATTGCGTTTCCGGCCCCGGCCTTCCGGACGCTGTCTTCAATCAGGGCGGCGGTGTCCTTGGCCGCGCCGGCGCTCCTCTGGGCCAGGTTTCTGACCTCCTCCGCCACAACGGCGAATCCCTTGCCCGCTTCACCGGCCCTTGCCGCTTCAACCGCGGCGTTCAGGGCCAGCAGATTGGTCTGAAAGGCGATTTCCTCGATCACCTTGATGATTTTGGATATCTTCTCAGTGGACCCGTTGATCTCTCTCATGGCGGTGAGCATTTCCTCCATCGCGTGGTTTCCTGTCCTGGCCCCATCGCTGCATCTTTGGGAGATTTTGTTAGCCTCCTCCGCGTTTTCCGCCGTCCGTTGGGTCATTGAGGCCATTTCCTCGAGGGAAGAGGAGGTCTCCTCCAGGGATGAGGCTTGTTCGCCGGCGCCGGAGGCCAGGTTCTGGCTGGAATCGGAAACCTGGCTGGAGGCCGAGGCCACCTCTTCGGAGCTTTGGGCCAGTTGCTCCGAAATGCCTTTCAACGCGCGGGTGATGGAGATAACCAGGTAAAGGGCCATGAGCGCCCCGGCCGCGACCCCAAAGATCCCCACGGAAATGGAGGCCAACAAGGTGTTCTCGCTGCTCTGATTAATTTCAGAAATATTTTCGTCGAATTTCTTGTTCCATTCCTCCACAAATTCTATGATTTCGTTCCCCATTTTTTCGGCCTGCCCGTCGAACTCCTTCATCATTTTATTGCCCTGTTCCGGACCGCCGTCTATATATGCCTGGGCCATCTTCTTCCCCAAGGAATAGAACCCGTCATACGTCCTTTTAAGCTCCGCCAATTGGGCTTGGCCTTCCGGGAGGCGGATTTTAAGCTTTTCCATGTTTTCATTGAATATCTTGGCCTGGGCGGCGGCCTCGTTGAATCCATCGTCGTAGCCGCCGGTTGCGCGGGTGGCGCTGATGTCCGTCAGCCATTGCTGCGTCTGGACCACCGCCATTTCCATGGCATCGGCAATTTTCACTATGGGGTAGATCCTGTCTTTCAGAGTATTGGCGTTCTCCTTCACTCCGCTGATCTCCAGGCATATAAAGAAAAGCACGCACGAAAAGATAACCAGGACCGCGCCGAATCCGAACCCCGTTTTTTTGCCCACAGTCAAATTTTTAGAATCCATGCATCTTCCCTCCTAAAAAATCGGCTAAGGATATCGATACCGTAAAATTTTTACGGAAAAAAATCGCCGCAAGCTTAAAAAACCGCTAACGCATCAGGCAAGTTTTCGCCGGAATGATATATCAAAAGGAAAGACAATGCAATGGCGCCTTACATTTTAAACGCCGTCGCGCCCTCCACTTCTCCCTTTCTCACGGCTGAAAGGGCCCCGCTCTGGCCTCTGAGAGTTTGTATATTCGCGCGGTCGTGCGTGTAGATACTTTACTTACTCGTCTATTCTGGAAATTTATCACGCATATTTCATTACTATAAAACCGCGCGCCGCAATTCCTCCAGTTTCTGGTCGCCCGGATATCGCCTCAGTCCTTCTTCAATCGCCTTCCTTGCTTCTTCATGCCTGCCTGAAAGTATGTACACCACGCAAAGGTCCAGAAAGGAGGGCTTATGGTCCGGCGCCCGCTGAAGGATTTGGAGATACAAGGCTTCCGCCTCGTTATATCTCTGTAACTTCACGCACAGCTTGGCCAGATTGGTCTTTGCCGGGAGAAAACCCGGATCAATCCTTAGCGCCTCCAGGTATGCGTCTTCCGCCTCCTTGAATTCCCCAAGCTCATGAAGGGCCGTGCCATAGCCTGAATAATATTTGGCCTGTTTATCCGGCCTCAGGAAAATCGCGTTCCAGTAGGAGGTCTTGGACTTCGAAAAAATGCCCTTCTTGAAATAAGCCAACCCCAACGAGTACCAGGCGTCCGCGTAGCCGGGATCTAGTTCCAGGGCCTTGCTGAACTCGAGCATGGACAGATCCACATCATTTCGCCTTTCATAAAGATGTCCCATCGCGTAATGGGACCGCGCTTTGCGTGGCGCTTTTTCCAATACGTCCGTCCACAGCCTGAACTCATCGCGATATAGATGGTTCCGTTTAATTGTTTCAACGCCGAAAAAACCCAAAATGGGGACAAGACAAAGAACAACTGGAAAACCCTTCTTACCCTGGGATATCAGGAAGGAAACGAAAAGGGCAAAACCCGCGCCGGGCAGATAGACGCTTCTTTCCACCGCCACGTCCATTATGGGAATGAAGCTGGCCGTTGGCAGGAGGGCGATGAAAAACCACCCAAGGCCGAAAATCGGCAATAAGGATTTTTTACCCAGTCGCGAGCAAAGAAGGGCCAGGAAAAATAGCAGCGCGAGCGAAGCCGCGCCGCCGATCGTGAAAATATTTTTTACTATGGGAAAATAAATGTCTATGTTTAATCCGACCGGAAGGAATAATTTGTTCAGATAATAGAACGGGACCACCTGCAATTGTGTCAGCAGATAATCAAGCCTTGTGTTCTCATACAAAAATCCCGGGTTTTTTTCCAGCATCGCGCCGGTCCTGAGCCACCGTAAAAGCAAAAGCAACGCCAGCAAAATATAAAACGGGGTGGTAAGCAGCATGGAGCGCATTTTTTGTCCCTTGGGCAGGAGCAGACAAAAAAAAGCCAGGACCAAGGGAAGCGTGGCCCCGATTTCCTTGGTGGCCATGGAAGATATGTAGCAAAGCAGGGAGAGGAAGAGGAGAAAAACTTTCATGGTTTTGCTTTTAGAGTAAAGGCCGCGTCGCGCTATGGCTTTAATAAAAAAAACAAAAGCCAGCAAATAAAAAAAAGCGCTCTGGGAAGAAGAGCGCCCCCCTATATATGTTATTGCTTCCGTGAAAACCGGGTGCAAGGCGAAAAAAAAGGAAGCCGCCACGCCAAACAGAGCGGCAAGGGGCGCTGGAAGGCCCCTGCCGAAAAAAACAAGGAGATACATGGAGACGATTAAAACAGAAATGGACACAAGGGCATGAATAAGGACATTGCCCAGATGATACCCGAAGGGATTAAGCCCCCCGAAATGATAGTTCACAGCGTAAGACAACATCAGGAGGGGCCGGGATGGAGCGCAATCGTGGATTTCCTTTAAATTGGTTATGTCCCGGATTTGCCTGTTTTCCACTATGAGGTGGTTGTCATCCAGGGTGAAGGGGGAGGTGAATACGTTGAAATAGCAGCAAAGCAAAAGAGCAAGAATAAAAAACGAGGAGAGCGCGAAGGCCCCAAGGGAAAGCGGGCTGTTATCCCCTATTGATCTCTTTCCCGTCATGGCAGTATAGTTTATCCACTTTTTCCTCCAACTTTTTTATCTTCAAGGCGGAAAGGGCGCATTCCTGCGCAAGGTCCTTGTTTTTTTGGGAAAGTTGGGAAATTACCGTGGAAAAATGAAGAACAATGAGAAGGAGAAACAGGAAGGTAATTGCGAAAATGGATGTGAGATAATGCATTCCTGTAAAGGCGGACATCAGGTCCACCATCCTGGGGAATATACTGATTAGAAGTATAACGCCGCCGGTAAAAAGCCACAGGATGGCATAACGCTCCTGCAATTTTCCCCGCCGGATGAGCTCGAAGGTGCACAAGAGGAGGCTAAGGCTCATTATGGCTACCACTATCTGGATTTTCAGCATGAAATTAATGCCTTTCGGACGGAAAAGAAAAATTCAGGCGCCAGGGGCCAGAATAGAATAAGAAAAAAATTTTTACTGTTTAACATGGATAGGCAGGATAAACAGGATTTTTTTGTGGCATACTCCCATCCTGTAAATTCATGTTCAGATATTCTGAATTCCGGCTCCTGGATTCAAGATCCTCTGCTGACCGTTTGATTTGCTGACTGATTCATATTTTTATTATTTTTTCCTCAGCGTCTCCGCGAACCGGTCATCTTCTCAAAGGTTTCCATCACGGTCTGCTTGGACCAATCCCTGGGCCCAACGGCCTTGTGGACTATAAGGCCCTCCTTGTTGATGATGAAGGTCTCCGGCACCCCGGTGGTTTTATAAAGCTTGGCCACGGCGCTGTCCGGGTCGAGGAGCACTGGAAAGGTGAGTCCGAATTTCTTCAGGTAGGGCTTGACTTGTTTTGCTCCATCCTTGTCTACGCTCACAGTCAACATCTCGAAGGGCGCGTCCTTGAAGCGTTGATAGAGTTTTTCCATGGAGGGCATTTCCTCCTCGCAGGTCACGCACCAAGTGGCCCAGAAATTCAGAAAAACCACCCGCCCCCTGTAAGCCGACAAGGTTACTTTATTGCCGTTTATGTCCTTCAGGGAAAAATCCGGCGCCCGGTAATTCTCCGCCGGGAATTCAATTTGCGAGGCGTTCGTGGACTGCGTGGAGATATCCACCCGGTTGAAATTCCAGACATAAATGGACAGGAAGGCCGTTGCCAGCAATACAAAGGGAAAGTAATTGACCTGGATTTCCTTGGTCTCTGTCATTATAGTAAACGTAAAAAATAAGTGGATATGGGCTACTCTCACATCCAGCCGGATAGTCAACGCATTTTAAAAAAGCGCCTTTGATTTATTTCCATGAAATTAGAGCGTTTCAGCATGTTGGGGCACGACGCATCATGCCCTTGCTTTTTTTGCGTTTACTATCCGCTTCTTTGTCTGAAAACTACGGCGCTTTTTTAAAATGTGTTGACGATATTCTTCAATTCCGAGGCAAAGACGTCAAAGCCCGGTTTATCAAAAAGACAAAATATGACGCGTGATATCCGCGTTTCTCCTTCAAGGTAATTTTTGGATTCGAGGAGCATTATTTTCGCGCAGCGGTGGATGGGGAAGCCGAAAATCCCGGTGCTGATGGCCGGGAAGGCGATAGCGCTAACGCCCTTTTCCTCCGCCACTTTTAAACTGTTAAGGGTGGCGTTCCTTAGTTTCTCGTCCTCGTCCCCCTCCCCCATTCGGGGTCCAGCGGCATGGATGACGTAGTTCGCCTTCAGGGCGCCGCCGGTGGTGGCAACGGCCCCTCCCACGAAGGTCCCTCCGATTTTATTGCATTCCTCCTGAATGGCTGAGCCCCCTTTTCTCCTGATCGCGCCCGCCACCCCGCCGCCCAAGATGAGTTGGGCATTGGCGGCGTTGACAATCGCGTCAACGTCCAGATCGGTGATGTCCCCCTGCTTTAATTCAATTACCGAATTTTTTACCTTGGCTTCCATTATCCACCGCTTCCTTGCCTGAAAAACCACGGCGCTTTTTAAAAGCACTGTGCGACTGGCTCAAAAAACTTGCGCGGAAAACGCAAATTGCTGAACGTAATAATATAAATCGAATATAACTTAGCACCGGCATTTAGTCAAGTTGAGTACCGCCGCGCCAATATTGTACATTGTATTATACTTTTCCCGAAACCCTGCATTCCTTATAAATATTAGTATATTAGGAAGCCAGGAAGGCAGGAAAAACTTTCTAAATGAAAAATTCAGCCTCTAAATAGAAATATTAGGTAGAACTGGAGCTCCCATGCGTATTACCGTTTTAGGCTCAGGCACCAGCACAGGCGTCCCGTTTATCGGCTGCGATTGCCCTGTATGCGTCTCCTCTTCCGTGAAGAACAAAAGGCTGCGCTCCTCCCTATTCCTTTCCTCTGGAGAAAAGAGCATCCTGATCGACACCTCCACGGACCTCCGCCAGCAGGCCCTGCTTTACGGAATCAGGAGGATAGACGCGGTCCTCTTCACCCATTCCCACGCTGACCATGTGCACGGCATCGACGAACTCCGGAGTTTCAACCACATCCAAAACGGACGCATCCCCTGCTATGCCAATAAGGAAACCATCGCCAACATCCACAGGATATTCTATTATATCTTCGACGACGGCACACAGGTGGGCGGAGGGATACCACAACTCGACATGTTCACTGTGGAAAACGCCTTCGAATTGTTCGGCCTGAAAATCCAGCCCATCCCCGTGATTCACGGGAGACTGGAAATACTAGGGTACAGGATCGGCGATGTGGCATACATAACGGATTGCAGCGAGTTTCCGGCCTCTTCCCTGGCATATATTGAAAATCTGGACCTCATGTTCATCAACGCCCTTAGACCTGAGCCCCACCGCACCCATTTCAATATTTCCCAGGCCCTGGACCTCCTGGAAAAGGCCAGGCCAAGGAAAGGGATACTCACCCATCTTGGACATCAGATTGATTACCACGGGGAGTACCGTCTGCCTGAAAACGTTGAGCTAGCCTATGACGGCATGGTCTTGGATTTAAATTAACGCACTTCGGGCGGACAGAAAAACAGGGGCCAGGAGCCAGGGACCAGAATATGAAAAAATTTACTTGCTGGCTCCACGCGGCGCCGCCACTATGAAGCCAGCGAGTTTTTCCTGTATTCTGCCATCAAGGTAGAACAGCCAGTTGCCCAACTGTCCCCTCACAGGTCCCCGCATGCAGAACTACCGCACGGGGCTCTGATCAGGAATCGTTGTGGAATCTCCCGCGTTCCCGGGATATACATCCACCGCTACCGGCCTTCCACCGGAATCCGTCATGAGCCCATAAACAATAATTTGCTTCCCCTTCTTGCCGTCACGATAAGATTCTCGCGGCAAAATAGCAGGAGGAGAGTTGCGGTTAGGAATAGAGTCCATATACATGGCTACAAAAAGAAAAACAAAAAAAGACTTATGAGCTGATTTTATAAGGCATTGCGAGGTCTAATGGCTATTTTAAAGGAAGGAACTCCGGCCTGAATCTTTTCAGCCAAAATACCTGTTTAAGCCTGCCTGTTTATCGGGCAGGCTTTTTTATTATTTAACCTTTGTGGCTTAGTGGCTTTGTGTGAAAATAAAAACATCTGTATCTCTTGTTAAAAAAATGATAACTCATACGAAGGCGCAAAGGCGCTAAGAAATGACAAATGAATTTGATCATTTTGCAAAACGGGGTTTTAAAATCAGGTTTCATGGCCGCTATGTTGATGATTTTGTGGAGGCACTTTTTTTCATGGGCCTCTTCAACCCATTGATCATGGAATTGTTTTAACTGGCCGCCATCTATATAATCTAATCGATTATAGCCAACGCACTATATTATTACGTTCAGAAATTTGCGTTGTCCGCGCAAGTTTTTTAAGCCACGTCGCACTATGGACAAATAGCGGAGAAACTCCATGCCGCGCCCATGAACTATTGCTCTAAAAGCTTATTATGGAATTCGTGAGCCGAAACACCCTTTTCTTGATTGTCCTTTGTCTTGCCATCCTTTCCACTGGAAAATCCTTTGGGGCGCCGGCCTTTGACGGCCCCATCCGCCTGCGGCAGCCATCGGGACATAGCTTCGAGGCCAGGCAATCCGGCGATGAATTTCATAACTGGATGGAAACAACGGAGGGATATGCCATACAGTTTAATAAACACTCCGGCTGCTGGGAATATCTTTTGCCAAGGGAGGGGAGCGCCGAAGGTGGCCTGGCGCCGCGAATAAAGCATCGGCCTGTTGTAGGCGAAATGGAGCCGCTGAAATGGGGCATACCTAAAAAGCTCCAGCCGCCCAGGAAGAGCATCCAGGGTCTGCAAGCCTGGAATCAAAGCTTGGACGCCGGGGAAAAATCCCTTGGAAAACCAGCCAGAGGGGCTAAGTCCGTCCTGGTTATAGGCATCGATTTCCCGGACCGGCCTTCCACTTATTCAGCTTCTGAGATAAGCGGCCTGGTTTTCGGACCATCCGGCAGCGTCAGTGATTATTTTAAAAGGTCGTCCTATTCCGCCGTTTCCATCTCTCCCGCTCATGAAAGCCACGGGACGGGAAACGATGGATTCATCGGCTGGCTTCGTATGCCATCGCCGCACCCTGACACTGGTTACGACCTGGATTCAAGGAACCAGCAATTAACCAGGGACGCTGTGGAGATGGCTGATGGTTATATCGATTACTCATCTTACGACGCCGATGGAAACGGCATCCTGGAGCCGGGCGAGTTATCCATTCTCATAATCGTGGCCGGTTTCGACCATGCCTTCCATCCCGACTCCCCTTCCGTGTACGGCCACCGTTCCGTGATGTCCACAGTGGGAAATCCTGTCCTGGATGGTGTAATCTTAAAAGATTACGCGCAATTCGGCGAGATTCACAGGGACCATCCGGCCACCATCGGGATCATAGCGCATGAACTTGGGCATCTTTTATTTGATCTGCCGGACCTGTATGACACCAATCCAGGCAATGGAGATTCGGAGGGGGTCGGAGATTTTTGCATCATGGGGACCGGCCTGTGGGGGGCGGACAAGGGCCGGCATCCAGGCGCCTTGCCCACCTATCCCTGCGCCTGGAGCAAGGAGTTTCTCGCATGGGGAGAGGTGGAGTCCGTCGCTTCCTCAAAGGCCATCGCCATGCCAAAGGTGGACGCCAATCCAAAATCAATTTTCAGGATCAACACGCCCGATCCCGATCAATACTTTCTCTTGGAAAATCGAGAGTTTTCCGGTTTCGACGCGGGCTTCAGGCATCACGCCGGGAACCGCTCCCACGGGGGAGTGGCGATTTACCACATTGACGGCAGGGTAGTGAAAAATAAATACGGCCCCAACCTCATAAACGCTGACTCTCGAAACAAGGGCGTGGACGTGGAGGAGGCCAACGAGGGCGCCTTGGGGCATAGTCTGCTTGACGCGGGCTTGTCCAAGGCCGCGACCAGGATGTTCTTCTTTAAAGGCAATAAGACGGCCTTTGATCCCGCCACCCTTCCTTCCACCAAATTAAACGGCGGGAAGGAGTCCGGGATTTCCTTGAAAAATATTTCCGCCTTTGGAAAACGTATGACACTTTCTGTTTTAATAGAACGAGAGTAAAAAATATTTGAAATTTAAAAATTTTTTCACCGCGGAGGCGCAAAGACGCGGAGAAAAAAAACAATGGAACCTAATCATTTTATAAATTTTCATAGCCTTTCACGAGGCGGCATGGAAAACGGCTTCACGCTCAATTGCAGGGGAAACCACATCCCCCTTGGTCCCCCTTTGGTAAGGGGGAATACGGGATAACGCCCCTAAGGGGAATACGGAAAATGCCGCTAAAATGGGACCTGTTTTAATCGAAAGAATTCCTCGGAGCTCTGCTCCGGGGTTTCCTTGTATTCCCCCTTGGCAAGGGGGACCAAGGGGGATGCAAAAAAAGCTAATGAGGCTTTCTCTGGTTTTTCATGACAACCCTGTGAACGGTTACAAAATCTCTGCGTCTCTGTGTCTCCGCGGTTAATTTTTTTGATAATTTTATGGATTGTATATATTTTAAAAAACAATTTTCCCGCCAATATCTTGAAAACGATGAAGGCCAGGCGCCTATCGTCCTTATGGCCATCATTCCAATATGCATTTTGGTTTCCATGTTTTTGCCAAGGGTCAATCTAGGGGTGGCCTTGGGTGTCGGGATCGGGATCTTCTTTTTCGTTGTCGCGTTCGTAAAAACCGAAATTGCCCTTTATATACTGATATTGTCCATGCTGCTTTCCCCAGAGATAGGGATCGGCGGCGGAGAAGGCGGCCAGGGAGGAATGGAGGCAAAAAAGTCCATCGCCATTCGCATTGATGACCTTCTTCTGGTGGTGATGATGCTCAGCTACCTTGGAAGGATGGCCGTGGCCAAGGACATAGGGATAGTTGGTAAGACCCCCCTGAACAAATACATCGGGTTCTATCTTCTGGCCTGCGTATTCTCCACTATCGTGGGGATGATGATGGGCAATGTCCGCCCGGTCGCCGGTTTTTTCTTCGTGCTGAAATATTTCGAGTATTACGTGGTTTTCTACGCGGTCATAAACTACATCCACAAGGAAGACCAGGTGAAATCCTTTATCAAGGTGATAATGTTGACCTGCCTGGTGGTTTGCATAGTCGGTTTGGCCCAAATACCCGCCGGGGGACGGGTCACCGCCCCGTTTGAAGGCGAACAGGGTGAGCCGAACACCATGGGAGGGTATCTCCTCTTGATAATGGCCTTGAATGGCGGCTTATACCTGCATCTGACCATTCCATGGATCCGGAGGTTATTGTTTTGGAATTTTTTTATTATTATCCTTCCATTGTTGGCCACCGGTTCCCGCGGGACATGGATGGGTGTGCCCTTTGTCTACGGTATGTGGATAATTTTCAGCAAGAAAAAGGCGACCTTGGTGGTCTCCGGCCTGATAGTCGCGCTGCTTCTTCCAGTCATAGTTCCCAAGAACGTGAAGGACAGGTTCATGTATACATTCACTCAAAAGGCCGCTAAACACAGGAAGCAGGCGAAATTGGGCGCCGTGGCCCTCGACACCTCCACCACCGCCAGGCTGGAGAGCATGAAAAGCATTATTCAGGACTGGCAGAAGAGGCCTCTTCAGGGGTACGGAGTCACGGGCTATAGCTTCGTGGACGCGCAGTTTTTCAAGGTCCTTATCGATACCGGCCTCATCGGCATTTGTACTTTTTTAATCCTTTTGGTGAAGATATTCCAGGAAAGCTACCGGGTCTTCCAAACCGTGGAGTCCCCATTCCATAGGGGCATAGCCCATGGCTTCATGGCCGGTTTTGTCGGCCTTTGCGCCCATGCCTTGGGGGCCAATACGTTTATCATCGTGCGTGTCATGGAGCCTTTTTGGTTCTTGGCGGGCATAGTTTTGATGCTGCCGACGCTTGAAGCCGAGGAGGCAGCGGCCCTCGCCGCCCTTAGGGAAAAAGAAGCCGCTAAAATCCTCCCGCCGGTGGAAGTTTTTCCACCACCTCAGGGCATGGTGGCCCCTCCTGGATTTCATCCTGGAAGTCCGACTCTGGTCAGAAACATGGATTTGTTACGCTAAATCCGCTTCAGAAAAGAAACTAATTGCACGGAGGATATTTTGAAAAAGGCCTCGGCGTAGGCGCAGGACCTGGCCGGGAAGGATAAGGAGCGGTACTGGTTAAGTCCAATGGCGGCCCGCGCATAATCCTTGTCCGCTGACTGGGAAGCAAATACATTGATATATTCTTTTTTGGCGTCTATAACGGACGATATATCCACGACGACGTTCGGGACCAGCGGGGACCATATTTCATAAAAATACAAGGACAGGTTTTCCAAGGGAGGGCTGGCGCCCCTCAGAAAATTGAAAAATGATTTTGCCGCTTGGTGGTGAAAGTGGTGGTTGTCGAAATAATCAGGCAGCAGAATAATATCAAAGTTGTTTTTCAGGATGAAGCTGAAATCGATTTTTTCTTCATTGCCGAAGATTCTTTCGTCATAATGAACCAGCCTTTGCAGTTCTTCCGCCTCTTTTCTTCGGATTTCATCCCCGCCGTCAATATAGTAAACCGTAATTGAGCAATTGTTTTTTTTCAGCAATGAAATGAACCCGCCGCAACCTATGGCGTCGTCATCGATGTGAGGGGAGATCACGCACACCTTTTTGCCGTGAGGCGCGCTTTCGATATCCGGATAAGGGGCAACGGAAAAGAACTGCTTGAAAAAGAGCTTTTCCAAACGGTTCTTTGAAAGATACCTGGAAAAAAACATGAAATCCAGGAAATTCCTGGCTCGAAAAAGGATTTTTATCATCGGCGTTATCCGTGCTACAAATTTATAACACTTTGTTTTTTCAACAAAGTTTTATGAAGCTCCAAATATCAATTGTCAAATAACAAATAAATATCAATAACCGAAATAACAAAAAAATAAACAAGGAAATGGCGTTGTTTTGGACATTCAGTAATTGTAATTTGTAATTTATTTGTAATTTGCTATTTGACATTTGGGATTTCGTTTTCATTTTGGTTGCGGCGAAGCCGCGCAGTGAGATCATTATAAAACTCAAGGGTTTTTTCCGCTATTTTTTCCCACGAGAATTCTTCCCTGGCGATTTTTTTAGCGTTCCTCCCCATCTCATTCAACCTTTCCGTGTCATCAATCACGGACAATATTCCGTCCCTCAAGCCGCCGGCGTCCCCTGGAGGCACAAGAACGCCTGTGGCGCCGTCACGCATGGTTTCCGGGAAGGCCCCGATCCTGGTGGCGGCCACCGGGACCCCGCATGCCATGGCAAGGAGCAATATGCCGCTCTGGTAAATCCTCCGGTACGGCAAGACCACGAGGTCGGACGCGAAAAAATAATGGCCCACCATTTCAAATGGAACGTATTGGAACAGTAATTTGAAATTTTCACCTAAACCAAGCTCATTATGCAATTTCAAATATTTTTCCCTCTTCCCTTCCGCGTCCGTCCCCACAGCCAGGAAGAGGACGTCTTTTCTCGATTTTAAAATAGGGGCGGCCGATTCCATCAGGACGTCAAGGCCCTTATACTCCCTCACCAAGCCAAAAAACAGGACAATTTTTTTTTCCAGCGGCAGGCCAAGGCGCTCCCTGGCCCGCATTTTGTTAATGTCTTCCCCTGAAAAAAAGGCGTAATGGCCATGGGGGATGATTCTTATTTTGTTCGTGGAAAGAGAAGGAAATGTTTTTCTGAACTCCTCCAGGTTGCTTGAGGAATGGAGGATGATTCCGCCGGCGAACCGATACATCATACCGTATGTAAAATGTTCCATGGGCCGCGTTTCATGGGGAAGCACATTGTGGGAGGTGATGATGAACTTGATCCGCGCCAGGGAAAGAAAAAAAAACAATAGCCAGTCCTTCCTTTGGGAAATGACGGATTGGACATGCAGGATATCCGGTTTCTCCAGAGCCAGAAGCCTGGCCAATTTCCAGATTGTCAGAAAGTAAGCTTCCCGTCTGAATATCCTTGCCACGCGAAACCGGGATGGCAGATGTTCCAGTTCGTATTCCTCGTTGGTGGCAAGGACCACGTCGTTCCCTGCCAGCGCCAGGGCCTCGGCCAGGTTAAAGGAGTAGTGGAGAATGCCTCCCCACCCTCCGGTTTCCATCATCAGGATTTTCATAAAAAACCTTTTTAAACCACAGATTACGCAGCTTGCACAGATTAATTATTTTATTAAAAATCTGTGTAATAGGTGCAATCTGTGGTTAAATTTTCATTCTTTGCGGGCCTAATGCTCATTTACGGAAAAGCAATGACTTAATGCCTTTTTTCAGCCAGGGATAATTTTCAATGAATCGTCTTAAAATAAAATATGGGAGTGTCCGGTTTGCCCTGTTGCTGGGAATTAAAATCAGAAAAATATCATGGTTGAAAAACGTTCCCTTGCCCATCTCATAAGGCCAGCGCAAAAGGTAATTTTTGAAATCCGGGGAATCAATTTCCCTTGAGTATATATCAAACGCTGAAGGCCTGATTATAACCAGTTTATTAAAAGCATGAATTAAAGGCGCTAAATTTCCCTTCTCTTCATTCATGAACGCGCAAAAACCCTCGGAAACCCCGGGATAGGCGGGATTGAAGTAGTCGTCCAAAATGATTACGCCCTTTTCATTCATGGCGGTCGAGGCTATTTTGAGGTCTGCATATGTTTCCTCCGCTGAATGCCCGCCGTCTATATGAAATATCCTGCAATCCCCGGTGGTCTCTTCCCTGGTAAGCTTGTTTGATTGTTTTGAATGGATAACGGGAAATTTTTGGTTTGGGTTGCAGGCAAGGAAATTGTTCCTGAAAATTTCAAGGTTCCCCAACCCGGATTCTGAAACATTCAATGTCTGATCGCCGAATAGATCGCAAACAGACAAGCTCTCCAGTTCCGGCCTTAAAAAAAAGCTTAATAATATCGCGCTTCTCCCATGGTGGACGCCGATTTCAAAAATATTTCCCTTAATACCGTTGAGCTTTTGGACCTGGTCGATAAAGACAAAAAGTCGGGCCATTTCCTGGGAAAACCATCCCCCGATTTTTTCCATCCTCGCCAGATAATTTGCAATGTTTTTGGGTGTCTTGAAACGTTCTTGCATCCGGCCATCCTTATAAATTTCGTAACTAACCGTTCACGGTTCAGGGTTCAGGGTTGAAAAATCGCCAAACACGGCAATATTGGTAAGCGGGTTTTTGCGATAAGCGTTGATACAGGGTTTTCTAAAACCTGGAACACTGAACCGTGAACGGTTACTGAATTTCCGAACGTAATATATAATATGCGCATTCTTTTAAATAACACAAACCAGTTCATTCTTGCAAACAAGCGGCTATTGCGGAAGAGGCGGATTGGCTGTACAATTTTCTTTATACACCGGACATTAATCCAACTAAGAAAATGATTAAAAAAGTAGATTTATTCTCCCTGGAACTGACAAATTCATGCAATCTGGATTGCAATTTTTGCGCTAACCAGTTCATGGAGCGGAAAAAAGGGGCAATGGATATTGACCTGGCGAAAAGATTGATCAAGGAAGCCAAGGACGCGGCTTTTTGCGATGAAATCACGACCAATGTAATGGGCGAGCCGTTCCTTTATAAAAATCTGTTTCTCCTCCTGAAATACGCTGCCGGCATTAATCAAAATATCTGCATAATAACGAATGGTGAAAGACTGGACGAGGACACTTCCGAAAGGCTGTTTGAACACCCGCCTTCAACCATTGGAATAAGCTATCATTGCAATAACGAAGAATCCTTTGTCTACCAGCGCCCTTCCATCTCTTACGATGAATATAAAGGAAGAGTGCTGAATTTAGTTGACTTAAAATTCCGGAAAAAAATTAAAACGAAAATAGGAATTAATTTGCTGTCCACCATAAATAAGCCCCATGATAAATTTCCTATATTGGAAAGCATGGAGGACATAAGAAATTTTTCAGTTGAGTGGATAGGTTTCGCGAATTCGCTCAAGAAAAAATACGCCATCTCATGGACCGTGCCTGATTTTCTTTATCATGGGACCAATATGCTTTTGCCCGGCTTCTGGGTCACCCTAAAGCTTCGCTACCACGAATGGGCCGGCAAGGTCATGCCGCCGGAAACCAAAATAGTCCCTTCCAATGAATTTTCCTGCACGGACCCCTTTACTCAATTTAATGTCCTGTGGAACGGGGACGTTACCCTTTGCTGCGTGGACTATAACGGCGACTTGGCGTACGACAACATAAATGATAAAAGCATAATGGAAGTGTTCCATTCCGAAAAAATCAGAAAGATAAGAAAAGATTTGATCGAGTCAAGAAACATCCCTCAAAAATGTTCAATTTGCAGGGGGGAATTAGTGAATCGTGACGGAACAAAATATGAACCAGAGGTCAAATTCCCCCCTTCAAATGTTTTTTATAATATCAAAAGAAGCTATTTTCTGTTCAGACGGTTGATGTGGCAATATCCGGCGCCAAGGTCCTTATTTAAAAGGATTATCATGCGGACGGATATAGGGAATAAATTGCATAGGTCGGTTTTGAAAAATTTCAAACTAAAGAAATAGTCCTTCGTAATAGTTCCCGGGTGTCAGGGATCAGGAGTCAGGAAAACCAAAAGATATCGATTCCCGTCAATATTTGCCCATTTGGTGGCCACGCCACTGAAATTGGCGGAATTGCGGAATTGTTGATGGTTTAAGAATATTAATGGAGAAGAAAACTGGCCCCTGACACCTGTGAACTATTACAGTCTTTTTTATTAATATGATATGCAAAAAATTTCAGGTTTTTTCCCACGATTCCTGAAGCGGCGGATAAAAAGGCTGCTCTATTTCGGGTTTTCCCGTTATTGCCCGGTCTGCGAAAGCCGGCTCAGGCTGTTCCAACCCTTCGGCATTAATCCAAGGCAAGACGCCTTTTGTCCGGTATGTGAATCCCTGGAGCGCCACCGGTTTGCATGGCAGTTTTTAAAACAAAAAACCGATCTTTTTGATGGAGAATCAAAACGCATGCTTCATGTAGCCCCTGAACTTGAATTTGAAAAGAAATTTAAAAAAGTGCCCTCCCTTGATTATCTGACGGCGGATATCAGGAATCCAAGGGCCATGGCGAAAATAGACATAACGAATAATCCATACCCAACTGAATCCTTTGATGTGATCTTTTGCAGCCATGTCCTGCAGCATGTCCAGGATGACCGAAGGGGTATCGGGGAGCTTTATCGCGTGTTGAAGAATGGCGGCTGGGCTGTCTTTCTGGAATTTATCGGCCACCAGGAAACAGTGGAAAGCCGGTCCGAGCGGGACGCAGCGGAAAGGGAAAGGCTCTTTGGCCTGCATGGTTATTTCCGGCGTTACGGTCCCGATTTTAAGGACAGGCTCGAGGAAAGCGGCTTTGCGGCGGAGGTCTTCAAGGCATGCGAGGTAGTTGGACAGGATAATGTAGTCCGCATGGGCGTAAAGGACGAACTGATATTTTTTTGCCGGAAAAGTTGACTTTATTTAATGGAACGCTACATTGGGCAAAAAATTAAGCTCCCTTCTTCTGACGATTGACTACCCGCCGGTTGAGGGTGGAATAGCCATGGCTTTCAGCAATCTATGGATTGCTGCGGCTCCGCCCAAAGGCTTAGTCCTGGCGCCAAAGGTCCGCGGATGGGAGGAGTTTGATAATAAGTCCCCCAATAAAATCCTGCGTTATCCCTGCCTTAAAAGCCGTTCCTCCCTGGCGAAGATTATCAATTTTCTTTCGCTGGCTATCCATGCGGCCTGGATCCTCGCCACCCATTCAGTCGAGCATCTGCATTGCGGCCAATTGCTCCGCACCGGCATTATCGGATACCTGCGAAAACTTCTAACCGGAAAGGGGTACATTCTGTGGGTGTACGGCGGCGAAACAAGACCGGATTTCTTCAAAAACAGCGCCATAGCCGGCCTCAATGAAAAGGTCCTTCGCGGCGCCGACAGGGTCATATCGAACTCCCCCTTCACATCGAAAGAGTTTCGGGAATTCGGACTGGAGGTGCTGGAGATAGTTCCAGGGATAGATACAAAACGTTTTTTCCCGAAGGAGAGAAACGAGGACTTGATAAGGGAACACGGTTTAAACGGAAAAAAAGTCCTTTTGACATGCGGGAGGCTGGTGGAAAGAAAGGGACATGACAAGATGCTGGAGGCGTTGCCGAAAATATTGGAGCAGGTCCCGGATGTTGTTTACCTCATTGTGGGGGACGGCCCCCACCGGAGCCGCCTGGAGGAATTGGCCGAGCGATATGGAGTCGCGGACCAGGTGCGTTTCGTTGGGCTGGTGGATAATGAATTACTCCCGAAATACTACAATCTGTGCGACGTGTTCGCAATGCCCAACCGCGCCGTGGGATCAATAGGGACTGACACCTATTCAGTGGAAGGGTTCGGCATGGTCTTCCTGGAGGCCGCGGCTTGTGGAAAGCCGGTGATAGGAGGTGATTCCGGAGGGGCGGTGTACGCGATTGACCGGGACGTGAACGGCTTTCTGGTGCCCCCGGAGGACCCGGTTTTTCTGGCCGAAAAAATCATCGCTTTATTGAAGGACCGGACCCTTTACGAAAAGTTAAGCAGGAACGGGTTGGAGCACGTGAAAAAATTCACATGGGAAAAGTCCGTGGAAAGACTGAAACCGTATCTATGACGGCATTTTCCGCGCCAATTCACTTAGCGGCGAAGCCCTTGGGCGATTTTTTATAAACCACCCCGCCCTTGTGTATAATGGGGTTGAAATCGCCTGATATGCCGAGGACCGACTCCGACACCCCGATAACAAAGAAGCCGTCAGGGGCCAATATTTCAGCGAATTTCCGCATCAACTCCTTCTTGAAATCCGGGGAAAAATAAATCATGACATTCCTGCAGAAAATAACGTCAAAGGTCCCTTGTCCGGCAAAGGGTTTTTGCAGGTTGAATTGGTTGAACCGGACCATCCTTTTTATCTCCTCCCTTATTTCCCATAAGCCATTCTTTTCATTAAAATATTTTTTCAGGAGAGGGTCAGGCATGCCCCTGGATATCTCCAGCCGGTCATAAGAACCTGCCCTGGCGTTCCCCAAGGCGGTTTGCGATATGTCCGTGGCCAGGATTTCAAATCCGCCGGGCGGGACGCCGGAGTTGGCTTCGCAAAACTCCCTTATGGTCATGGCGATTGAGTATGGCTCCTGGCCGGTTGAGGAGGCGGCGGACCATATACGGATCTTCTTACCTGATTCCTTGCCCGCAGCCAGTCCTGGGAGAATCAATTCTCTGAGGATTTCAAAGGGATAGCGGTCGCGGAACCAGAGGGTCTCGTTTGTTGTCATCTTGTCTATTATCCGCTCCAGCAGCCCGTTATCGCCTCCCGCCTTGGCGCGTTTAATCAACTCCAGGTAAGAGCTTATCTTAAATTCCCTCAGCAGACCTTCGAGCCTTGTTTGAACAAGATATTTCTTGCTTTCCGCCAGGGTAATGCTGCAATTTTTTTGGAGGAATTCACGTACCCCGTTGAATTCCATATCGCTGATTTCCTCGGCTGGGCTCATGAATTGCCTTTCCCCAGGTTGTCCAGCTCAAGGAAGCGCCTGCATTGTTCAATTATGGTTTCCCCTTTTTTCCCCAGGGACTCGGACATTTTTTGTATATCGTTGATGATTTCCACTTGTTTCCGGTATATGTTTTTTTGTTCCTCTATGGCCTCGGTCAATGCCTGGCTTTCAAGAAGACGGTTTTCATACCCGTCCATGATTTCTGAATTCAAGTTCTTGATTTTTTGGTACCGTTCCTCGGATTCCAGCATCAAGGTATACAAACGGTGGTAATTTTTCATTTTGGCCAGGAACAGGTCAATGTCCATGGGCTTGGAAATAAAGTCATAAGCGCCCAGGGCTATGGCCCTGTGAATATCTTCTTTATGCTCCATTGATGAAACCACGATGATAATATGGTCAATATTTTCCTCCCTTTTCACGTCCCTTGAATTCTTGACCTCCTCGATTAATTGAAAGCCGTCCATTACAGGCATTATGAGGTCCGTCACAAGTATTGGAAAAAATTCACCCTTCAATTTTTCCAGGGCCTCCAGCCCGTTCTGGGCCATGACGATTTCAAAACTTTCGCACTTGCTCAAGGCGTCATGCAGTCTTTTAGCCATGATCTTGCTGTCTTCCACTATTAATAATTTTGCCTTATTCATGCCTTTTCCTTATGAAAAATGTAAGAATAGTTAACCACGGATTTCACAGCGCGGCTCCGCCGCAGCCAAAAGAATTGACATCCCCCTGGCCCCCTTTTTTAAGGGGGAATATCCCATATCTATTTGATTTTAAAGATTGAAAATGGAAATTCCTACACTATTAAATTATTTTTTTCAAAAAATTCGTGTAATCGGTGAAATTCGTGGTTTCCAGTGGTTAATTATTATGGAAATTTTTTGATTGGCTGGGAACCCATTATAAGTAGGAATTATGAAGGATTCAATTAGAAGCTGTCTTGAAAAAAACATTAAGGCTTGCATGCAAATAGCCGAAGAAATTCTTAACACACCCCGGCCTTCGGCCGCCCCTCTCAAGAGGGGAATTTATAAGTGACGGCGCCCTTTCAATCGGGTATTAATGAATAAGGCGTCGCGGCAAACCGCTGGAAATCATGCCGGCGGTGGCTGAAAAATTTATTCCTTTAAAAATTCCCCTCTTGAGAGGGGTGGCCGAAGGCCGGGGTGTGTTAGCGTGTTTTTTATACCAACCGCATATTGCCCTTCAGGATAAACATTTTTTCCA
>JACRGO010000073.1 GCA_016212295.1 Nitrospinota bacterium | reverse complement strand
GAAGAAATAGTCCAAAAGGCGATAAAAAGGCTGGAAGACGGGCATTATCTCAAGGCTCTCAGGGGGGTAGGCCCTGGCCAGATGAGTCTTTTTCAATAAAATCAACCCTGTGGCGAGGAGGTGTATTATGTCGTATGTTATTCCCTGAGCATATAGACAGCAAGGAGGAGCATATCGTCTTCATCACTGAAGACGGAAAATCGGTTTACGAGCTTCAGGGAGTGGACCAGAAACAACTTCGTGAACAATTTACCTACCCGGTCCGGATTGAGGGGAAGGTAAAGGACAAGACCATTAAGGTCCAAAAGATCACCCGCCTCGGGAAAAGCGCGGCGGGAAAGGGCTTTAAGGGAGGCAAGCTGATTGATCCGGAAAGCGAAAGCGGCGGCCATCAGGGGCACAAACATTGATTTGCCCCGCGGATCGTGATAAAAAGGTTCGAGTGCGCCGGGACCGGCAACGGTCCCGGCGTTCAAAAAAAAATTGGTTCCCGGGAAAAATGGGAATATCATATAAAATGTTACTCTCTTTTAATTTTTTGATCCGTGAAATCCGTGGTGGAAAAAAATCGCCGGAGCGTTAAGTACATTATTCATCCGCTTATTCTCCTGACGGCCTTGTCCCTGTCCTTTGGGACCTTGGCCTGGGCCGCTCCCAAGGAGGATAGCACCGCGGCTACAGGCTCCGCGTCCCCGGATTTGTCCTCAAGCGCGGACCTTAAAACGTTGATCGCCGTAGCGTTTCAAAACAATCCTAAGCTCAAGGCTGCCAAGAAAAGATGGGAGGCGGTGATCGAGAAATATCCCCAAGTAACGGCCTACGAGGACCCCGTGCTCCAGTACACCCGCTTCATAAAAAAAATGGAAGGAAGGGAAACTCAGAGTTTCGGGGTCATGCAGGAAATCCCATTTCCCGGCAAGCTTTCTCTCAAGGGCGACATCGTGGAAAAGGAGGCCAGGATGGCCCAAATCGATTTCGAGAAAGAAACACGCGACGTCATCGTGGAGCTGAAAGACGCTTATTACGAACTGTGTTACGTGGACAAGGCGATTGAGATCACCAGAAAGAACAAGGACTTGGCGGAGCATCTGGCTAGGATAGGCGAAACGGATTATTCAGTTGACGGCACGACTCTGAACGACGTGTTCAAGGCCCAGTCCCAACTCGCGCAGCTTTCCTATGATCTGGTCCTCCTCACGGAGCTAAGGGAAACGCAGGCCGCCAGGATCAACTCAATCCTGAACCGGTCCACGGAATCTCCCTTGGGAAGGCCGGGAGAATTGGAGTTCAGGCCCTTTGATTACTCGTTGGCCCGGCTTTACGATCTGGCCAAGGCGCATCAGCAGGAATTGGCCGGTTCCGAAGTAAAAATCGAAATGGCCGGAAAGGAACTGGACTTGGCCAAAAAGGAATATCTCCCTAACTTCCAGTTGGGATTTGATTACATGGACATGGGAAATGAGACCACAGGAGCAGGGGGCGGAATGGGCGGAGGCGGCCCAAAGGACGCCTACACCTTCAATTTCGGAGTGAGCCTCCCGATATGGGTTGGAAAGAACCGGGCCAGGGTCGATGAGGCGAAATTGAGGCAAGAGGCGGCGGTCCACGACAAAAAGGCGCTGGAGAACGAGACCTTCTCCGCCATCAAGACCGCTTATTTTAAATTGAAGAACTCGGACCGGCTGGTGCGCCTTTACAAGGACTCGCTGATTCCACAGGCTGCGCAGTCAATGGAAACCGCGGAGGCTTGGTACAAGGACAAGAAGGGGAGTTTTTCCGGCCTTTTGGAGACCCAGAGCGTGTGGCTCAATTTCAACCTGGCCCAGCAGCGCGTCCTGGCGGATTTCCACCAGGGGATAGCGCGGATGGAGAAGCTGGTTGGCGTCAGCCTTGACGCAGACTCAATTAAGGAGCCGCGGATTAACGCAGATGAACGCAGATAAACTTCAAGAAAAGGAAACAACGGAAATAATTCTCAAGTGCTTTTATGAAGTTTACAATGAACTTGGCCATGGCTTTCTTGAATCCATCTATGAGAAGGCTATGTGCATTGCTTTAAAGGAATATGGGTTGGACGTGGAAACCCAAAAAGAAATTTCAGTATCTTTTCGCGGGAATATTATAGGAAATTTTAGAGCTGACCTCATTGTCAACCATTCGGTAATAATTGAATTAAAAGCAGCTCGTTCCATTGACACCATGCATGAAGCGCAATTGTTAAATTATTTGAAAGCAACTCCCATTGAAATTGGGCTATTATTAAACTTCGGGAAAAAACCGGAATTCAAGAGATTTATCTTTGATAATTCCAGAAAAAAATAAGAATTTATCCGTGAAAATCCGCGTTAATCCGCGGCTAAATAATAACTTTTTTAAAGCCACTGCCTGAATTAAGAATGAAAATTCATAGAAGATTAATAACCGTGATGTCCGCTCTTGCGTTTTTCCCCATTATCGTTGCGCAAGGCGCGGATTATGGCGGCATGCGGAAGGAGTTCGAGTCCTACAAGGCCCCTGACTATTACGAACAGAACGTGGCCGGGTCGCCGGAAGAGGCGGCCAAAAGCGGCGCGGCCCTGCAGGAGCAGGCGGCCCCTGAGCTAAAGCTCCTTGAGGAAAAACTGAACGCGGAAAAAAAAGGATGGGAGGACTCCATAGCAAGCGGCGCGGGTGAGCAAGAGTTTTTCGACTTCAAAAGTCCTCCGGCTAAAAAGATACGGGAAGCGGCCAAAACGGACCAGATACTTGATCTCCTAAAGGGGCAAATCGACCTGGATATCCTGATCGCCGCGGCCTTTGAAAGAAACCCTGGACTGGCTGGCGCCAAAAAACAGATGGAAGCGTCCCTGGAGGAATATTCGCAGGCCACCCGTCTGGATAATCTCCTCGGCCAATACCAGGCATTCATAAATGAAACCGGCATGGCCCAAGGGTCCATGTCCGGCGGCATGGAATCGATTCAAAAAAAATTCCCCTTCCCCGGCGTCGTTGCCTTGAAAGGGGACATGGCGGCAAAGGAGGTGGAGATCGCCAGCGAGAATTATTTTGTCGCCTTGAGGGACCTTATAGCCGACATTAAGAACGCCTATTATGAACTCCTTTATTCCGGGCACGCCATCAGGACAGCGGAAGAAAATTTACAACTCCTCAAGCAACTGGAAAAGATCGCTTACATTAAATACGACTCCGGCCTCGTGGGATACAGCGATGTGTTGAAGGTCCAGACAAGGACCGCCAAGCTGGAAACCGACCTGGTTACCTGGAGGGCATCCAGGGATACCGTGGCCGCCAGATTGAATAAATTCCTGAACCTGCCTCCCCAAACCGCATTGGGTCCAAGGAAGGAGGCGGAATTGCATGACACGCCACTATCGCTCCAGGATATGACGGATCTTGGTTTGAAGAGACGGCAGGAGCTCAGGGTCCTGCGATTGGAAATAGAAAAATCCAACATAGCCATCACAATGGCGGAAAAGGAATTCTTTCCTGATTTCACACTGGGATACAACTACATTGAGGGCAGGAAGGTGGAAATGGTTGAAATGGACGAAAAGCCCGAGTTAAAGGCCATGAAGCCTGAAACAGAGACGCCCTTCTGGTTCGGCATGAATGACGCTTACGTGAGGGAGGCGCGGCAGATGTATCAATCCATGCAAAAAGAACTGGAGGCCCAAAAGGACAAGCTTCGTTTCGAGTTGAAGGACCTCACGTTCCGTCTTGACACCGCGAAAAGGAACGCCGCCCTGTATCAAAAGTCCTTGCTGCCCCTGGCCTGGAACAGCTTGGAGGCGGCCAAGGCCGACTACCAGGCAGGGAAAGGCGATTTCCTGAATGTCCTTGACGCCCAGGAAATCTGGCTGGAATATAATCTTCATTATTGGGAGCACGTAAGAGACCAGAACCAGGCCATGGCCGATCTGGAAAGGACGGTTGGGACGCAATTATTAACAGGTCCAAAATAGAGCATACACTAATAATTCCCCTCTTGAGAGCTAATCTTTACCCACATTTTTTGGGAATTTTAGAGCCTAAAGTACGGGAAGCGTGTGATAAAGATTGCACCCTGGAGGAGTGTCAGACTGCGACCTCTTTTGGGGAGTTTTTTCGAGAGTCTCTTTCAGGAATGAATATATCAGAAAGGCTTGATGACTGTAATATCGAAAATTGATTTCATATAGTGCAGAGGGAAGAATATGCCGATAGCAAAACCCCGGCAGGAAGCCATAACTAAAGCCAGAGTACAGGAAATGATTACATGGCGGCCGCGTAGGATGAAGTTGTCGGTAGAATGGCCTGAGTCATTACATGAACCGGCGTCTTCGGATGATTGGTCCCTGGTTCTCCCTTTCACGGAAACTCTTGGCAATGCATTTGAATCCATGTGCGATGTTCCTCATATTGGCATTAGAAAAAGTAAGGACGGTAGAGGATATACTTTTCTTAAAAATGTAGAAACGAATCCTGATATGCTTGAGAAGGTACAAGACTGGTTGAAGCTTATCGGTCAATATATCGCTAATAGAGATTGTCTTGCCCTTTCTTTTGCACTGGATTATGACAGAGAAGACGGGAATCCAGCCAAACCACAGACTGAGATAGGAATGCTCAGGACACGGGCAAAACCTTACAGCGGCAATCCAACAGAGGACACTTATGCGGCAGCGAATGACATTAGTTCCCTCTGTCGCGCATTTCTCGAAGAAATGACCTGCTATAGTTCAGCTACTTGCGTGGTCGCAATGCCCTCATCGAGCCCGGACAAAGCCTATGATTTGCCGAGCTATCTGGCTGCAAAAATAGCGGAATAACGTGGTATGCCGAATTTGAGCCATGATGTAAGTACAATTAGGGCAAGGGCCGGTCTTAAGGATATGAAGCTTGAGAATAAGCTACCAACCATTGAAGGAACTATTATGGTTGATCCGGAAGCCCTCAAAGGCCAGACGGTCCTTCTTATAGAAGACCTTTATCAATCAGGTGTTTCAACAAATTACGTCGCTATGCGGATGCTTGAGGCCGGCGCTGAAAAAGTTTTCGGACTGGCCTGTGAAAAGACATGCAGGAATGACGACAACATTCCACGGGTTCAAAATGATTGCTGACAATATTTCATACCATCTGCTGCATCTTCTTGAAACGCCAGGAGTAGGGGTTGCAAAGGCAATGTCAATTCTCGAACGCCTGACGGAAAAAAGCAAATCTGCCGGCAATTTTTTCAGTGACCCACGGTTATTAAGAGGAATACTTAATGAAAAGCAGGTATCGGAGTATTCCGCGAATAAGAACAAGGTCGATGAACTTTGGGACCGGCTCAATGATATTGGCGTCAAGGTTATATCCGTTACTGATGATGAATATCCGCAAAGGTTAAAGACCCTGTTTGGGAAAAAAGCGCCGCCTTTATTAATGGTTCTTGGGAACTCCGGTTTGCTCAATAAGCCTTCCACTGGATTTTGCGGTTCCCGCAAGGCATCGGAAAAGGGTTTGGATACGGCTTATGATTGCGCTGAACAACTTGCGCGGCGGGAGATAAACATAATTTCCGGTTACGCGGCAGGCGTTGATATGGCGGCACATCGCGCCGCGCTTGAAAGCGTAGGAACGACCACCCTTGTCCTCTGCGAGGGGATACTGAAATTCCATATTAAACGGGAATTCAAGGATATTTGGGATTGGCGGAGAATCGCGGTTGTAAGTGAATTCCTGCCGGGAATCCCCTGGAGCGTAAGGAATGCCATGCAGCGCAACAAAACAATATGCGCATTGTCAAATGTGATGATTCTTATTGAGGCAAGAACAACGGGCGGAAGCATAGAGGCAGGCCGTGAATCCTTGAAAATGGGAGTTCCCCTTTTTGCGCCTGTCTATGAAGGAATGCCGGAAACCGCGACAGGCAATCAGGAGTTGCTTAAGCAAGGCGCAAGGCCGCTTCACAAAAGTCGAGCCACAGGCAGGGCAAATATGAGAGAGGCGCTTTCTGTTTTTGCGGATAGCACTGCAACTCTTCCCAATGAAAACACAGGAGGATATCGAATCCAACATGAGGGCGCTGGCCAATTAACGCTTTTTGAGGAACAAGTTGGATACAAGAAATGAGGCGCAAAGATCGCAATTTTTCTCTGTGTCCTGGTGGTGTAACCGTTCACGGGGTCTAAGGTTCAGGGTTCAGGGTTGAAAGATCGTCAAACACGGCAATGTAAGGGCGAATGATTATTCGCCCCAACAAGGTTTTTTTAGGGCGCTCCACATTGAACCTGTTGGTTAACCTGTTTTTAGCAGCGCTCAATGAAAATCCATATAGGTAAGCGGGTTTTGGAGATAAGCGTGGATACAGGGTTTTCTAAAACCTGGAACCCTGAACCTGAAACCGTGAACGGTTACGATTTTTTTATGACAGAAAACGAGGGAAAGGCCAAATGAACGCGGAACCTTTATTAGAAAAAATAGCAGGAGCATTGACAAAGGCCAGACTTGAAACGGTGCTCATCGGCAACGCGGCGGCCGCTTTACAGGGGGCGCCGGTCACCACAATGGACTTTGGCTTTATGTTCCGGAAGACCCCATTGAATTTGCGAAAGCTCAAGGTTCTGGCGCGGGAACTCGACGCTTATATTCTAAAGCCATACTATCCTTTATCCGGACTATACCGTGTAGTGAACGACAATTCCGGAATTCAACTCGAGTTCATGCCGGATGTGCATGGGATAAAGTCCTTTGCCTCCCTCAGAGCCGAAGCCTATGAGATGGATTTCGGTGGGTTCAGACTAAAGGTCGCGAGCCTGGACTCCATTATAAAGAGTATAAAATCCAACGCCCCAAAATAATTTTGGAGGTCCCGTATGAAAAAAATAATTCCAACAACAATAAAAGGAAAAGTTTTAGGTCTGGCCTTTATCGGCTTGGTCCTTGCCGCCGCATATTTTGTGAACGTTCCTCTCATCACCGTGACTCCGGAGACCGATCCAGCCCTTACCATCGCCGGGGGAGAGCAGCTCTACACCTGCGGCATGCACCCGCAAGTGATCCAGAACAAACCGGGGAATTGCCCGATCTGCGGGATGAAATTAATGCCCGTCCATAAAAAAAATGGACCGGACGCGCAGCCCGGTGAATCAGCCAAAGGCGAAGGCCCAGCCAAGGAACGCAAGATCAAATTCTATAAATCCACCATGAGTCCAGGGGAGGCAAGCCCCACGCCCGGAAAGGACAGCATGGGCATGGACATGGTCCCTGTGTATGAGGGCGAAGCCGACGCCTCCTCCATTATCTCCATCGACCCGGTAACCGCGCAGAATATGGGTATCCGCACAGCGCTGGTCGCCAGGGGACCGCTCCGCAAGGTGGTCCGCACCGTGGGAGCAATAGATTTCGACGAAACCACGCTTGTGGACGTGACCACCAAATTCAAGGGCTGGATAGAGGAACTCCATGTGGACGCAACCGGCCGACAGGTGCATCGCGGAGAGCCGCTCTTCGAGATATATTCCCCCGATCTCTACAGCGCGCAAAGGGAGTTCCTTCTTACCTTGAATCAGGGCGGAGGAGGAGAATCCATGCGGTCCAGCGCCTTGACCAAGCTTAAGTTCTTCGATATCTCGGACGAGCAGATCGAGGAGTTGAGAAAAACGAAACAGGTCAAGAAGACCCTCAGCGTAAACGCCCCGATGGACGGCATAGTGGTGGAGAAGCATGTTGTCAAGGGACAAGTGACGGAGCCAGGAGAGAAACTCTACCGACTGGCGGACCTTGCCCTGGTGTGGGTCCAGTCTCAGGTCTATGAGCAGGACCTCGGGTTCGTGCGCCTTGGGCAGGAGGCCGTGGTGAGCCTTTCCTATCTGCCGGACCGGAAATTCCGGGGCCGCGTTACCTATATCTATCCCACGGTTGACGAAAAAACCCGCACCGCGAAAGTCCGGATGGAATTTCACAACCCAGGCTTTTTCCTGAAACCTGGAATGTTCGCTACTGTGGAGTTGCGCGCCGAGATAGAGCCGTCGGTATTGCTGGCGCCGGATTCCTCAGTCTTGCGAAGCGGCGAAAAAAACACGGTCTTCGTGGCGCTGGACGGGGGACGCTTCGAGCCGCGCGAGGTCTCACTCGGCCTCAAGTCCGAAAACGACATGTATCAGGTCCTGAGCGGACTTTCCGAAGGGGAGCGGGTGGTGGCGTCCGGCCAGTTCATGCTCGATTCCGAGAGCCAGCTTCGCGAGGCAATCCAGAAGATGCTGCGGCCCGGCGCGGAGAAGACGGCCAAGGCGCCGGAATCTCATGAAGAGCACGCCGGCCATGTGATGGAACACCAGCACGGAGAGGGGGCGGACAAGGCCGCGTCCCAGGCCCTTGTTTATATTTGCCCCATGCCGGAACACGTGGCCATACAATACCAACATCCGGGCAAATGTCCCCTGTGCGGAATGGCCCTTGCGCCGGTGAGCCAGGACCAGTTGGCGCAGATCCGCCCAGGCGCCCCGGTTGAGTATTACACCTGCCCCCTGCCGGAGCATTCGGAGGTCCGGGAGGACAAACCAGGCAAATGCCCGCGCTGCGGCATGACCCTCATACCGGTTATGAAAGGGCCGCTGAAGGACGGTCAAGTTGAAAGGGCGGACGGCCATTCGAAGCATTAAAATAAAACACGGTTAACGCCCCGATTGGATTATGACGGACATGAGTAAAGAGTGAAACAACGTAAGTAGAAAGGCCGAAGAGAACTTTTATGGCGCGACTGACGGAGCAGGAAAAGCAAGACATAATCCGCTTTCTGGAGGCGGACAAGCCATTGCCTGACAAATACCGCTTTCTGCTGTTTGATGAAAAGCGGGAAGTGGAACTGATATGGAACGGCAAGACCAACGAGGTCTGCAACATCGTTTTGCCGTTTCAGGTGATCGAGCATGTGGATGAACCGCGCTCGGAGAAGGACGCCTCTCTGCAATTCGGCCTGTTTGACACCGATTCCCGCGGCCGCCAGCTCAAGGGCTGGACCAACAAGCTCATCTGGGGCGACAACAAGCTGGTCCTCTCCAGCCTGAAGAACGGCCCGCTTCGGGAAGAAATCGAAAAGCAGGGCGGCATCAAACTCATCTACATCGACCCGCCCTTTGATGTCGGCGCGGATTTCTCCATGGACATCGAGATCGGCGGCGACACCTTCACCAAGAAGCCCAATATCCTGGAAGAAATCGCCTACCGCGACACCTGGGGCAAGGGCGCGGACTCCTTTATCGCCATGATCCATGAGCGGCTGGTCCTGATGCGGGATTTGCTGGCGGAGGAAGGGAGTATTTATGTGCATTGTGATTGGCATGTAAACGGATACATGAGGCTCGCCCTAGACGAAGTATTTGGAAAAAATAGTTTCAAAAATGAGATTATTTGGCAACGGATCACCAGTAAAAGTAACGCTCAAAGAAAATTTGGAGCAATTCATGACATGATTCTTCTCTATGATAAAAATTTGGATCATGCCAGTTGGAATCAGCCTTATAGAGATTTACGAGATGAATATGTCGACAATATGTATAGGAACATTGAAGAAAAAACAGGTAGACGATATCGAATAAATGATTTAACTGCATCCATGTCGAGAGCCGCATCAGGGCAAATATACGAATGGAAGGGAAAACGACCACCGTCTTCGCGCTGCTGGGTGTACGCGAAAGAAAAAATGGAGATGTTAGATCAACAGGGAAGGATAGTTTATTCAAAAACTGGCTATCCAGGCCTGAAACACTATTTGGATGAAAGTCCAGGTGAAAAAGTCCCAGATATCTGGAGCGATATCACAGTTGCGACTGGCAACGAGCAACTTTATTACCCCACCCAAAAACCCGAAGCCCTCCTCGAACGCATCATCAAAGCCTCTTCCAATGAAGGCAATCTTGTGGCCGATTTCTTCTGCGGCTCCGGCACCACGGCCGCCGTGGCGGAAAAGCTGGGCAGAAAGTGGATAACCTCCGACCTGGGAAAATTCGCCATCCACACCACGCGCAAGCGGATGATCGGCGCTCAACGCCAACTCAAGAAAGAAAATAAACCTTACCGCGCCTTTGAAATTCTTAATCTCGGCAAGTACGAGCGCCAGCACTATATTTGAGTCAACCCAGATCTGCGTGAAGAGGAAAGGCAGAAACAGTTGGAAGCGAAGGAGAAGGATTTTCTCGACTTGATCCTGAAAGCTTACAGGGCCGAGAAGACAGAAGGGTTCCACGCCTTCCACGGCAAGAAGGCCGGGAGGCTGGTGGCTGTGGGGCCGGTGAACCTGCCGGTGACGCGGCTTTTCGTTGAAGAGATCATCCTGGAGTGCCGCAAGAAGCATGTCACCAAGGTGGACATCCTGGCCTTTGAGTTCGAGATGGGGCTTTTCCCCAACGCGCTGGACGAGGCAAGGGCCAAGGGAATAGATATCGCGCCAAAATACATCCCGGCCGACGTGTTCGACAAGCGGGCGGTGGAGAAAAACCAGGTGGTGTTCCACGACGTGGCCTTCCTGGAGGTCAAACCCCATGTTGCAGGGGCGCATGGCCATGCGCCCCACAAGGTCGCGGTTGAGCTTACGGACTTCTCCGTCTTCTATTCCCAGGATTCCGTCGCCAAGGCCGAGGCCGCGTTGAAGGATAAGGCCAGCAAGATAGTGGTGGAAAAGGGCCGGATCGTGAAGGTGAGCAAGGACAAGGACGGCATTGTCACCCGCGAGGTATTGACCAGGCATTGGACGGATTGGGTGGATTATTGGGCGGTGGATTTTGATTTCGAGAGCAAGCGGGAGATAATAAGGGTGAGGAACGCCGAAAGCGAGGGGTGGGGAGAGGTCTGGACCGGGGATTATGTCTTTGAGAACGAATGGCAATCCTTCCGCACCAAGAAGGACCGCTCACTGGAGCTTAAAAGCGTGTTCCAGGAATGCAAGCCGGGAAGGCGTAAAATAGCGGTGAAAGTTGTTGATATTTTCGGCAATGATACCATGAAGATTGTTGAGGTGAGGATATGACACAGCCAATTCCAGTAAATCCGGCGATTTTACAATGGGCACGCCAAACAGCGGGTTTTTCCGTTGAGGAAGTGGTCCTTAAACTCGATAGAAAAAGTATTACCGCTGAAACAATCGCCGCCTGGGAACGGGGCGAGAGCGCTCCTACATATCCCCAGTTGGAAACTCTGGCTTACAGGATTTATAGGCGTCCCCTGGCCTTGTTCTTTTTTCCCGATCCGCCTTCGGAGGAGACACCTGAACAAACTTTCCGCACCTTGCCGGAATATGAAATCGATTTGATGCCGCCACGGATACATTTCTTGATCCGGGAAGCGAAGGTTCGGCAACTGAATCTCGCCGAACTGTATGACAATATCAACCCCGCGGAGCGGCAAATTGCGCGGGACCTGTCTTTTGCTCCGGATGTGTCAGCCGAGAAGATGGCAACGGTTGTTCGTGAATATTTGCAAATAGATATTGCCATGCAAACTAAATGGAAGGACAGCGAAGAGGCGCTTAAATCCTGGCGCCATGCTTTGGAAGAGCACGGAGTTTTTGTCTTTAAGGCCGTTTTCAAGGCGGACGATTTCTCAGGAATTTGTTTGTATGACGAACAATTCCCTGTAATTTATGTAAACAACAGCAAGTCAAAAAGCCGGCAGATTTTCACGCTTTTTCATGAATTGGCGCATTTGTTGTTCCGGACCGGCGGCGTGGATACGCGCATAGAAGACTATCTTAACTACCTGCATGGAGACAATCGCCGGATAGAAATTCTTTGCAATCGTTTTGCCGGGGAATTCCTTGTTCCCTCGCGCGATTTTGCCCGGAGAACAAAAGGTATGAGGATAGATGACGCATCAATCCAGAAACTTGCCGATTGCTATCATGTCAGCAGAGAAGCCATTCTTAGAAAAATGGTTGACCGAAGCATGGTTAATCAGAAATATTACGAAGACAAAGTCCGGGAATGGGAACGAGCGATAGCCAGCAAAAAATCGCGCACAGGCGGAGATTATTACCGGAACACCGGCGCCTATCTTGGGGAACCATATTTAGAGATGGCTTTCAGCCGGTATTATCAGAAGCGAATTTCAACGGAACAACTAGCGGATTATCTTGGAGTGAAAGTAAAGAGCGTGCCTGGCATGGAAGCAATGCTGTTCCGTAAGGGAGTTGCCGTATGAGGTATGTTTTTGACAGCGGTGCCTTGATTGATTTATTCAACAACTTTTACCCGGAACGTTTTCCTTCATTATGGGAAAAGTTTGATCGTTTGGTAAATGATGGCACCATCATCTCGGTCCGCGAAGTCTATAACGAGATTGGGGGCTATGGCGACCGCTTGTCACAATGGGTAAAGAAAGAAAACTGGACATTCTAAAAAAAAGCCAATGGCCCTCCATCCCAAATTTCCTGAATCGCCTCATGAAATTCTCAACCCCGATATCCGTTGGTTTCCCGCGGATGAAGCGTTACGGGAAACCAGCTTTGAAAAGCTGATGCCCCCGCTGGTGCCCGAACTGCGCAAGCAAGTAAAGACATGGCGGGACAGCGGTTACGCCAAGGCCGCGGATACAAGCCGGGCCCTTCTCAACTGGTGGTTCAACACCCCGCATCTACTGCCCCAGGCCGATTGGACTATGGTAGAGTTCCAGTATTACTTTGCCCAGCGGGAGGCGGTGGAAACCATCATCTATCTTTATGACGCGGCAGGAGTGAAGGACAAGTACGACATGATGCGCTTCGACGGTTCAGGTACGGTCTCCACAGGCATGTTTGACGAGACTTGGCGGCGCTTTGTGGTCAAAATGGCCACAGGCACCGGCAAGACCAAGGTGATGAGCCTTATTTTGGCCTGGAGCTATTTTCACAAACTTTATGAGCCGGACTCGGAATTGGCGCGTAACTTTTTGGTAATCGCGCCCAATATCATCGTGCTGGACCGCATCTACAAGGACTTCGCCGGACTGCGTATATTTTTTGCTGACCCGGTACTGCCGGATAACGGCGTGGACGGGCGCAACTGGCGTGATGATTTTCAACTTACCCTGCACGTGCAGGACAATGTGCGCATCACCCGGCCCACCGGCAATATTTTCCTGACCAATATCCACAGGATCTATGCCGGTGACGATATCCCGCCTTCGCCCGATGACGAAGACACGATGGATTACTTCCTGGGGAAGCGTCCCGCCGGCGCGACCACCAACTCCAAGGTGGACCTGGGGATGATTGTGAGGGACATTGACGAGTTGGCTGTGTTGAACGACGAGGCGCACCACATCCACGACAGGAAACTGGCATGGTTCAAGTCCATTGAGGATATCCATAATCGTCTGACGCAAAAAGGCGATGCCCTGTCCATACAGGTGGATGTGACCGCCACACCCAAGCACAACAGCGGAGCCATTTTTGTTCAGACCGTGGCGGATTACCCGCTTGTGGAAGCCATTAAGCAGAACGTGGTAAAGCATCCGGTTTTGCCGGACGCTCCAAGCCGGGCCAAGCTGGTTGAGCGCCAGAGCGCCAAGTATACCGAGAAATACGCCGATTATATTCACCTGGGGGTGGTGGAGTGGCGCGCGGCCTATGCGGAACATGAGAAGCTGGGCAAAAAGGCCATACTGTTCGTCATGACCGATGACACCCGGAACTGCGATGACGTGGCCGAATATCTGGAGAGTAACTACCCGGATTTACAAGGCTCCGTGCTGGTGATTCATACCAAGAACAACGGGGAAATCTCCGAATCGGTCACGGGTAAGAACAAGGAAGAACTGGATTGGCTGCGCAAGCAGGCCAACGAGATTGACGATATGGAGAGTCCATTCAAAGCCATCGTATCCGTGCTCATGCTCAAGGAAGGTTGGGATGTGCGCAATGTGACCACAATTGTCGGCCTGCGCGCTTATAAGGCTCCGAGCAATATACTGCCTGAACAGACTCTTGGACGGGGTTTGCGCAAGATGTATCCCGGCGGCTTAGAGGAATATGTCAGCGTTGTTGGAACCGACGCCTTCATGGAGTTCGTGGAATCCATTCAAGCCGAGGGCGTCGTGCTGGAGCGCAAACCCATGGGAGAAGGGACCAAGCCCAAGGCGCCTTTGGTCGTGGAGATCGACAGCGAGAACGAAAAGAAGGACATTGAGGCCCTCGATATACAAATTCCAATAATGACGCCTCGCGTTTACCGGGAATATAAAAATCTTTCCGATCTGGACGTGGAAGCTTTCGGGAGCGGCGGAGTGGCCTTCCGGCAGTTCAGCGAAGAGGAGCAGCGTGAGATTGTCTTCAAGGATATTACCAACGGAGAAATCACTCATACGACAATACTGGATACGGCGGGCGTTGCTGACTATCGAAGCGTCATCGGCTATTTCGCGGGGGCCATCATGAAAGACTTGCGGTTGGTCAGCGGTTACGATGTACTCTACGGAAAGGTCAAGGATTTCGTGCAAAATCAGTTGTTCGACCGGCAGGTTGACCTTGAAGACCCTAACACCCTCCGTAACCTCTCTGAATTAGCCGCAACCAAAACGTTGATTGAGACGTTAAAAAAGGCGATTAATGCGCTCACTGTGCGGGACAAGGGCGATGCCGCGATTCGGGACACTATCAAGTTGAGGCATACGCGCCCGTTTGTGGCAAAGGACCAAGGGTATCTGATGCCTAAAAAAAGCGTGTTCAACAGGATTATCGGAGACAGTCATTTTGAGCTATTGTTCGCCCAGTTCCTTGAACGGTGCGATGATGTGGTCTCCTTTGCCAAGAACTATCTCGCGGTTCACTTTAAGCTGGATTATGTGAATTCAGGCGGTGATATTTCCAACTATTATCCGGATTTTTTTGTCAAGGCGTCAGACAAGGAAATTTTCATAGTCGAGACCAAGGGGCGGGAAGATCCGGACGTGCCTCTAAAGATGGAACGGCTGCGGCAATGGTGCGAAGACATCAATCATGCGCAAGTGGAAGCAAAATATGATTTTGTCTATGTGGATGAGGAGAACTTTAACAAATACAAGCCCGCGTCATTTCGGGAATTGATGGGTAGCTTTACCGGACACAAAGTGAAAAGATAACAGCGCGTTCCACATGGCCGCACTTGCTGTTTCTTGGAGTGCGCCATGTAATGATATATTTACTCGCCCTGTCAGGCTTAAAGGGCGCGGATAAATTAACGCCATTCGGGCGGGCTTTAAAGAATTGAACATCGAACATCCAACATTGAACGTCGAACGTCGAAAAAGGAAGAAAGGATTTAAAACGTAAAACGAATTTTTCTTACTTCGATGTTGGACGTTCGATGTTGGATGTTCAGTTTTTTCCTCTTATGCATTTAGCATCTCGTTGATTCATAAGCTAAAAAAATGGAAATTCCTATACTACAAATTTAATATTCGACGGGCTTTTTCTAATCGTCAACACGATTTCAGTGCTTCAGATTGTCAAAAGAATTCATTAATCCCGCATCCATGCTGCTGTAAATTCGATTGAACGAGGAGATTGAAAAACAGCTTTCCAATATTGGCTTTGATTTGGAGGGTAAATGGAAGCTTTGATACCGGTTGAAATCATCGAAAAGAAAATCTTTCTGATCCGTGGTGAGAAAGTCATGCTGGACAGTGATTTAGCGGAACTTTATGAAGTAGAGACTTTCAATCTCAATAAGGCGGTGAAAAGAAATGTTGGACGCTTCCCTCAAGACTTCATGTTTCAGCTCACCAAAGAGGAAACTGATTCTTTGAGATTCCAAATTGGAATGTCAAAAAAAGGAGGCCGTGGAGGGCGCCGCTATCTCCCGTATGTTTTCACCGAGCAGGGCGTGGCCATGCTCTCCACTGTGCTCAATAGTGAAAGGGCCGTCAAGGTGAATATAGAGATCATGCGGACCTTCGTGCGGTTGCGGCAAATGCTTGCGGCCCACAAAGACTTGGCAAAAAAGTTGGAAGTCATGGAGAAGAAATACGACGCCCAATTCAAGGTTGTGTTCGACGCAATAAGGCAATTGATGACCCCATCCGCACCCCTTCGCCCCAAAATAGGGTTTAAAGGTTGCAAGGAAGAAAAATGACCATGGCAACGCAAACATTCCGAATGGCTGGACGATAACGCCACCCGGAGGAGTGGGTAAAGATCGAGCCTCATAGTAGGCATTGATGAAAATGAAAAAACCGTGGACAGCGATAATTTGGTTTTTTGCCTGGGGGGCTTTTCAGGCTTACGCGGTGTTTTCAGTTATCGCGGGAAGCTGGAAGAGACCGGAAGCCTTTCCCCAGGAGGCGTACAATTCCCTCATATACCCTGATCTCTTTTTCATACCGGTATATTTTGCCGCGTCCGTTCTTTTGTTTCGTGGACATTATCTTGGATACATATTCGGCCTTATCGCGGGTGGCGCTGTTATTTATGTAATGATATATTTACTCGCCTTGTCAGGCTTAAAGGGCGCGGAAAATTTAATATTCGACGGGCTGTTTCTATTCGTCAATACGATTTCAGTGTTTCAGATTGCAAAAAAAATTCAATAGCATAGGAATTTACATTTTTTACCTTTAACAATCAAATAAATTAGTTTTTTTAAATAGAACACGGATGACACGGATTGTTCTGATTTTCACGGATTAAAAGAAACTTTATCCGCGATAATCCGTGCCATCAGCGTTATCCGCGTTCTATTTTTAAATACCCGTCTCATGGAGAAAAAACATGCTCCAATCCATAATCGATTTTTCCCTGAAAAATAAATTCATCGTGCTCACGGCCACGGCGGTCCTCGTGCTCGGCGGCTTATACGCCCTCAAAAACATCCCCCTTGACGCCATACCTGACCTCTCCGACACCCAGGTGATCGTCTACACCGAATGGCCGGGCCAGGCCCCGCAAATCGTCCAGGACCAGGTAACCTATCCCATCACAACCAAGATGCTATCCGTCCCCTATGCCAAGGTGGTGCGCGGCTATTCCTTCTACGGTTTTTCCTTTGTGTACGTGATCTTCGAGGACGGGACCGATCCCTATTGGGCCAGGAGCCGGGTCCTCGAATACCTAAGCGGACTGGCCGCAAGCCTGCCCAAGAACGTCACGCCCTCACTAGGTCCTGACGCAACGGGCGTTGGCTGGGCCTTCATGTACTCCATTCAATCCAAGGAACGCGACCTGGCCGAGCTGCGCTCCATGCAGGACTGGTATCTCAAATATCAGATCACCTCGGTTGAAGGCGTGTCGGAGGTGGCCTCCATCGGCGGATTCGTGAAGCAGTACCAGATCACGGTGGACCCCACCAAGCTCCGCGCATACGGTCTTTCCATCTCCGAGATCGCCATGGCGATCAAGAGGAGCAATGGAGAGGTCGGGGGCCGCGCCATGGAAATGGCGGAAAAGGAGTTCGTGCTGCGTGTGCGGGGTTATATCAAGGGACTGGGCGACCTGAAAAAAATCGCGGTGGCCGTGGGCGCAAACGGCGTCCCGGTCCTCCTGGACCAGGCTGCGACCGTGCAGCTTGGACCCGACATGCGCCGGGGCATAGCTGAATGGAACGGGGAAGGGGAGACCGTTGGAGGGATAGTGGTTGTGCGGTACGGGGCAAACGCCCGCCAGGTGATCCAGGACGTTAAAAAACGTCTGGACCAGGCCATGAAGTCGCTCCCGCCCGACGTTCATTACCAGATCGCCTATGACCGTAGCGCGCTCATCAATCGCGCCGTGAAGACCCTTGAGGAAAAGCTGATTGAGGAAAGCCTTGTGGTGGCGCTGGTCTGCCTCCTCTTCCTGCTTCATTTCAGGAGCGCGCTCGTGGCCATTCTCATCCTCCCCATAGCGGTCCTCATCTCCTTTCTCATCATGTACGGCCAGGGGCTTAGCTCCAACATCATGTCCCTGGGCGGCATAGCCATAGCCATAGGGGCAATGGTGGACGCCGTCATCATCATGATAGAGAACGCCCACAAGCACATTGAGCGCGACGGCGGCAGGAAGCCGCATTGGGAGATCATCAGGGACGCCTCCATCGAGGTGGGGCCGACCCTTTTTTATTCGCTGCTTGTCATAACCGTTTCATTTATTCCAGTCTTTACCCTTCAGGCCCAGGAGGGACGCCTCTTCAAGCCCCTTGCCTTTACCAAGACTTACTCAATGGGCGCGGCGGCCCTACTCTCCGTGACCCTGGCCCCTATCCTCATGGGATATTTTATCAGGGGAAAGATGGTCCCGGAGGAGAAGAGCCCGGTAAACCGGTTCCTGATATGGGCCTATCATCCGGTGATCGACTGGGCCATACGCCGCCGCGTCGCGGTGATTTTTGGAGCCGCCATCCTGGTGGCGTGGGTCTTCTTCCCCTGGAATCGGCTGATTGCCAACCGGCTCCCGGAAGGATGGTTGAAGACAATCTCCCTTGGCGCGGGGAAAACCTTCCCCTTCCAAAACCTCGGCTCCGAATTCATGCCGCCGCTTTATGAAGGAGACCTCCTGTACATGCCGACTACCTTTCCAGGCATCTCCCCTACAAAGGCGCGGGAGGTCCTTCAGCAGACTGACAAGATAATAAAAACCTTCCCGGAGGTCCACCACGTGTTCGGCAAGATAGGCCGCGCTGAAACCGCAACCGACCCGGCCCCCTTTGACATGGTCGAAACCACCATCATGCTAAAGGACGAAAGCGAATGGCCGGAGGCGGACATTTTGGACGAACGCGGAAAGGTGAAGGCCCACCGCCGCCGGACCCCGGACGAGCTGGTGGAGGCCATGAACGCCGCTGTTCAAATCCCCGGACTGAACAACGCCTGGACCATGCCCATCAAGACGCGCATCGACATGCTGGCGACCGGTATCAAAACCCCGGTCGGGATCAAGGTGGCCGGGCCGGACTTGGCGGAGCTTGAGCGGATCGCCTCCGAGATTGAGCCTGTGATGCGAAAAGTCCAGGGCACGGCAAGCGTCTTCGCGGAGCGCGTGATGGGGGGAAATTACGTTGAGTTCACAATCAACCGCGACGAGATCGCGCGGTACGGCCTCACCGTTGGAGAGGTCCAGGAGGTGCTGGAAGTGGCCCTTGGCGGCATGCCCCTCACCACCACGGTGGAGGGGCTTCAGCGTTACACCGTGAACCTTCGCTATGACCGCGATTTCCGCAAGGACCTGGAGTCGTTGAGGGAAATCATCGTTCCCACTCCCGTGGGGGCGCACATTCCGCTTGGACAACTGGCGAGCGTGGAAGTGGTCCGCGCCCCGATGGGAATAAAGAGCGAGGACGCTGTTCCCAACGCCTGGATTTACGTGGACGTGAAGGACATCGACGTCGGGCGGTATGTGGAGTCGGCCCAGGCCGTTGTGAAGGAGGCCCTGGACAAGGGGACCATCCGCATGCCCGCTGGATACAACATCTTCTGGTCCGGGCAGTACGAGTACATGGTCCGGGCCAAGCAGAGGCTCCTGATCGTGGTCCCGCTCACGCTTATGATCATCGTGCTGATCATCTATCTAAACACCCGGTCAATGGTGAAGACCGCCATAGTGCTCCTGGCTGTGCCGTTTTCGCTCGTCGGCGCCTTCTGGATGCTGTACCTGTCAGGCTACAACCTTAGCGTGGCGGTTTGGGTGGGGCTGATAGCCCTGGCCGGCCTGGACGCGGAAACGGGCGTGGTGATGCTCCTCTATCTGGACCTGGCTTACGGGGAATGGAGCAGCAAGGGCAAGATGCGGGGTCCGGCGGACCTGCGTGACGCCATTTACCACGGCGCGGTGAAGAGGGTGCGTCCAAAGGCCATGACCGCGGCGGTGATCATCGCGGGCCTGCTTCCCATTCTATGGAGCAGCGGGGCCGGGGCTGACGTGATGAAGCGCATCGCAACGCCGATGGTCGGCGGCGTCGTCACTTCCACTATAATGGAACTCGCTGTGTATCCAGCCATTTTTTATATCTGGCGCGCGCGGGGTATAAATGAAGACAGGGGGCAGGCGCCGGGTATCGAAGGCCAGAAGCCAGAAGTCAGAATATGAAAAAAAATCCTTGCCGGCTCCATAGTCCCGTCTGGGCTATGCAACCGGCAGAGGATAACGCTGATGACACGGATTTCCAAGGAAAAGTAATTTTAATTTTTAAAATTTACTTGACAAAAAGGGCAAAATTCTATAAAGTAAACCCCCAGTATGTACGGCTTTTTCATTCTTTTTGGAGTAATGTTTCCTAAGGTTCAAATTCCGAATGGCGAACAATTACTACAATCTTTTAATTTTTTCCAATACCTCGGCTAATCCCCGGCGATTTCAACTTCACAAAAAAGTTGTTAAGTTCCTGCTTTCCTTTGTCCTGGTCTCTTCCGTTATTTTTTTCGTAGCGTCATACTATTTTTATAATCGCTATTTTGAAATCAGCCGGGAAGTGGTTGAACTGGACTCGCTAAGAAAGGAAAACCAGGACCAGCAAGTCCAACTCCATAAGTTTTCCAGGAAAATACAGGACTTCGAGTCCCAAATGGTCCGCCTGGAAAAGTTCGACAGAAAACTCCGGGTCATCACCGCCCTGGACCTTCCCAAGGGCCAACAAGGCGGGGGAGGGCTTGGCATCGGTGGTTCCGAGGAGCGCATTGATGAGGAAGGCTCCCTGGATTCTCCCAACAGCGCCCTCAGCTCGCGTATACATGAGGACCTAAAAAATCTGCGGGTCCGCTCCGAGCTGCAGGAAATGAGCTTCCTGGAACTTGACGAATTCTTTAAAAACCAATCCTCACTGCTTACCTCAACGCCTTCCATCTGGCCCGCAAGGGGATGGGTAACTTCCACCTTCGGGTATCGCAGTTCCCCCTTTACCGGGCTAAGGGAACTCCATGCCGGGGTCGATATCGCCACCCGCGTGGGTTCGCCGGTAGTGGCAACGGCCAACGGAGTCGTGGTCAGCTCGGACAGGGACAGCAGTTTCGGCAAGATGGTGGAAATAGACCACGGCTATGGGGTCAGGACCAGGTACGGGCATAATTCCAAGCATTTCGTGAAGGTGGGCGACAGGGTGAAAAGGGGACAGGTCATAGCCGAGGTCGGGAACACCGGAAGGAGCACCGGACCTCACAGCCATTATGAAGTCATGTTGAACGGGGTCCCGGTTAATCCTATGCGGTACATCTTCGAAGAGGGCACCGGCGAGTTATAAGGACCGGATTGGAACCGGTTTTTTTTAAAAGAATTTTCCATTATAATAAAATATAAGGGTATATACCCCGGCGGAATGGAATTTTACCGCTGGGGTTTTTTTTTATTAAACGGCTATCGTAAAATATTTTTGATTACCAACTTGTTGCGGGTTGCGAGTCGCGGGTTGAAAAGACGCCCCGCAACACGTAACACGCAACTTTTTGAGCAGCGATTATTTTCCCAATAGCAGTAAAAAAAATATTTAAAACGTATAGGAATTTCCATTTTTAATCTTTTAAAATCAAATAGATACATGAAGCACACCCCCCTTGATCCCCCCTTGCCAGGGGGGAATTTTTGAGATATTCCCCCTTAAAAAAGGGGGCTAGGGGGATGTCAATTCTTTAAAGTCCGCCCGAAGGGCGTTAAGTTCAATTCTTTAAAAAGGCGCAGGCATCCATGATCAACCATATATTCAAAAAAATATTCGGGACCAGAAACGACCGTGAATTGAAGAGGCTCCAGCCCTACGTTGTCCAGATCAACTCCTTGGAGGAACAGACCCGGAGCCTCTCCGACGATGATTTAAGGCAAAAAACCGTTGAGTTCAAGGGCAAAATAGAAAGAGGCGCGACCCTGGAGGAAATGCTTCCTGAGACCTTCGCTGTTGTGAGGGAGGCGGCCAGAAGGACCCTGAACATGCGGCATTTCGACGTCCAACTCATAGGGGGAGTGGTCCTCCACGAGGGGAAGATAGCGGAGATGAAGACCGGGGAGGGGAAGACCCTTGTGGCCACCCTTCCCGTGTACCTTAACTCCCTGGCCGGGAAAGGGGTGCATGTGGTGACGGTCAACGACTACCTCGCCAGGCGCGACAGCGAATGGATGGGCGCCGTTTACAAATTCCTGGGCCTGTCCGTTGGAGTCATCCAGCACGGAATGAACGACTCCGAGCGCCAGCAGGCGTACGGGTCGGACATCACCTACGGGACCAATAACGAGTACGGCTTCGACTACCTGCGCGACAACATGAAATACTCCTTCAAGGACTATGTCCAGAGGGAACTCAACTACGCCATAGTGGATGAGGTGGACAGCATACTCATCGACGAGGCAAGGACCCCGCTTATAATCTCAGGGCCTTCCGAGGACTCAACCGACAAGTATTACATGATCAACAAAATCATCCCCAGGTTGAACAAGGAGGACTATCAGATCGAGGAGAAGACCCGCACGGTGTTTCTCACCGAGGAGGGCGTGGCCAAGGTGGAAAAGGCCATCCCGGTGGAAAATCTTTATGATCCCAGCAACATCGAACTCCTGCACCACGTGAACCAGGCCCTCAAGGCGCACAAGATTTTCAAGAGGGACGTTGACTACGTGGTCAAGGAGGACGAGGTGCTGATAGTGGATGAATTCACGGGAAGGCTCATGCCCGGGAGAAGGTACAGCGACGGCCTTCACCAAGCTCTTGAGGCAAAGGAGGACGTGAAGATCGAGAGCGAGAACCAGACCCTGGCAACCATCACCTTCCAGAATTATTTCCGGCTATATAAAAAACTGGCCGGGATGACCGGCACCGCCGACACCGAGGCCGCTGAATTCTCCGCCATCTACAAGCTGGAGGTGCTGGTCATTCCTCCAAACAGGCCAATGATACGCAAGGAATTTTCCGACGTGATCTACCGCACGGTGCGGGAAAAATTCAACGCCGCGGCGGACGAGATACAGGAACTCCACAAGAAAGGCCAGCCCGTGCTGGTCGGGACCATCTCCATCGAGAAGTCGGAAAGGTTGAGCGCCCTGCTGAAGAAAAAAGGGGTGCCGCACAATGTCTTGAACGCCAAGCACCACGAGCGCGAGGCGGAGATAGTGGCAAAGGCCGGAAGAAAGGCGGGCGTCACCATCGCCACCAACATGGCGGGGAGGGGAACGGACATAGTGCTGGAGGAGGGCGTGCCGGACCTCGGCGGACTCCACATCATAGGCACCGAGCGGCACGAAAGCAGGCGGATCGACAACCAGTTGCGGGGCCGCTCCGGCAGGCAAGGCGACCCTGGCTCATCAAGGTTCTATCTCTCGCTTGAGGACGACCTCCTGAGGATCTTCGGCTCCGAAAGGATCTCCGGGATCATGGAAAAACTGGGCATGGAAGAGGGAGAGCCCATTGAGCACAAGTTCATCACCAGGGCCGTTGAGAACGCGCAAAAGAAGGTGGAGGCCCACAACTTCGACATGCGGAAGCATCTCCTGGAATATGATGACGTCATGAACAAGCAGAGGACGGTTGTGTACGACCTCAGACGCCAGATCCTAACCGGGGAAAGCCTCAAGAACACCCTCATGGAGATGGTGGACGACGTATTGGAGGAGAACATCGACGCCTACGTGGACCCCAAATTATACGCGGAGGAGTGGGACCTTCGCGGCCTGGAAGAGGCGCTCCTGCGGCTCTTCAACCTCCACCTCAAGATCGACGTGGGGGCTGGCAAAATTTCGAGGCTTGACGGGAGTGACGCGGCGGACATCGCCGGCGTGGACAGGGAAGGGCTGAAGGAAAAACTCCACGGAATAATTCAAAGGTCCTTTGAGGAGCGGATGAGCAATATTCCCAAGGAGATCACGGACATGCTCCTTACGAACGTCATGCTGCAGACCATTGATTCGCAGTGGAAGGACCATCTCCTCACAATGGACCACCTTAAGGAGTCCGTGGGACTGAGGGGCTACGCCCAGAAAAACCCACTCAATGAATATAAGAAGGAAGGGTTCGACCTGTTCAGCGATATGGTGGCCCGCGCCAAGGAGACTATTACACAGACCATCTTCCACGTTCATATCTCCACCCCGGAGGAAATCCGGGTGAGGGAGGCCCCAAGAAAGCCGGCCAGGATGATTGAGCACAGGGGAGAATTCGAGGGAGGCGGCGCCCCTGAGCCGCACACCGTGAAGCGGGAAGCCCCAAAGGTCGGCAGGAACGACCCATGCCCGTGCGGAAGCGGAAAGAAGTACAAGAAGTGCTGCGGCGCCTCGCTGGTAAATGCCTGATAGCAGCGGATAGCGATTAGGGGTTAGCGGATAGCGGTTAGGGGTTAGTAGTTGACCATTTACAATTGACAATCGACAATTGCCTTCCGTCCTCTGGCCTCCGCCTTCAGTCTTCCGCCTCTTCGCCCTTCGCCTTCCTTTCACCTTTCCTTACCCATCATCTTTTCCAGATGAACGGCCACGGAGTCCCCAAGCGCCTTCAAATGGTATCCCCCTTCCAGCACTGATACTATACGCCCGCCGCACACCTTGTCAGCAGCCTCCGCCACCATCTCCGTCATCCTCCCAAAACCCTCAGTGGAAACGTTCATGGAGGCAAGGAAATCTGATTGATGCGCGTCGAATCCCGCGGAAATCACCACCAACTCCGGGGAAAACCGTAGGATTTCCGGTATGACTGATTCCCTGAAAATATCCAGATAGGCGTCATCGCCTTGGAAAGGGTTTACTGGAAGGTTGCGGTTCGCTCCAAGGCCCTCGCCTTCCCCGGTCTCTTCCGCTAGGCCGGTGCCTGGATAATTCGGCCATTGGTGGATGCTGGCGTAATAGACGTCGCCTCTGTGGTAGAAGGAATTTTGGGTCCCGTTTCCGTGGTGGATGTCCCAATCCAGGATGAAGACTTTTTTGAGTCCGCGCGACCTGAGTGCGTATTCAGCGCCAATGGCCGCGTTGTTGAATAGACAGAACCCCATGGCGCGGCCACGTTCAGCGTGATGCCCTGGAGGCCGCACCGCGCAGAAGGCCCTTTTAATATCGCCATTCAGGACCATGTCAACCGCGCCAATAGCCGCGCCCGCCGCGAGAAGGGCAACGGAAAAGGATTCCCGGCAGATGACAGTGTCAGGGTCGAGCCGCCTATGCCCTTCATCCCACGCCCGTTCGACTGAACGGATATAGTCCTTGCCGTGGATCAGGGCGATCTGTTCCTCCGTGGCGGGGACCGGGTCGATCCGGAGCAGTCTTGGGCTCAGGCCGCTCTTTTCCACCGCTTCCAGTATGGCGGTCAGGCGGCCTTTATTTTCGGGGTGGTTGCCGGTTTCGTGCAGGAGGTATTTTTCGGAATAGATGAAGCCAAGTTCTGGTTTCATGGCGTTGGGATTCTATTTTTAGTGGAACACGGATGACATTGCGCGGCTTCGCCGCAAGCAAAAGTGAAAAAAAATCCCAAATGACAAATAGCAAATTACAAATAAATTACAAATTGCAATTACCGAATGTCCAAAACAATTCCATTCCCTTGTTTGTCATTTGTAATTTTGGTTATTGGGGTTTATTTGTTATTTGACAATTGAGATTTGGATACTTACTCGCCTATTCTGAGAATTTATCGCGCACATTTCATTTCGGCAATGAGCCAAAAATATTTGAAATTTCAAAAAGGCGGCAAAAAGTGAAACGTTTTATGGCAAAAAGAGATAAATTTTCGGAATAGGCGAGCAAGTATCTCCAACCGTGAAAAAACATTGCGCCTTTTTTGAAAATTTCAAATATTTTTGGCTAGAGTTTCATAAAACAAATTGGCCTCGGCCAAGCCGCTCCGCGCCGCCATCGCTATCCACGTTCTATCTCCTTGGCCTCGTCCCAATAGCGGTCCATCTCCTTCAGGGAGACGTTCTTGAGTTCCCTTCCGCCGCTTATAATCTTCTCTTCCATGTACTCGAACCTGGATATGAAGCGCTTTATGGTTGTCTTAAGGGCCTCCTCCGCGTGGACCCCCATGAACCTGGAAAAGTTTACAACCGCGAACAGGAGGTCGCCTATTTCGTTCTGGATGGCGGCGGGGTCTCCCTGATTCAGCGCCTTCAGGAGTTCCTCCATTTCCTCCTGGATTTTAGCGAGGATTTCGTTGGCGTCATCCCAGTTAAACCCGGCCCTGGCCGCTTTTTCCTGCAGCCTTTGGGCGCGGACCAGTCCAGGGAGATGGGGAGGGACCCCATGCAGGGCCTTATTTTTATGTTTGTCTTCCCTCTCGGAGCGCTTGATTTCCTCCCATTGGCGAAGGATATCCTTTGTGCCCTTGACCTTGGCGTCCTCAAATACGTGCGGGTGCCTACGCACCAGCTTGGAGCAGATGCCGCCGATGACGTCGTAAATTCCAAACTCCCCTCGTTCTTCCGATATCCTGGCGTGGAAAATGATCTGAAAGAGGAGGTCGCCCAGTTCTTCTTTTATCTTCTCAGGGTCCTTGTGGTCAATGGCCTCCAGGACCTCGTACGTCTCCTCGACAAGATATGGCTTGATGGATTCCCTGGTCTGCTCCTTGTCCCACTGGCACCCCTTGTCCCCGCGCAGCCTGGCCGCCAGGGCTATCAAATCCTCAAGAGTTTTTTTGTTTTTCATAGCGAGATAGGGCCGCGACCAAAATAAATTTTCCGTGTATCAATACGTTTGGTGATATTATAATACCAAACCAAACACCAAGCCAGGACCAACTGGAGAAGAATGAGAATGCCGGAAGTGCTGGAAGCAATTAGGAATTAAAAATTACGAATTACGAATAGTTGGGAGGAAATGGGGTGAAGGCTGATAATGTTATTCAGGCCAAGAGCTATGCGTTCGCGGTGCGGAACAAGCATCGGTGCGAACGTTGAAGAGGCCATCGGTGGACAATCTCGCGCCGACTTTGTTTCAAAAATGTCCATCGCCTACAAAGAAGCCCGTGAAACTTCCTACTGGCTCCGCCTCCTAAAGGATACCAATTACCTGACTCAATCCGAATTCGAGAGCATCCACGCCGATGCCGAAGAACTCTGTCGCATTATCGCATCTATTCAGAAAACCACAAAAGGACACCAATATGCCAATTCGTAATTCGTAATTCGTAATTTATAATTGCAGTTTGCTTTCCCAACAACCTTTTCTCTCCGGCCGAATTTTGATAAGATTGCCCCATGTCCTCCGCCAGTCCAAAGGTCTCCGTTATAATCCCCACGCACAACAGGGCCGCCTTTCTTAAAGAGGCGGTTGAGTCGGTCCTTCAGCAGACGTATTCCAATCTGGAGGTCTTGATCATAGACGACGGCTCCACTGAGGACCAGGAAGAATTCCTTGGCGCGTTCAAAGGCTCCTACCGGTTGATCAGGCAGGAACAGAGAGGGGTTTCCGCTGCAAGGAACCGTGGAATCATGGAGACAGAAGGCGGGTATATCGCCTTCCTGGACTCCGACGACCTTTGGGACAAGAGGAAGATTCAACGCCAAGTGGAGCGTATGGAATCTCTTCCCGATATTTTTCTTGGACACACGGACGAGATATGGGTTAGAAGGGGCGTCCGCGTGAATCCAATGAAAAAGCACCAGAAGTCCGGTGGACTGATTTTTTCCAAATGCCTTTTACTTTGCATGATAAGCCCCTCCTCGGTTATTGTAAGGCGTGAATTGTTTGAGAGGGTGGGACTGTTTGATGAGTCCCTTACAGCCTGCGAGGACTATGATCTGTGGCTACGTGTGGCCAAGGATTATGAGGTGGATTATATAGACGAAAAGCTAACCATCAAGCGTGGGGGACACGAGGACCAGCTTTCCAGGAAATTCTGGGGGATGGACCGGTTCAGGGTCCGCTCCCTGGCCAAATTGCTTAGTGAGGGAAAACTTACCTTGGAGCAAAGGGAGGAGGCTGTACGGGTGTACAGAGAAAAGTGCCTGATACTTTCCAGTGGAAGCAGTAAAAGGGGGCATGTGGAGCAGGGGCTGGAGTATGCCGGAATAGCCTCTTCCTTTGATTTTAAGGATCTACACGGTGATTAATTAGTAGCTTATTTATTAAAATTATTAAAAAATTATTGATTTTTTATATATAATTGGTATAATTTTCCGGTATACTTAGGGAAATTTATCAACAACAGGGATTATTTTTTATAACCGTTAACAGTTGATTTTTTGTAACTATTCAGTGTGTTTTTATTTTTGTCTTTCTTAAAACTGAATTTTTATAGTTAAATGAGCCTTCGGCCTTTTTACATCCCCCTGGCCCCCTTTTACAAGGGGGAATCAGGCGATGTATGGGAAATATACCACGATGGACGGCACAACCCATTCATTCCCCCTTAACAAAGGGGGATTGAGGGGGATGTAAAAAGGCATTTAACGGCGACTATCGTGGTTATATAACATTTCGCTGAATAGTTACGATTTTTTTTAAAAGACGATGTTTCTATCAAAGAACACACAAGTGATAGGGATTGATATTGGGTCGCATTCCATAAAACTGGCCCAATTGAAAAAGAAAAAAAATTCCTTTGAGCTGATGAACTTCGGCGTTATGCCCATCAATCCGGAATTCATAGTTGACGGAGTAGTGGAAAACGTGGAGGGGGTCGCGGACGCCCTCAAACGATTGCTTCTTTGTGAAAAAATCAAGACCAAATACGCGGTTACCTCGGTTTCCGGCGAGTCGGTCATAATAAAGAAGATTAGCGTCCCGGTCATGGCCGAGGAAAAATTGGCTGAATCCATCAAGGCGGAAGCGGAACAGTACATTCCTTACGACATAGAAGAGGTCAACGTTGACTCCTTTATCCTGCGCGCTGACTCGGCGGAGGAAGGCCCACAAGGCGAGGGGGAGCGGCAAATGGACGTGATCCTGGCGGCCATAAAAAAAGACGTTATCGAATCGCGGCTCCAGGTATTGAAATCCGCGGGTTTATATCCCGTAGTGGTCGACCTGGACGTCTTCGCCATAGAAAATTGCTTTGAATTGAACGGCGAATTCGATCCCAGGACCGTTACCGCCCTCGTGAACATCGGGGCCTCCTCCACGAACATCAATATAGTGGAAGGAGGAATCACGGCCTTCACCAGGGACATTTCCATCGGGTCCGACGCATTCAACCGCGCCATTCAAAAAGAGCTGAACGTCGGCCCGGAGGTCGCCGAACAATTGAAACTCGGGATAGAGGTGGAAGGCATAACCCAGAACCAGGTCGCCCCGATCGTCATTAACGCATTGGCCGACATCACCAAGGAGATTTTCAAGTCCTTCGAATTTTTCAGCACCGCCAGGAACAGGGAGGTGGATAACATTGTTTTAAGCGGCGGGGCGGCCATAATGCCCGGCCTCGACAGGCAGGTTTCCGAAAAACTGGAAAAAAAGACCGAAATCCTGAACCCCTTTTTAAACATCAAGGTCAACTATAAGAATTTTGATTCCGATTACCTGGAGACCATCGGTCCAATGGCGGCGGTGAGCATCGGGCTGGCCTCCCGCAGGTTCAATGACAAGCAATGAAATGACAAGCAATGATTAAAATAAACTTATTGGATTACAGGAAGGAAAGGGTCCGCGCCAATATGCAAATGGAGATCGGCGCGGCCATCCTGCTGGTGGTCCTGGCCCTGGGGCTGACAGGGTTCATCTCCTCCATGCAGGGAAAAAAAATCGCGGGCTTGACGGACCAGATAGCCGCGATCAAAAAGGAGCTTGAAAGCCTGAAATATGTGGAGTCCAAGGTAGCGGAATCAGAGAAGATGCAAAAGAGGCTCGAGACCATGGTGAAGACCATATCAGGACTCAAGGAGAACCAAAAAGAGCCGGCCAGGCTCTACCATGAAATACTCAACCGGCGGCTTCCATCCGGCGAGATGTGGCTGGACCGGTTGGCCGAGGAGCCGGCGGGTATCGTGATGGAGGGCTACTCATTCAGGGACAGCGCCATCTCGGCGTTCATGGAGTCGCTGCAGAATATGGAAATGTTCCCTGACGTGGTCCTTGAATATGTCAGGCAAACAGAAATCGAAAAAAGGAAAGTGAAGAAATTCAAGATAACTTGTCTTGCCTCAAAGGAAGGTTACTCCAAAAAAAATTGGGACGCGCTATCGGGTAAAACCCCCGGAGGCATTTATGGCATGGGAGGCGTAGTTGAAGAATCCTTATCCCGGGAGGCCGCCATTAAATATGGCCGGCTGCTGAGCAACGAAGTGAAACAACTGCCGCGGAACCCCTTTGTGGAGGCCCGCAACAAGTCCAGGGAAAGACAGGAAGCGGAAGAGCAAAAGCAATCAGGAAAGCCATGAACCAGATTTTGGACAAGATACCTTACGATCAATTAAACAGCCTCCCTAAATGGCAGCGTTGGGCCGCTGTCGGGGGGGTATTGGCCTTGATATTCGGCGCGTATTTCTACTTTTTCTATATGGAGGGAGTAAATCAGATATCGTCCCTCTCGGCGGACTTGAAAACCGTGGAAACCAATCTGGAAAAAACAAGGCAGTTGGCGAAAAAACTCCCTGAGTTAAAGGAAAAGATAAGCGCCCTGGAAAAGAATCTGCTTGAAGCGAGAAAAGAACTGCCTGGAGAAAAGGAAATACCAAGTTTCCTTAAAACCATCAGCGAGGAAGGGAAAAAATCAGGCCTCGACTTTCTGCTTTTTCAACCGGAACAAGAGGTTGTATTGGATTTCTACGCCAGGGTTCCGGTAAGGGTGGAAGTCCAGGGCAATTTTCATGAGGTCATGGCTTTTTTTGACCGCGTCCGGCGCTTGCCGAGAATTGTGGACGTTGAGAATATCAATATCCAGGTCCAAAGAGGGCAAAAGGGCGCCTTTACCCTTAAAACATCGTGTTTCGCCACCACCTACAAATTCATTGAAGGCGCGGAGAAGCAGCCCGCGCCTCCTCCCGCCCCGGCGAAGAAGTAACAATATATTCAGTGGCCAGTGACGAGGAGCCAATGGCAAACTTCCCCGGCAACTGGCGCGCCATGACCTAGCGGCCAGTGTTGCTCATATTTTCCTGCTTTTGAAGGATTTAAGTTCATCCGCGTGAAATACTATATTTTTGCCGATTCTTTTGGATTTTAAAACTCCTTGTGTTGTCCACCTTCTGACAGTTATCTCCGCTACCTCAAGATATTCCGCCGCCTCTTTTATTGTAAAAGGCGACCGCCTTACATCGTCAAACACCTCATCATGCGTGTATACGTCTTTTTCAAAGCCATGCCTTGCTATAACTATAAAAAGTTTCTCCCTTTCCTTTACCGGCATTTCCAGGATTTCCCTATAAACTTTTTCCGCTGTTATTGCTGTTATCATATTTATTTACTCCGTATAGCGTTTAAGGTCCCTATAAAAGTTTTCATGAGTCCCCATCATATAAATTGTTATGTCATTACCATTTATTTCGTATGCAATAAGATATTGTTGATGGTGGAATTTAAACTTGCTGACTTTGAATGCCGCTAAATCTCCCTTTTTATCTTCCCCAACAGATGGATTATTTTTAATTCTATCAATTTCATCTTCAATGGCAAGTTGAAAAGGCCTTGTCTGTTTTTTAACGAATTTTCTGAATGCGGATTTATAGAAAACGGCCATGATCAGGAAAATGATAAATTAGTTCATCACGCAAGTCAATACAATCCCGCTTCAGGCGCTATTTTTGATAAAGGCTCCTTGTTAATTATTATAGGATTTTTTTAACACAAAAGGTTCGGGTACGGTTTTTGCTTTTCATAAATCAACGCATTAAAGCGTAAAAATTTTGACATGCAAAAATGAGAAAATTTCTTTCGGCTCTTATAATTACCGGTATCATAGGGTCCGCTGGCGCGGGGTTTTTTCTTTACCAGAGGAATAAACAGGCCGTTCGCTCCTATCCCCCCGCTTATTCTCAAGGCGAGAAAAACGTGGAACAACTCGTCCCTGGTGGAGCGGCGCTGGTATTTTTCATTAAAGGCCTAGGGGAAACCTGGGAAGGATTCAGCCGTTCAAAATTTTTCCTTCAACTGGCTGAATATCAGGTGTCTCCTCTCATTACGTCAATAGTCCAGCCGCCGGAGAGCCTGGGAACCAGGGAAAGGCTTCAATCGTTATTGTCGGAAGAGGTCTTCCTTGGGGCTTTCGGGCAGGATGTGGCCCTGGCGTTTTTTCCCTCCAAAAAGGAAAAAATTTCCTTTCTCATCACGACCAAGACCGGACCTCTCTTTTACATAGAGGAATTCCTCGGCCAAAAATACATGTCTTACTCCGGGAAGGGGGATTTCGTGAAGCAACGGTTCGGGAATTTCGCGGTCACGAGCGTCCCGGAAGGTCTATTTGGGATTCCTATCCATTACGCGTTGGTTAACGGCGCGATGGTCATGTCCAACTCCCTGGACACGCTCAAGCTTTCGCTTGGCATAGCGGAGGGGGGGGACATCCAGAGGATTGTTGACTCTCCGCTATATGTGAAAAACGTAGGAAAATCCATGGCCGCGACCAGATATGGGATGTATGTTGACAACGCAAAACTGGAAGAATTGTTTCATTTGGCGGAAGGGCCGCCGCAAGAAGCCGTGGAGAAGGAAACCATTGTTGAGGCCTTCTTTTCCAGGGTCTCCATGGAGAAGGGGATCAAGGTTCAAACGGATTTTTCCGCTGGCCCGGGAAAAACAGCCGGTTTCAGCGGGAATTGGGTTTCCGCCGTGCCCGAGGTTTTACAAACCCTTCATTTAATGCCGTCAGAAGCCATGCTGTACCTCGGTGTTCAGAGGATGAACGCTGGAGAGATAGTCCAGTATTTCAAGGAAAAAATGGCGCAAGCCGGACCGATGCTTCAAGCTTTTTCTTTATTCGGGGGCGTTGGAAAGGAAGGGAATGTTATTTTATGGGAAGAGGAGGTTTTGCCGCTTCTGGGCCAGGAATGGTGTCTGGCAGTCGTTGGAAGCGGAGATGTGGAAAAATTTTTACCAGGCATTGCGGCGGCATTGGAGGTAAAAGATGTCCAGCAAGCGGCCAAGCTAGTGGAAAAATCACTCAACTCCGCGATAGAAAAAAGGAGTTACAAGGAATTTGAAATAAACCGGGTAAAAAACGACCCTGCCCCGCCGTTTGATTATTTTTTCCATGAAAATTTTTTGTTTTTAGCCATTGGAGAAAACTTGGCGGATAATATTATAGACGCCATCCGGCAAGAAAAACCCTCCCTGGAAAAAAATAAAGTGTATGCTTCTTCCGGGGTTTCTCCAAATAATCATCTCCTGTTTTTTTTTGACACAACCAAGCTGATCGCCTTGGCTGAATCCGGTCTGAAAAATATCCCCCGGGAGTTGCTGTCTGGTTTCGCCAAGACAAGTCCCGAGCCAGGGGAAATCCTCTATCTTGCGGGCGTGATGGAATCCCTGGCTATGGAAACGGTATTCACTCCTGAAAAAATAAAACAAACAACTTTTATCGGGTTGAAGGATCTCCCCACGGTCAGGAAAAAGGGGGCCGCGGCCCCTAAACCCGCGGCAACGGCAAGGATGGAGCAACCGGCGGGCGCGAAGGCTGTCGAGCCTGGACCGCCGTCGACGGCCAAGGTTGCCGAGTCGGAACCGCAAAAACCAGCGGTTGTTCCACCGGCTGAAAAGGAAAAAGAGAAAACAGCGGCCTCTCAGGAAGAGAAAAAAATAGAGCCTCCTCCAACAAAGAAGGAAACTTCCCTTCCACAACCGCCGCCCACGGCGGAGGAAGGAAAAACCGTCCAGGAGGCCGCCGGCGGGGAAAAAGGCATCATGGCCCCTGAAAAAGGGGGGGAAATAAAAGCAGACTCCAAGGAGGAGAAAAAGGAAGCCAAGGAAGGGTCCCAGGAAACGCCCCAGGAGAAAAAAGAGGAGCCAGAAGAATTTATTTATAGCGCGACTTACATGGGACAACAATTGCGCGATCCCTTTGCCTCTCTGATAGACATGGAAATAATCCAGTCGGCGCCGACCGTGGACATCTCCAGCCTTTGGAAGGAACTATCGAAGGTTGAGCCGATCAACATGTATCTTTATTCACGCGCCCAAAAGGAAGACCCTAAACTTACAGGCAAGATTGAGGATTTGACGGAATACTTCAAGGACTCAAAAAAACTGGAAAAAAGGCCGGAAGAGGAGGTAAATCAAAGGTTGGCTGAGTATTCCGCGATGGTCTCCAAGCTGAATTCCGAATATAAAGCCAAGGTAATCAGTCCCTTGAACATAGACCTTGATTCCTTGACGATAGTCGGCATTGTGGTTGGAGAGAAGCAGAATTTCGCCCTAGTGCAGGGCTCGGACCAGAAGGGATATACCATCAAGGCCGGGGACATAGTAGGGACTAACTATGGGAAAGTGGCCTCAATAACCAAGGACCAGGTAATGGTTGAGGAAAATATCAGGGATTACGTGGGCAAAATATCAACTAAAACAAAAAAATTCAAGCTAAAGAAAGAGGAGGAATAGATCATGACTCCAAAGATAATACCATTGGCCCTTTGTTTTATCCTTACCTTCCAGATATTCAACGGATGCGTCCTAAAGGATAAAATATTCTCTCCCTCGGAAAAACAAGAGGAGAGCGCCAAGCCGTCCGCGGTTGCGGCGCCGAAGGAGGCTGGGAAAATAGTTTCCTTGGAATCGGAAATTTCAACCGGACAGGTCAATATCCTGTTGCGGTCGGACAAGAAGATTCAATATAGCGCCTATAAACTGCCCGATCCGGAACGGTTGATGGTGGAATTGGAAAATACGGAGCCTGGGAATTTTCAGAACCCCTTGATCGTGGACCAGGGGGGCGTAAGAAAGGTCACCCCTATGTATTTTCCCGAGAGCAATTCAACCCGCGTCGAAGTGGCTCTTGATAAGCCCACGGAATATAATATCGACAAAAGGGATGAAAACAGCATAGCCATTGAGATTAAAAATCCTTCCACCGAGAAAGCCGCTGGAGGCGCGGAGGTGGTTCCGGTTGAAAAAACGGCCGCGCAAAAGGCCGGGAATCAGCCTGTGGCTGGCAAGCAGGAAAGCGCGCCAAAGGCCATCCTTGCCCAGGAATCTCCAAATAAAACCAATGGCGCGGCCAAGGAAGAGGGGGCGCTGGACGAGGAATTTATTTTCAGTGAAACCGGTCCCAAGACTTATACAGGACAGCGGGTGTCCCTGGATTTTCAAAACGCTGACGTGAAAAACATCCTGCGCCTTCTGGCCGAGGTGAGCGGATTGAATGTGATTACCACCCCGGAGGTCCAGGGGACCGTGACCATGCGGCTGATGAACGTTCCGTGGGACCAGGCATTGGATATCGTCCTGAAAAACAATAACCTTGGCATGACAAGGGAGGGGAATATCATCCGCGTGGCCACCAAGGCGCAGGTTGACCAGGAGAAGCAGGCCAGGCTGGAATCGAGAAAGAAGCTCATTGAGGAAAAAACCGCCAAGATCCAGGCCGAGCCATTGATCACGGAAACAGTGAAGATTAATTACGCCGATATAGATAAACTATCGGCGAATCTTGACGGCCTGAAAAGCGAGAGGGGCAAGATAACCGTGGACCAAAGGACTTTTACCCTGATCCTCGTGGACGTCAAGGAAAGCCTGAAAAAAATGCAAGACCTCATACATATCCTTGACACCCCTCCAAAACAGGTTTCCATAGAGGCCAGAATAGTTGAGGTCAAAAGGAATTACTCCAAGCAACTTGGAATCCGTTGGGGCGGCAACGCGGACATGCTGACCAATAGCACCTTTCCTAATAACATTGGGCTGAATGGCGGTGCAGGGGGAAATTACGTGGTGGACCTCCCTGCAGCGGCCGGCGCCGGCGCTGGAGGGGCTTTAGGAGTGGTTCTGGGGCATGTTGTTGATGGTAATTATCTGGACATCCAATTGAGCGCCCTTGAGAGCGCGGGAAAAGGGAAAATCATCTCCAATCCTAGGATTACCACCAAGGACAATGTTCAGGCGTCCATTGAAAGCGGGAACTCCATACCATATGAGACTGTTTCGCAGGACGGCACCGCGACGGAATGGAAGAACGCCACCATCAAGCTTGCCACCACGCCGCATATCACGCCCGACGGTTATGTTTCTCTTGTAATCAATGCGGCAAAGGACGAGCCGGATTCTTCCATAAAATCGACGAGCGGAGTGCCTTCAATATCCACCAGGACCGTGACCACCGAGATTATAGTGAGAAACGGCGATACCATCGTGCTGGGGGGGCTTTTCAAGAAAACGGCGACGAATACCAATAAAGGAGTGCCATGGCTGTCAAGGGTCCCTGCCCTGGGATGGCTGTTCAAGAATAAGGACGATGTGGAGGGGGAGGAGGAATTGCTGATATTCATCACCCCAAGGATTTTGGAAAGGGATTCCACGCAGGGATGAATCGAGGAAGGGAGCGCGTCATGAGTCATGCGTGGCGGGTCATAGGCTCATGGCACATGACTCATTTCGACGTTCGATGTGTGCAGTTCCCTGATTTTAAAAATGCCACCTCACGCCGAAGAGCAATGAGTGGCCGCCAATCTCTAAATCATTTTTTGAATAAGCGCTTCCGGTGCTCATGTTGGTGTAATCAATGATTGCCTTATCGGCGTCGTTTACTTTTACCCTTGTATATTTATATTCCGCGAAGAGGCTTAGGGGTATGTCGTATTCACCCTCCGAAGGTTTCTTGAAGACGAACCAGTCCACTCCTCCCAGGCCGTGAAATCCGAAGGTATTGAAAGTCCCCTCCCTGTTAACAGAAGCGCTTCCTGACTGAATGCCATGCCTTATCCAGGTTTTATAATAATCAGGGCCTCCTCCGGCGTAGAATGCAAAGGAATCCAGGACCGGCAAATGGAGTTTGAAAGACGGGGAAATGTACAGGCTTTCTATTTTTATGTCGGTTGAGGAAGTAGTGGTTGATCCCCCGCTTGTAATCAAATAATTATAATTCTTGCCAGCGATGAAATATCCGATGGCAATCTCCGCACCGAGGATATTTTCGTAGAGTATTCTTTCGTAGGCCAATTCCCCAACGCCGCCGTTCATGTCGCCGCTGTCATTGATATTCGATTCGTTTATGGCTTGCCGGGAAGGGTTCCAGGCGTCCGTGAAACCGCTGTCCATGAAAATATGGTATCCCCCTTTCGCGGAAAAGGAATTTTTTTTATCAAAATGGCTGTTCTCTTGCGATTCCTTCCCATGTATGGTTTGGGACATCATGGAAAAAACAAGAACTAAAATTAAAATTATTCCCCTCATTATTTTTCTCCTGAAAATGGTTTAAGATGCTTTCATTATCGGCCGCTGGAATATAATTCTTTAATGTTTTTTTTGTAATAGTTCACGGTGTCAGGGAAAACTGCTTCACGCCCAATTGCAGGGGAAACCGCATCCCCCCTGGTCCCCCTTTGGTAAGGGGGAATACGGAAAAGGCCCCTAAAATGGATAACTCCCCTAGATCGGCTCTGCTTTAATTCCCCCTTGCAAGGGGGATTAAGGGGGATTTAAAAAAATAGCTAATGAGGCTTTATCTGGTTTTTCATGGCACCCGTGAGCTGTTACTGTTTTTTTATCAGTCAATGACCAATGGCTATTGGCCGTTGTGGCCGCCTATGGCCCATACACCTTAACGGGTTTAAGTTCGTCATTGTCATTGGTGGAAAGGCCCGGTTTTACCGGGTCTACTCCACATTGGCCGGAATTGTTGTCCCCCCACGCCCAAATGGTCCCATCCTGTTTTATGGCCAGTGAATGCTGCAAGCCGCAAGCTATGGCCTTAATGTTCGCCAGGCCCTGCGTTTTTTCGAGGACCTCGCTTTCATGCGCCGTTCTGCCTGGTCCGATCCACCCATGTTTCCCATCCCCCAACTGGCCGGAAACGCCGCTTCCCCATGCGTAAACGGTCCCGTTATCTTTTAATATAAGTGCATGAGCGCCTCCGGCGTCCACGGCCGCCACGTTGGAAAGATCTGATAAATCCAATTGGTAAGGATCAAACTGGCATTTCGTGACCACTGAGGAACATCCCCATCCCCATACAGTCCCGTCCTTCATGAGGGCAAGGGAAGAGCTTTCGCCCACAGCGATGGACCCCACATTTGAAACATTTTTAACCTGTACAGGCGCCTGTGCATTTTTTAATTTTTCTCCGTTTCCTATCTCGCCGGAACGATTATAGCCCCATCCCCAAACGGAGCCGTCACCAAGGATGGCGAAACCGGTTGCGGCCCCAGCGGCAATGGCCTTGGCGTTTGAAATGTTTTCCACCTGGACCGGCACATTGCTCCCATCGCCGGTTATTTTAGCGTCTGTTCCCAATTGGGACTCTTTGTTTATTCCCCAGGCCCAAACAGTGCCGTCCTTTTTAAGCGCCAGGCTGAAATAATCTCCGGCCGCTATGGCCTTCACCTGCGTAAGATTTTTCACCTTGACGGGCTTGTTGCCGTCATTGTTGGTCCCATCCCCAAGCTGGCCGAATGTATTATATCCCCAAGTCCAAACCGTGCCGTCCTTCCGGAGGGCAATAGTATGGTAACGCCCGGCCGCGATGTCTTCCACATCTGTAAGATTAATCACCTTGGATGGGACGCTTGTAAAGTTATAATTTTGATATTTGCCCAATTTTAAATCATCTTTCCCCACCCCCAACATGCCATACCGATTGCTTCCCCATGCCCAAACCGATCCGTCCTTTTTAAGGGCAACGGTATGCCCAAGGCCTGCGGCGACTTTAATGGCGCTGATGGCGGGCCCTCTCGTGCCAGATCCACCTCCCGTTGACCCGCCGCTGGTTGTGCCTCCAGTTCCTGAGCCGCCACTTGTGGAGCCGCCACCTGTGGACCCGCCTCCAGTGGACCCGCCCGTTCCCCCCCCACCCTTTTTTCCTTCCTTTTCATAAATGTCTTCCCCCACGCCGCTCCAGGGTTTTTCTTTATCTCTTGGGGTAACGGTTTTATCCTTTGGACCTTCGCATATAGAAGTGGCTACGTCCTGGAAAATATTGCCAGTCTTTCCCGATCCTTTCGCGCAGTCTCCCTTGGTCCCCCCTCCGCTTGTTCCACCACTACCGCCAGTGCCTCCGCTAGTACCTCCTCCGGTTGTTCCTCCTCCGCCGGTCGTTCCGCCTCCAGTACCAGCCTTGGAGCCTATGGAGACTGGATAAGTGCTGTTGTATCCACTTTCAAGCTTTGTCCCCAACTCCCCTTCGTGATTGTCTCCCCAGGCCCAAAGGGCCCCGCTTCCCGCAATTGCAATAGTATGCTGCCAGCCTCCCGCAATGGCGGCTGCCTTGGAAAAAAATGTTTCAGGAGACTTGGATTGCTTGACCTGAACAGGCTCATCCTGCTTCACATATCCGCCGTTCCCCAACTGGCCGGACTGGTTGTCTCCCCAGGCCCAAAGAGTCCCATCCTGCTTTATAGCCAGGGAATGAAGGCCGCCGGCGGCAATGGCCTTTACCTTGGAAAGGTTTGTCACCTTGACCGGATCAGGGCTGATGTTTCTTCCCCACTGGAAGACGGTTAAATCATTCATCAAGGCGAGAACGTGTTGGCCCCCAACGGAAAAGTCCTTTACCCCGGAGATATTGGCCTGTACAGGGACGCTTTCATAAAAACCACCAACATCCTGCCTCATGGCGCCGTTTCCCAATTCGCCGTCATTGTACCTCCCCACAGCCCAAACATCGCCACTTTCCGTGAGGGCGTAGGAATTGTACTCTCCTGCGCCAATGGCTTTTATCTTTATGTTGGCAAGACCCAGCATCTGCACCGGGCTTGAGCTGTGCTCAGTGGTCCCATTCCCCAACTGGGCATAAGAATTTTGTCCCCAGGCCCAAAGAGTCCCGTCTTTTTTCAGGGCAAGGGCATGCGCGCCTCCAGCGTCAATAGCAATCACATCAGAAAGGCCCGGCACTTGGACCGGGCTATTCTTCATTTCCGTGGTTCCATCCCCCAACTGGCCATAGGTATTGTCCCCCCAAACCCATACGGTCCCGTTCTTTTTCAGGGCCATGGAAAATTTTCCTCCAGCGGAAATGGAACTCACATCCGCAAGATTTTTCACCTCCACTGAAGAAAAACTTGTCTTCTTTGTCCCGTCCCCTAGTTGGCCTTCGGAATTTCGCCCCCAGGCCAGGACTTTCCCGCCATCGGTAATGATAAGGGTAAAAGAATTTCCAGCGGAAATATTCATGGCTGTGAAGGCGTCCGCGCCGAAGGCGCGGCTGGGAAAGCCTGCGCCGGCAAAAGAAAAAATTATAAGGATGAGAGCAAAAGCGCGAAAGGAATACTTTTTCATTGTGGGGGCCTCCATTTTCCGATTGTTAAACTATAGTTTAATTTTAATAGTAGATTTTCATTGATATGGCAATTATCTCACTCATGCAGGTTTTTTCACAAGAATCTTTTCACAATCCCATCTCTAATGTTGATCGGTACTTTCCATGAAAACTTGAATTGCTCATGCGCTAACCACATGACGTTAAGTCCTTCTCCCTTACAAGATGCGGAGGATAACCGAAAACCTTGCCGGGATGCGCCGCCTGTTGTATAGTAGGGGCATGCGCGCCTTAGGAATAATTATCTTATTGATACTGGTTTTCTCCCTGCAAACTACCGTCCTCAGGCTTATTGAAATCGGGGGAGTGAGGCCGGACTTGATAACCATCGCCATTGTCTTCATAGGTTACCACTTCCCGCGTGGCAACAGCATTCTGGCCGGAGGGCTGCTGGGCCTGGCGCAGGACGCCTTGTCCGGGGGCATCATAGGCATGAATATGCTTTCCAAGGGATTGATCGGATTTTGCGTGGTTTTCCTGAAAGAGTCCATCATTCTGGAAAACTTTTTTTCCCAGTTTTTTTTAATTGCGGGCGCGACGGTTTTGGAAGGGCTGGCCTTTCAATTCCTAAGCGACGCGTTTCCAATGATACACTTGGCCGACGGTTTTTGGAAGGATGTGGCTATTTCAGCCCTATATAACGGGTCGGCGGGGCCAATCGGATTTTTCATTCTAAGAAGAAAAATCGCGGGTCCAGCCGGATCCAAGCTTTTCCATATAGAAGATGTCCCCTCTTGAATTAAAATGGAACTTTCCAATCTTTATAAGACCGAGGGTTTAAAAACCAAATCCCTCTATATCCTGGTATTTAACGTCCTTTTGTTTTTTCTCCTTATCCTGCGGCTGTGGTACCTCCAAATAATCCAGGGCGAGGACCTTAGAAGCCTGGCGGAAAACAACCGCATCCGGGTAAAGTCCATAGCCAATTATCGCGGAAATATTCTGGACGGAAACGGCGATGTTATAGTTTCCCTGCGTCCGTCCTTTAATCTCTATCTGACGAAGGAAGACGCGAAGGAATTGAAGAATGAGCTGGATTTTTTAAGAAAATCCGTTGACCTGGGCGAAAGCCCTGATTTGGATAAAATCAAGATCCATCCGGCGCACAAGGAGTTGTTGCTGAAAAGGGATTTAAACAGAAAAGAGGTGGCCTTCATTGAGGAAAACGGCGTTGATCTTTCCGGTTTTTCAATAAAGGTCGAACCGATGCGTGACTATAAATACCAGGAGCTTGCCGCCCAGATTGTGGGTTATCTCGGCGAAATCAGACGGAGCCAGTTGGAAAGTTTCAAGGATGGTCCTTACCGGCTAGGCGATTTCATAGGACAGTATGGACTGGAAAGCCGGTTTGAAACTTTTTTGAAAGGTGAAAAAGGCGTCAAAAGCGTGGAGGTGGACGCGGCGGGACGTGAACTGAAGATTTTAAGAAAAGATAATCCCGTTCCAGGAAACAATATAGTCCTTACCATCGATAAGGACCTGCAATTGCTGGTGGAAAAGGAGATGGAGGGAAAGCAGGGTTCAGTGGTTGTCTTGGATCCTCAAAACGGGAATATACTAGCCATCGTAAGCAAGCCTTCTTTTGATCCAAATATATTCGCAAAGGGCGTGGCGCCTTCCTATTGGAAACAACTAATCCAAGACGAAAGCCATCCCCTGGAAAACAGGGCGATAAAGGGATTATATCCACCTGGATCGACCTATAAAGTCATCATGGCGGCCGCGGGGCTGGAGAAAGGAGTCATAACGGAAAACACGACCTATTTCTGTCCAGGTTATTTCCAGTTAGGAACAAGAAATTACAGATGCTGGAAAAAGGGAGGACACGGCCTTGTGAGCATCCACAGGGCCATTGTGCAATCGTGCGACGTGTTTTTCTATCAAGTGGGATATCATTTGGGGATCGACGCCATCGCGCAATATGCCATGGGATTCGGGCTTGGGGCGCCGACCGGTTTTGATCCGGAAAATGAAAAGAGCGGGTTGGTGCCGACCCAGGCATGGAAATTGAGAGCAAAAAAGGAGCAGTGGCATCCAGGGGAAACCATATCCGCTTCCATCGGCCAGGGATATAACATCGCCACTCCATTGCAGCTTGCCAATCTGATCGCTGCGGTGGGGAACGGGGGAACGCTTTACAAACCCAACATCATAAAATCCATCCAGAAGCCAAACGGCGAAATAATCCAGGAAACCAAGCCGGAAATAATAGGGCGCCTGCCTGTGAGCCGGGAGACGTTAAGGATAATCCGTGAGGGGCTTCTTGGAGTCACGACGGAGCAAGGGGGAACAGGATTGAGGGCGCGTGTTCCAGGGGTGGAAGTGGCGGGAAAGACCGGCACCGCGCAAGTGGTGCGCATGAAGGAAGGCTGGGACGAGGACAGTCAGGAAGAAATTCCTTACAAATACAGGGACCATGCCCTTTTCATAGCTTTCGCCCCTTACGAAAAACCCCTTTTGGCCATGTCCATTATCGTTGAACATGGAGGACACGGCGGAAGCACCTCCGCCCCGATTGCCCAAAAAATAGTTCAATCCTTGCCACGGTTAGATTCCTTCAAATTGAAAATGGGACGGTTAGAGCCAGCGGATACAGAGGCAAGCGGCAAGAAATTGTAGCCTTTGGATATGATTATTGCTGGCGGTACTATTAAAATAAAGCCTGTATTTTTCATTTAGAAAGTTTTTTCCTGCTTTCCTGGCTTCCTAATATACGAATATTTATAAGGAATCCGGGAAACCAGGAGAAAAAAGAGAAATAATTTTGGGGTGGAAAAACATAGCTGCTTTTATTGAAAAAATTATAAAAATTCAGGTGGAAGTAAATGAAAGGCAAGCATAAACAGCAGGACGAGGTCCAGGAGTTTTTGGAACAGCAGAAATCCTTGGTGGAACTCAGGGAGAAGGTCTCGAAATTCCTCAAGAAAAGAATTTTCGTCATCTGCGGCGATCCGGCCGCGCGCGATACGATAAAAAGCTATTTGGAGATCCTGGGTTTTTCTCCCGATAAAATCAGGGCCTCCAATACCTCCACCGTGGTTATAAGCCAGATCAAAAAAAACCCCGAAAATATAGACCTCATTATTTGCAACCTCAAAGTCCTGGACGGCAGCGTTTCCACCAAAACAGGATTGCAATTACTGCATATCGTAAAGAACATGCTCCTGACCGCGGGTTCAGAAAAATTGGTTCCCTTTATCTTCGTGGAAAAAGTATTTGACAGGCAAATCATTATCTCGGCATGCAAGGCAGGCGCTTCTCAATTCTTAATTCTTCCATCCGACCCGGTATCTTTCGGACAAAAACTCATGGAGGTCCTGGAGAAGCCGGAAGAGTCGTTGCTGCATAGGGAAGTTTCCAGGCTGCTTATGGAAGGAAACATGCTTCAGGAAATGGGGCTTTTCGACCAAGCCATTATTTTTTACAATAGAGCCCTAAAGATGGGAGGCGAAAACGCCGCTAATTTAGCGGAAAAGGCCAATACTCTTTTGAAAATGAACGAGGTGGACCAGGCAATCAGGATATTCAAGCAGATCACGGAGTTCGAGGCCAATTTCCCAAGGGCGCACCAGGGCATGGGAAAAGCGTACGAACAATTGGGCAATTACAAAGAGGCCAAAAAGAATTACCTTAAAGTCATGGATTTGGAACCGGACAATGTCCAGGTGCTATACCATATAGGGGCGCTTTATCAGGATGAAGGGGATTTTGAAAAGGCCGGATTTTACTTCAGGGAAGGAATACAGCGGAATAAAAAATTCGTAAAGAACTATCTTGGCCTTGCCAAGGTTTTCGAGGCCCAGGACAATCCCAAAAAAGCCCTGGAAATATACAGGAAGGCCCTTGAGTATAACCCCACCCAGAACTTCCTGTATCTTCTAATGGGCGATTTCTGTCTGAAGTACAATCTTGACGCGGAAGCGGAGGGCATATTCGGCGAGGCCATTGCCTTGAACGAGAACCACACCCACCTCTATAACAAGATGGGCATAGCGCTCAGGCGGCAGGAAAAATTCGACCAGGCAATAGAAAATTTCCTAAAGGCGATGAAACTCAAACCGGATGACGCCAACCTGCACTATAACCTCGCCAAGGCGTACTATGTGAAAGGGGAAGAGCAATCGGCCATTGAGGAACTGAACAGAGCTGTGGATTTAGACCCTGCTCTGAGGCTTAAGCTGGAAAAAGACCAATATTTTTCCAAATTAATTAAAAATTATAGTGTAGGGCAACTATTTCAAAGAACATAGCTTAGCGAATTGATTAATCCGAAGTCCTTTCCTTTAAAATAGCCGGCAAACCCCAAAAAGCCTTATTAAATAAATAAGCGTGCGCGGCATGGCCGCAACGCTTGATGGCCGGTTCCTCAGGCCCTGCCATAGTCATCCTCCGACCTCTCGATATCATCCTCTCCGAAATAATCACCGGTCTGGACTTCGATAAACACCAGATTTTCAGCGCCGCTGTTCCGGATGCGGTGCCATGCGCGCGCGGGCAAATCCATGGCCTGGCCGGCCGCCAGCTCGATTTCCTCACTGTCCTTGGTCAACACCGCCTTGCCGCTTACCACGTACCAATGCTCTGACCGCCGGAAATGCCGCTGATAACTCAGCCTATGGCCCGGGTGGACGGTGATCCGTTTTACCTTGTGGTCCGCCGCATCCGAAAGGACTTCATAAAAGCCCCAGGGCCTATGGTCCTTGATCATGGTCTGTTGGATAATCATATTTATTGTCAACGCTTTTATAAAAGGCGCCTAATAGGGCTAAGGTGGCTAAAGCTATAAATAGAGAAGCGCGGATTAAAAGAAATTTCATCCGCGATAATCCGTGTCATCAGCATCATCCGCGTTCTATTTTTCAGTTCGCCGGAGTCGTTAGGTTTTTAGCTAGTTCAGCGGTCTCTTGGCCCAAGGCGGGAATTTTTTCCTCTGAAGGTTTTTGGCGCTTGCGGGCGACACGCAGGCCCAGCAAATACCACACAACCAGGCTTAGAATGGACAGATAATGGCATGCTTTCATTGATTGCTCTCCTGAACTCGCCAAAAGAGGGTAACAAAGCGGCTTTTTAAAGTCAAACACAAATCAAGTTCCTTCCTATTTCATGAAAAACTTACTCACCTCTTCCCGGTCGTCGAAGTGGACCTTTTCCTTGCCGATGATCTGATAGTCCTCGTGGCCCTTGCCGGCGATCACCACCAGGTCACCCGGCTCCGCCATGGACAGGGCGCGGCGGATGGCCTCCCTCCGGTCCACTATGGCCTCCACCTTCCCCATTTCCTCCTTGGGGATTCCTTGCAAAATCTCGTCGACTATTATTGAAGGATCTTCCGTTCTGGGATTGTCGGATGTGACGATCACCACATCCGAAATTTGAACCGCAAGCCCTCCCATCACCGGACGCTTCTTGGGGTCGCGGTCCCCGCCGCACCCGAAGACAGCTATGAGCCTTCTTGGGCGGAGGCCCTTGGCCGACCTTAAAATCTTTTCCAGGGAATCAGGCGTGTGCGCGTAATCCACCACCACCGTGATATCAGTCCCGGTCTCAATTGTCTGGAACCTGCCTGGAATTTCAGTGAGCGCCTCAAGACCTTCTTTTATTTTCAAGGCGTCCAGGCCAAGGCATCGGGCCGCCGCGAAGCAAGCCAGGGCGTTATAGACGTTGAACTCCCCCCTCAGACGGAAATGGACAGGAAGGACCTCCCCTTGATCGTATTGGATGGTGAACCGGCTGCCGGCAAGCGAGAGTTCAATATCGCGCGCTGTAACGTCCGCCGGTTTTTTTATTCCGTAGGTGATCCGGCGCACTTTAGCCGCCTCCAGGAATTCCCCGCTCACCGGATCATCAATGTTGATAATCGCCTCCGGGGACCTCTTCACGGCCTGTCGCTCCAGACGCCGGAAGAGGCCCAGCTTCACGTTCTTGTAATCGTCCAGGTCCTTATGGAAATCCAGATGGTCCTGTGAGAAATTGGTGAAGATGACCGCGTCGTACTCGGTCCCGTATTCCCTGAACAGGGAAATTCCGTGGGAAGTGGACTCCATGACGATGGTGTCGACCCCCCTTTCCAGCATCACCGAGGCGGAATGGTAGAGATCGGTTGAAAGCGGCGTGGTGTAGAGTCCGGGCGGGACATTATAGACCTCGGAGCGGGTCCCCATTGTCCCGATAATTCCAGGCTTGCGGCCCGCGTGGGAGAGGATGGAGCGGAGGACGAAATTTATGGTGGTTTTACCGTTTGTGCCGGTGACCCCCACAACCTTCATTTTATTCATCGGGTGGCCGTGGAAGCGGTCCGCTATCAGCGCCATTGCCTTGTTGGCGTGGCCGGCGACGATCCTTGGACAGGAAATTTTTTCGTCAAAAGGGACCCCTTCCTGCGTCAGCAGGCAGGATGCGCCGTTCTCCAGCGCCTCTTTGATGTAGGCGTATCCGTTGGAGAGGACATAAGGTTCCAGAAACTCCTCCCAATGGAGGCAGGCGTAGATATTTCCAGGCTTCAACCTTTTGTAATCAAAGGTGATGCCAGTGACGTCCAAGGGGCCGGAAACCCCCTCAAGCCGCAGGGAAACGCCCTCCAAGCCGCTGATCAATTCATGCAGGTCCATCCGATAAAATTAACACAGGCTTCATAGCTGCTTCAAGGAAGGTCAATACACCCAGACCAGTCCCATTGAATACGCCGTGCCGTGAGAGGTGTTTTTTCCATGGAAGGTGGGATTGCAGGTGAGTTCCAGGCTCCAGCCCCCGGCAAGCCTGTAAATGCCTGACAGTTCAACCCTGTAGAGGTCGTATTGATAGGTGATGGTCTTGTTCATGCCCTCCACCGCCAGGACGGCCCCGTTTCTTGCGCTTTCGATTATGTCCAGTTTGCACCTGACGCCTATGTCCTGGGTGAAGCTGTAGCCGGCCTCAAGGAGATAGCGGAATTCGTCGGCGGGCTCCTCCGCCCTGTAGCGGTAAGCGGCCTCCAGGTTGAGGTAACCGGTGATGGGATAGAGGGAAACGCCCAGCAGGAGCCTTGGCTCTATGTCGATTTGGTGATTTCCAGAAGGGAGCGGGCCGCGTTTGCCGTACAAGCCGGGAAATTTCGCCCCTGCCTGAAAGGAGGCGAAAAGGTTTTTGTATTGGCCCAGTTTATATTTAAGCGCTAGTTCAGGGTCGCCGAAAGCGTCCGTATGTTCAGTGAGGTTATCGTCCATGTAGCGCATGGACTTGTAAAAGGCGGAGAGGAGGACTGTCAATTCGTCCGTGATTCCGTAATCGGCGTAAATGGAGACGTTGGCGTCCCTGAAATCGCCGTTGAAAGGCGCGTCCGCCTTATTGCCCGCCGTGTCGTAATTTTTGTCCGAGTGATAGTAGTTGAAGGCGAGTTTATTGTATCCGCGTCCCTTCCTCTCGGTCCACGCGCCGCCGAGGGCCGCTGCTGGAAGAAATACTATGAGTAAAAGGGTGACAAGAAAAAAATTAATTGTTTGTGGCATTTTAATGATAGCCTTTTGATTTTAAAAAATTCCTCACACAAAGCCGCTAAGCCACTAAGATTTTCCTTTGTGGCCTTTGTGTCTTTGTGTGAGGCTATCTCCTATGAATAAAAAGCCCGCCTGTTGGAATAAGGCGGGCTTTTTATTTTACACGATACCGGCTGAAAACATCAGCCGTTTGTTTTTTACTTTTTAATCTTCAAGGTGATGGTCACTTCCGTGCCGTCTTTAGGTAGCTTGGCGCTGTTGCCTAAATAGCGGTAAGCGCCCTTATCTTGATTTGTTAATTTGTGAGAGTTCATTTTGGCGTTGCTGGTAATTCCAGCCGGGCAGCTATACATGCATATAATGCATCCGGTCCCGGCGGACTTTCCCGCGTCACTTAGGTTGCCCCCGAACTTGATATCAATTCCAGTTGCTTTTTTATTGGGTTTCAACTCTTTAAGAACATTTTGCAATTTCAGCGGTTCCGATTGTCCGTCCCAACTTACATAAACGTCCAGGGAGGTCCCTTTGACCTTGACATTCGGTTGCCCGACGTTAGTGGAGGTCATGTTGTCGCCCGGCTTTCCACCTATGTCTTCTAAAGCCTTGTGGACTTCTTCCGGCGTCGCCTTGGCCACGCTGAACAGGGATTTTCCTTTGTTGGTCCCGCCTTCGTAGACAGCAAGGTGCCAGGACCCTTCCTTCATATAGGCGCCGTTAACCGTTGCTTGAAAAGAAATACTTTTGTTTGCGGCGTCCACGGTCACATTGCTTGCTGCTTGCGCCTGGCCAATGATAAGGCCAAAAAACGCAAGGACGGCTGAAATTAAAATTTTTGAATGTCGTTTCATGAAATTTCCTCCTTGAGATGGTTAAAATGTATAGGAATTTCCCTTTTTAATCTTTAAAGATCAAATAGACCTATGAATCACACCCCCCTTGATCCCCCCTTGCCTGGGGGATGTCAATTCTTTACTGCCCGCGCGTGTCAGCACACAGACAAGTAGTTGCGGCAAAGCCCGCTTAGTGCTCTATTCGCAGTCCGCCCTCAGGGCGCAAAGTTCAAAATCACCTCCTTAAAATTCAATGTTCGATGTTTAATTTTTCCTTGTTGCCCTTGTGGTGAAAATTAATGATATAATAAGTTTTCCCGATACTACAAATTGGAAATGTCAATACGGAAACTTTTAATTATAGCGTTTTTCTATAAACGGATTTCCGGGGAATTGAAGCATGGATTTCAAGCAGTTGGAAATATTCATGAAAATAGTGGAGCTCAAGAGCTTTTCGAGGGCCGCCGAGGCGGTCTACCTCACCCAGCCTACCGTTAGCAGCCATATTCAATCGCTGGAGGCGGAACTGGGCCTGAGGCTCCTGGACCGGCTCGGCAGGGAGGTGGTCCCCACCGCCGGGGGAAAGGTCCTCTTTGAATACGCTAAAAAACTGACCGCCGTAATGGACCAGGCGAGACAGGACATCGCGCGATTCAAGGGAAAGACCTCCGGCAGGGTGGTGATAGGCGGAAGCACCATCCCAGGGGAGTATCTCCTGCCGGATCTGGTTGGAAGGTTCGGAAGGAAGAACCCTGGAATCACCGTGGCATTGATAATAGGGGACACATCCGCCATAGCGGAGAAAGTCATGAACGGAGAATGCGAGCTCGGTATCATCGGCTCCAAATTAGCGGACAACCGCTTGGAGCACCGGGAGTTCGTCAAGGACGAACTGGTAATAATCGCCGGGCCGGATTATCCCGCGCCCCCAGGCGGAAAGATGGGGGCCAAGGAGATCCTCGCCTCGCCCTTTGTTATCAGGGAGAGGGGGTCCGGCTCGCGTATGGCCATGGAAAGATGGCTTGCGGAAATGGGAGTGGATCCAACCGGACTCAACATCGTGGCCGAGATGGGAAGCACGGAGGCGGTGAAGCAGGCCGTTAAGTCAGGGTTCGGGATATCAATTGTGTCGTCCCTGGCCTTGGCTGAGGACCTCCGCTTCAAGACCCTCAAGTCCATTCACTTCAAGGGAAAAAAACTTCTTCGGACTTTCTATATCGTCTCCTGCCCCAAGAGGAGCATGTCGCCCGTGTGCCAGGCGTTTTTGGGTTTCCTGGATGCTTATGGCGCCCAATTAAGCATTGTTGGGAAATAAACATGGAGTTTTCTTGACAACGGAAATTGATTTTTCTATGCTTTTTTTATACATGGCGCGTCCGTGCCTTGCTCCAGGAAGCGGTTGAAAAACTTGCGCGGAAAACGCAAATCCCAATGGTCAAAATAACAAATAAATCTCAATAGACAAAATTACAAGAAAAAAACAAGAAAAAAGAAAAATATACCAGGAAAAGGAATTGTTTTGTATATTCAGTAATTTTAATTTGTAATTTATTTGTAATTTGCTATTTGTTTTTTTGGAATTTTGTTTTCTTTTTTAGTCGCGTCAAGGCTGCCTTGCATCTTATGAAGCTTCTCCTTTGTCTCTTATTTCTCATTGCCATGAATGCGGAAAGGTGTCTTGCCGACTCGCGGGCCGCCGTCGGAGGAGAGGCCGCGCGGTTTTATGATGAAAAAAACTATGATGAGGCTCTGAAAAAATACATTCAACTCAACCTGGACTTTCCCGATGATACAAGGGTCCAATACAATCTCGCCAATACCTACTATCGACTGAAAAAATACCAGGAGGCGGAAAAGAGTTTCCTGAGCGCCTCCCTGAAAGCCGGGGACCCGGCCTTAAGGCAAAAATCCTATTTCAATCTTGGGAATTCCTTTTACCGGCAAGGAAAACTGGAGGACGCCGTATCAGCTTATGAAAAGGCGCTGGAACTCGACCCCAATGATCTGGCAGCCAAGCAAAATCTTGAATTTACGCGGGACGAGATCAAGAAGCGGATGAAGCAGGAGCAGGAGCGCAAGGAAAAGGAACAGCGGCAAAAGGAACAGAAAAAAGAACAGCCCCAAGACGAAAAACAGCAAGACGGGCAAAAGGATGGGGAGCGGGGAGAACAGGACAAGGAGCAAAAAGAGGCTGGAAAGGACCAGAAGGAAACGGCGAAAAACGAAGAACAGCAAAAGCCCGAGGAAGGCCAGGGCGCGAACAAGGAAGACGCCAGTAAAGACGCCGCCAAGGAAGAGCAAGGCAAGGAACAACAAGCGGGCGGGCAAAAAAAACAGCAAGGCCGATCCGGTGAGACCCTGCGGGAGGCCCAAGCTGGCGCTGGGTCTGCAAATGACAGCAAGGAAAAGATGGGCCGGGAAGAAACCGATCTGTGGCTCAATTCGCTGAAGGAGGACGGATCAAAAATCCTCCGGGATCAAATCAAGGGCCGGTTCGGAAAGAGCCCCGCGCCTGAGAGGGATTGGTGAGATGGGGCTTAACGCCTTCTGGCTAAATAAAAAATAGAACGCGGATAACATGGCGCGGCTTCGCCGCAACCAAATTAAAAGTGACTAAAGTGATCTAAAGTTAAAAATAACAAAGTGTTATGAAACTCCAAATCGCAATTGCCAAATAACAAATAAATCTCAACAACCAAAATTATAAATGACAAACAAGGAAATGGAATTGGTATCCGTTCACGGGTTCAGGGTTCAGGGTTGAAAGTGCGTGAAACACGGCTATGTTGCAAGGGATTTTTAGGGCGCTCCACATTGGATCTGCCTGTTTACCTGTTTTTAGCACCGCTCAATGAAAATCCGTATGGATACAGGGTTTTCTAAAACCTGGAACCCTGAACCTTGAACCCGTGAACGGTTACTGGAATTGTTTGGACATTTGGTAATTGTAATTTATTTGTAATTTGCTATTTGTCATTTGGGATTTTGTTTGCCTTATAAACTTATGAAGAATATTAGTATCATTCTTTTCCTGTTCCTTATCCTTTTCACGTCGGCTGCCACTGGCCGGGTTGAAGCGGCGTCGTTGACCGCCTCCCTGGACCGTGAGCAAATCACCCTTGAGGACCAGGCCGTTTACACCCTTACGTTAAAGGACGCGGGCGACGCGGGTTCTCCGATCCTTCCCCCCCTGCTGGATTTTCATGTGCAAGAGGCCGGGACCTCCAGCCAGGTAAGCATTATCAACGGGTCCTTTTCCAAAAGCGTGCAATACAATTACGTCCTTGTCCCAAAAAAGGCGGGAAAGTTTTCAATAGGGCCGGCCACCATGAACTGCAACGGGCAAACGCTGAAAAACGAACCCTTGGAGCTTATAGTCCAGGAGCCGGGGAGCGCTGTTTCCAGGGACAACGCGACGCAAGGGAACCAGGACCAGCGGTATATTTTCGCCAAGGCCCTGGTCTCCAAAAAAAATCCTTACGAAAACGAGCAGATAATTTACACCTTCCAGTTGTTCAGAAGGGTGGATGTGGCTAACGCCAATCTTGACCTGCCGCGCTTTGATGGTTTTTGGACCGAGGATTTGGGCCGGCAAACCGAATTCAATCAAAATATCGACGGGGCGGAATACCATGTCACGGAAATCAGAAAGGCCCTTTTCCCGCTGAAACCAGGGAAATTGGGCATCGGACCAGCCATGCTGCAATGCGACGTCATTGTCCAGGACCGCGGCAGAAGGCAGAGAGACCCTTTCGGCCAGTTCTTCGATGACCCCTTTTTCAACCAGTTCATGGGACGCCAAAAGGCGGTAAGGAAAAATATCCGCTCCAATGAACTGGAACTGGATGTACAGCCCCTTCCCGCCGACGGGAGGCCGAAGGGCTTCGAGAAACTGGTGGGCCGGTTTTCCTTGAGCGCGTCCCTGGAAAAGGAGGAATTGGAGGTAGGGGGGGCCAACACCGCCACGGTCGTGGTGGAGGGGAATGGAAACATCAGGGACGCCGCGCCCCAGTTTTTAGCGGATTCCGGGGACTTCAAGATTTACGATGACAAGCCTGAGGTGCAAGTCAATCCTTCAAAGGACGGCGTGGCGGGCCGGAAGGTTTTTAAAAAGGCCCTGGTCCCATTAAAGGAGGGGCAGCTCTCCCTGCCGGATATTCAAGTCCCTTATTTTGATCCGGACGCCAAGGAGTACAGAATTTTAAAGGCGTCACTGAAGCCCATGCGGGTCTTGCCTTCCAGTGAAAAGGAAGAGATGAAATTCGTGGGCAAGGAACCAGATGCGCCGGAGCGGGAAAAGGTCAAGGTACTAGGAAAGGACATATTTCCTATACACACCGGGGCGGATTCCCTGGATGAACGGCCTTCCAGGGCCATTATGCTGATCGCGGAAATGCTGTTTGTTCTACCCACCGTGGTGTTCCTGGCCTCTTTTTTTCTTGTACGGTGGAGGGAGAAGAGAGAGTCAGGGGCGGATATATACAAGGCCAGAACGGCCTTTTCCAGCGCATGCAGGAAGCTTAAGGCCCTTTCCCCGGCGTCGGGAACGAATAACGGACGCGAGTTTTTTTCTGGGGCCTTGAAAATTTTAAAGGATTATATAGGCGACAAGCTGAATGTCTCCGGCAGGTCCCTGACACCGTCCGAGATCGGCGGGTTATTAAGGGAAAGAGGCGTGGACGGCCGGACATGTAAGGCGGCCGTGGAACTTTTGGAGAGGTGCGAGGCAGGACAATTTGCCTCGCCCTTAAACGCTGAAAGGGATACATACGGTTTTTTAAACGAGATTCAGTCGCTTATTAAGGAATTAGAGAAAATAATATAGCCAAGGATATTTTAAATTTAAACTCCAAACCTCAATTGTCAAATAACAAATAAATCTTAATAACCAAAATTACAAATGACAAACAAGGAAATGTAGTTGTTTTGGACATTCCGTAATTGTAATTTGTAATTTATTTGCAATTTGCTATTTGTCATTTGGGATTTTGTTTTCCCTTTGGCTGTGTCGAAGCCGCGCCGTGTTCTATATCTTAAAATGAATGAGTAAGCATACAATGAAAAAAATAATATTCTTGCCATTAGCCATCTGCTTTTTTCTTGCGGGATTCTCCCATGCCTTCGGGGAGGAAAAAAATAGCATTAACCTTTTCCTGGAGGCCAACCGCCATTATGAAAAGGGGGAATTCGAAAAGGCATTGGCTTTATATAAGGAAGTGGCGGATGCAAAGCCGACGGGCCCTCTTTTTTACAATATAGGTAATTGTTATTTCCGCCTGGGCCAGATAGGGAATTCCCTGGCAAACTATCGCCGTGCCCTTCGCCATGAGCCCAGGGACAGCGACCTCCTGGCCAATCTTCAGTACGCAAGGCAAGAGGCAAAGGACGAGATTGAATATAAATCCGGCCTGAGGATACTTGACTATCTTTTCTTTTGGAATGATGATATGGCCTTAAGGGAAATCCTTCTTGCCTCGGCCCTTCTTTATGCCGTCTTAATGCTATCGGCCGTGGTTTGCCTCTTCAGGAAGTTCGAGCGGCGCAATCTCCTTCTCTCCACCCTTGCTGCGGTCTTTATCCTTTTCGCGTCCTCAGCGGGTTTTAAGTGCTACCAGGATTATTATATAGTGGAGGGGACCGTTACCCACAGGGAGGTTTCGGTCCATTCCTCCAACGACATCAATTCCGTGGTCCTCTTCCAACTCCATGACGGGACGGAATTCCGGGTCTTGGACAGGAGAGGGGACTGGATAGAGATAGAATTGAAGGACAATAAAAGGGGATGGGTCGCGAGGAATTTCGTGGAATTGATTTGAGGAAACAGGAAAAGAGCGCTGGCGACACGGAGCTGCTTCTCCGCAGCCAAGAGTAAAACAAAATCCCAAATGACAAATCCCAAATAAATGACAAATTCCAATTACCGAATGTCCAAAACAATTTGATTTCCTTTTCTTGTTTGTTCTTTGCAATTTTGGTTATTGAGATTTATTTGCAATTTGCTATTTGTAATTTGAGATTTTGTTTTTATTTTAGTAGTGATTTAAATATTAAACATGCCTAAAGAAAAAATAATCGTCATCAACGACAACGAATCGGCCGCCAGGAGCGTCTGTGAACAGCTCCGGATGGCCGGTTTCGAAAACATATCGCTGTTTCCAAGCGCCTCCGAGGCCCTTGAAGCCCTTTCCTCCGCCTATCCCGACCTCATCATCACCGATATCGACATGCCGGACATCGACGGCTGGCAGTTGTGCAGGATACTGAGGTCCACGGAATACCGCGAGTTCAACAAGGTCCCCATTATTCTCCTTTCCGCCACCTATAAGGACGCCAATGCCCAGCAACTGGCCTATGAAGTCGGGGCATCATCCTTTCTTCAAGCGCCTTATGATTATGAAGAGCTGACGACCCTGGTCTTTTCCCATCTGGTCTCCAGGGAAAAAGGCAAGGAAATAAAGGAAATCACAGAGGAGGGGTTCAGGAAAAAAATAGTGCTCGCCGACGACGATGAGAATATTCTCAGGGTCATCACGATAATACTATCGGAGGAGAATTGGGAAATTATAACGGCCAGGGACGGGGAAGAGGCCATGGCGGCCATTGAAAAACACAGGCCCCATGTGGCCATGCTGGATTACCAAATGCCAGGAAGGAACGGCCTGGACGTTTTGAAATGGCTGAAGAAAAACCATCCCGAAACCGGTTCCGTCATTTTAACGGCCTATGGCTCGGAACTTACAGCCGTGAGTTTCATGAAGGAGGGGGCTGACGACTATGTCCGTAAGCCGTTCGAGGTCAAGACGATTTCCGCTGTTTGCGACAGGGCGTTTACAAAATACAACGTGCGGATGGTGGACAAAAAGTTAAAGGAAAAGGCCCTGGAGCTGAAAATCTCCGAGGAAAAATACCGCGGGATAGTGGACAACAGCTCTGACTTCATTTTTATCGTCGACCGGCAGGGCAATTTCAGTTTCGCCAACAAGGAATCCGAGAGGTTTTTGGGACACAAACCGGAGGCAATCGAGGGGAAGCCCTTTTCCGATTTTATAATGGAGGAGCACAAGGAGAGGGCAGGAAAAGAGCTGGCGGTCAACGGGGATGGGGAGCGGTTAAAGAGGCAATTTGAAATCACGTTGGTCAATCCCAGTGGCGCTTCCAATGATCCTGGCCGGAAAACCGTGGATGTTGAAATAAGCCTCCAGAATTTATACTCGGAGGACAGTTCCGGAAAAAGAATTTTTCTTGGCGCCATGGGAATCGCCCGCGACCTGACCGAAAGGAAAAGAATACAAGAGCAGTTGATGCAAACGCAAAAGCTCTCATCCATCGGCACCCTCATATCCGGCATAGCGCATGAGCTGAACAATCCCCTGACCGGCATAGTGGGTTTTTCGGAACTCCTGATGGAGGACCTCTCCCTATCGGAGTCGAACAAAAGTGATTTAAAAAGGATCTGCGGGGAAGCGCAGCGTTGCGAAAAAATAGTCCAGAGTCTTCTTACCTTCGCCAGGAAATATAAATTGGAAAAGGGCTTGGTGGGCCTCAACGAAGTAATTCAGAACACGGTGGAATTGGTAGGCTATCAGCTCAAGAACGGCAATATCGCCTTGGGCATGGAGCTTGAACAAAATCTCCCGGGCATCTTCGGAAATTTTCATCAAATACAGCAAGTGCTTTTGAATATAATCAATAACGCCGTGCACGCCATCAGTGATGCCAAAAGGGAAGGAAATCTGTGGATCAGGACTGGAAGGCTGGAGGGAGGCAGGATTTTCGCGGAGTTAAAAAATGACGGCCCCAGAATCAGAGACGACGCCTTGGGGAAAATCTTCGATCCCTTTTTCACCACAAAGGACGCCGGAAAAGGGACCGGCCTGGGCCTTTCCATCGCCCACGGCATCATTGCGGATCACGAGGGGGAACTCAGCGTGAAAAATCTTCCTGACGGCGTCCTTTTCACCATCACGTTCCCCATAAGTTCGTGTCCCTATCCCCCCTCCGGGCCCCCAAGGAAAGAGGAGCGGTCCGTCCAGGGAAAGGACATCCTGGTAGTGGAGGACGAGGAAGGGATCAGGGACCTTTTGCAAAGGGTATTGAAAAAGGACGGACACCGTGTGGTTGCCGTGAGCAGGGGCCAGGAGGCCATCGAACAAGTAAAATCCGGGCCGTTCGACCTTGTCATATCCGATCTCAAAATGCCGGGAATGGACGGGATATCTTTCCATGGCCGGCTGGTCAAGATCAAACCGGAGTTGGCGAAGCGGTTCATTCTCATCACCGGGTCCATAGAGAACGAAGTGAGTGAATTCTCGCAGAGGACGGGAAACCCCTATATCCAAAAACCCTTCAGGCAGCAGGAATTGCGCGATTTACTCGTGGATATCTTCAAGGCGGGGAAATAGAAGGAAAACGCAAATTTTTGAACGCAATAAATATATAACCCATGCCACTATCCAGGTGGGCATGAACAAAATGAGCCATTTAGCTTTTCTCATCAACCCTTTTCCCCGTCAATAGGCGTTCCATCCGGTTTTATTCCTGCCTTAGCGCATAGCGCTTTATAATCCATCTTGACCTCTTCCCATTTTTCAGGAGTAATCCCATAGCCGTTAATATTCCAGTAGTGGACAGCATACCCCTCCGAGTCTGTGAGTTTCCGGCCCAATTTCCCTTCAAAAAATTCATGGTCCATATTTCTCTCCTTCACTAAACAAGTTTTTAAAATTATGAATCAGTCCCGCTCCTCGTGCTCCAGGCGGTGAATTTCCTTCATTCCCTCGTCTGTGATTTTAATAGGCCCGATTTTTGAGGACCGTTTCCAAAGGCCGAAGCCAACAACCAAAACAAGACCCGTGATGATCAAAAATATTTCCATGATTTCCTTTTCACTGGACTTTTAAAGCAAATATTTCCCGGCTTTACCGGAACCCTATGCTCCCCGGTCTTTTGGTCCGTTCTTCGCTAAGTTTATTTAAAATTTCCGCTGTAAACTTTACTATATAAAGTTGCATAAATAACGCTACATATTAAAAATCTCATAATATAATAAAAATTCACAGAAGCAAGCGTCCTCTCGCTCCAAGGGTCCTCCTTGAGAGCGCTAATTCTGGAGGCTCTGCCTCCTGATGGCACGAGGCGGAGCCTTGTGGTCCGGCATTCCCAGGCAGGAGCCTCACTGCCATTAAGTTAAGGAATTTTTATGAGGCGTTTTTTGGGGTTAAGCTCTAAAATACGTTAGGTTTCCCGTTAATATTGAAGCTCAACCGTTTTAAAATTAAATTTTGTT
>JACRGO010000067.1 GCA_016212295.1 Nitrospinota bacterium | reverse complement strand
CCCCCACAAACACCAAAAAGACCTCTAAATCAATAAACCCCAAAAAAAGCAAATTCCTATCAAGCAAGCAAAAGCAAATTCCTATCAAGCCCTCATTTTCCCGCCTGCCTGCCATAGCGGACCGATTCACCTATCATGATCTCGCGGGAACTCTTGGTTATCCAGCCGGTGGCTGTATGCTGCCGGACCAATAGAATTCTGAACTCGCCCACTTTTTCCTGCAAGGAAGGTATGCTAGGGTCTTTTTCCGCGACCCATCCCCCTCCCCTCATCGCCGGGGCTTCCCGGTAAATCTCGAATAAATCCCCGGGCCTCACTCCATCCACCCGGCCGCGGTCTATATATGTATACGCGAATGCCCCGGTATATTGCTTGCTGTCAACCGCGGCAACGACATAGCCGTCAATTGACTTGGCAGCGGGTTTCTCATTGGGATCAAATAGAGGAACCGGCGTTTCTTCGTACGCGCGTATTTTGTCCCCGGCGCTAATGGCGTCGAAAACCTTGGTGATCTCGGCAAGATACAATTCTCCCTTGCTTTCCAGGACCTTCAGATGGCCTAAAATCTTGATCAGGTTTCCCAAACTGGCGCCCGTTTTCGGGTGTTTCACTTCCTCCAAAACGGAATAGATTACAAGCCTTTCCCCGATTTTGGGCTCGTATCCGCTGAACTTGACGCCTATCTTATCCGATTCTATAAAAGAGCTTTTCTCTTGAAATGAAATGGCGATGGAGCCTATTTGCCCGTCCTTTTCCTCGATGAACCCGGCGCCCATGTAAATATCCGGATTTTTTTCCAATGGGACGAGTTTGAATTCCTTGGGTGGAGGAGCGGCGGCTTCCGCCTCTTTTGAAGGCTCCGCGGCAGGTTCCTCCTTTTTCGCCTCTTCCTGCTTAGGCTGGGCCGCTTCTTTTTTAGGAATGTAAAATTTCAGTTTATTGCCGGGATATATCAGGTCAGGGTTGGCGATGAACTCGTTAACGTTCCAGATTGCCGGCCATTTAAACGGGTCCTTGAAAAACCTGCCGGATATGCCCCACAGGGTGTCGCCTTTTTCTATGGTGTATTCTTCCGGGGCCTCCTGGACCGGTTGGCCGGAAGACTGGTCCTGCTCCGTTGCCTGGCCTCCTGTTGCAAGGCCAACCGTGAAAAACAAAAAAAACAGAGCTGTTTCAACGATTTTTTTCATACGTAAATCCTTTTTAAAATTCTCCTTTGTGAACGCTACGTCATGCGTGTTCAATCTCGGATATGCAACCTTTCCTCCTATCCTCTTTTTTCAATTCTATAGCTGAACGTTATTTTGCTGTAGGTGAACCATGCCTCACCTGGAGTAAGTTTATCAATGCGGATTTTAGCATGTTTGCCGTTTCTCAGCAGAATCACAAAAAGGTCACCTTCATTTTTAATCCTCAAAACATCAAGATAATTTCCCCTGTCAAGTTCCGATGTGCTTTTGAAGCCTTTTTTCGATAAGGCAATGCCGGTAGCGCCGATAATGCCGTTATTTCCAATTATCATGTCTGCGTCGGAACCGAATTTGGTCATCTGGCCCTTGGAGAACATAAATCCGCCAGTACTGTCGTCAGGCGCCCCAATCACAACACCGCCGTAAGGTGAATTGATGGTCGCGCTTTTAGCCGGTCCCCAATTAATAGTTCCGGCCTGAGCGGTTCCCAATGTAAAACAACCTGCAATAGCGACTGCCAAGGCTGCAACGAATTTCCGTGAATTGTGGATGTATTTTCTACAAAGCATATTAATCCTTTTATTAAAATTATGAAAAATAACATATATTATTACATTCAGAAATATCCCAGAAGCGTACCCCCCCTTCCTGATGGCGCATTCTTCCGGAGTTTCCTGGGCCGGTTGGCCGGAAGGCTGGTCGGTCTTGTTATTATTTCCTCTTACTTCTTAATCTCTCGATCTGTTTGGACGCTGCATCGGCTATGCTTGCGCCTTTATATTCCGAAACCAGTTTTTCCAGCTCCGCTAAACATAGATCGACCTCCTTAAGGTCATAGAGGCAAAGGGCGTGTTTCAATCTAGCGTCCGGGACCTTATTCCCCTTCGGATAATTTTCCAGTACCTTCTTGAATTCCTCCGCCGCCTTCTTGAAGTCCTTCATTCCATAATAGCATTCACCGATCCAGTATTGCGCGTTACCCGCCAATTTATCGCCGGGGTATTGTTCAATGAATTTCCTGAAACCTTCTATCGCGCTTTCATATTCTCCAAAACGAAGATCGTCATAGGCGTTTTGATAATAGTCTTCCGGCTTGAGGGAAGTGGTTTTAATATCACCTGCCGCTGGAGATTGAGGTTCCGCCGATGCCTCTTCACGCGCGCTTTTCACATCCTCAATGGAAGGCGGAGGCGCGGCGACAATGTCGCCTTCCTTGAACTTTTCCTTTTTCCCGATGATTTTCGCGCTCCCCTCCGGCGTCCCTGGTTTTCCCGCGGCTTTAGCGCGTTCCTCAGCTTCCTCCACGCGGTTTTTCAATTTGTCGACTTCCTCTCTCAAATACCGGATGTCGGTTTGAAAACCATCTATTGTTTCCTTATGGTCTGATATATTTTTGCTTAATTGATCGAGCTTCTTGCTGTTTTCGCGGGTATCAAGCTCAGCGGCCACGGCAAATTTATCGCGCTCCGAGGAAGTGCTCGTTACGCAGCCGTAACAGGATAGGGCCATCGCCAGGGCAATAAACAAAAGCCCGCTTATCTTTGGAATTTTTTTCATATTTTTCTGTATCGGAATTTCAAAGTTTTTCTTTAAAAATCAACCGCGAATATGGCGCAATTATAACAAGGCGTCTGTAATGTATCAAGAAATTATTTTATTAACAACCTGAATTGTTTTAAAAAATCGCTTAATTCAGGTGAAAGAAAGCCGATAAAGCCTATAAGCAAAATAATATCCCATGTTTGGAAGTTTTTTTAAAAAAGGAAAAAAATAAGATTATGCCTGGCATGTCAATCAACTCCGCGTCTTCTGGATCAGGGAACAAGCTTGGGACAGACGCCGCGATCCAGAATCAAAAGGACCTTGTCGACCGGATGAGCTTAAAATCCTCGGCCGATAGAATAAAAAAAATTCGCGCCCAATACAGCCAGGGTGAATTTGTTCTTTTCCCTATCTCACTGATATATAAGAGAGAACCATCGACTCCTGGACATTGAACCGCGAATGGGGTATAGTGTTCTTCATTAGCGTCTAATCTTGGAGGACAGTATGGACATTAAACAAAT
>JACRGO010000064.1 GCA_016212295.1 Nitrospinota bacterium | reverse complement strand
TGCTGCAGTCGGAACAAAGTTTAATGCCTCGCTGGGGCCAGCAAATCGATTTGGTTTACCGCCATACGCCATTCATTGGCAATGATTTAGGCACTATTGCGGGCATTCAGTCGGGTTTCTACCTCCCTGGAATTCGGAAAAATCACGGACTAAAGATCTATGGAGGGTATCAGGAAAAAAAGTTTACGAAGAACTACAATTTTTCAAATTTTGTACGTTTTCCGCGAGGGTTTCAAAGATCATTTGCTCTTTGAGGCCATATCTTTTCTTAAAATCATCGGGAATAACAATGCTCAATAAATTGCCCAATTTCCTTACTATCGCTTCCATGACGGGCCTCCTTTTTTATCTGTATTTTTAAAAATTCCATTAAAGGGGATTTGTGTCTTCGTGACTTGGTGGCAAAAGAAGGTTTTATCCGCGTTTATCCGCGGCAAATACATCTCTTTTTTACTCATTTGAATTTTTCAACTGACAAGGTGCGGCCCATTTTTCCTGCTATCTGATTGCAAATCCCAAAGGAACAACGTTCCATGTTGCGAATCTGAAACGAGCAATTCACTATTCAAGACGCGACCCCATTCACCATTATTCTCCCTGTGTATTTCGGCAGTTCAACAAGGCAATGCAACACTGAGCTTCCCTCTGTTTTTGGCCTTTCAACCTAGCAGTATTACAACAACGGGTCTTTCTCCACCTTGTTCATGCCCTTTCCGTGGATCAAGATTAACCAAGATAAGACATATCTAAAAATGGAGACAGGGTTTCACGTTTATATTGCTCAAACTCGTTTAAGTCTATGGAGTTGAATTTACTGGCCAATTGGTCCCGCAAGGGGCTCTTTTTAGATACTTACGCTGAATATCTGAGAATTCGTCTCTCACAATTTAAGAAAAGCCGATGAAACTAAATTTATATTTGTGGCAGATTTTCTCTTTTCATCTTTATCCTGCCTATCTTGTCCATCCCTGCAAAAGAAAAAAAATTTAACAGGGATAGACAGGATGCACAGGATATTTTGTTTTTATATTTTTTCAATCTAAAATCCGCAATCTGAAATTTAAAATATCTTTTGCTATATTTGAAATTTCATTAAGCTTTGTAATCGGTGAAATCCGTTGTTAAAAAGGATTTGGGAAACTGATAAGCATGGAAGGCACAAAAAGTGGTAAAAGCGCCGCGAGACCACCAGTCAACCATCACGCGAATTTTTTCAGTTTTTCAATGGTTCCCTTCCAGGAACAACCAGTGCATCCCACGATGGAAAGATCAAGTTTCGCCAAATCAGCGTTTAAAGGCTTGGTCAAAACAGGCGTCCCGTCCGGCCGGATATTGAAAAAAACGAATTCGCCGCCTTTGTCTTTTATGAAAAAGGAGGTAAATCCGCACTGGGGGCATCTTAAAAAAATTTCCTTTTCGATTTTCTTCTCCTATTTATCAGCCTTGAACATTGATCTTGGCCCCTTTACCGGTTTCAGCCGCTCCTGCCCCTGCACCGGCCGCAGCCCCTCCACCTGTGCTGGCAGCTTTATATAACGCAATATTAGTTTGCTGCGTTTTAGCGATACTGCCATGGAGAGTTTCAATGGTTTTATTCAATATATTTTTCAGTTGATCGGCGTTCTTGGCCGCCTCGTCCGCGGTTTTTCCGGCTGTTTCCTTTATGGAGCCGGCTATGCGTTTTCCCTGCTCATTGACAGAATCAAAAGCGGTTTTTGTTTTGTTTATTCTCTCAATGGTGGCATTCAACACCTTTTGATCGTTTATGTTCCTAATGCCTTGAGCGGCAGCTTCAGTGGAAAGCCTGTTTCCTATTACAGGTCCAGTCTCAACGGCCATCACCAGTGACATTGCCGAGTCCCTCCAATAAGCATTTTTTATTGTGCTTATAATATATAGCTCTGATAATTTTTTTTCAACACGTCCTTATAGCAAATAGTATTCTACAACAGCGCCTTCTCGATTCCCTCCCGCAACGCCGCGCGGATGAAATCCTTCAACCAATTTTTTCCAAGGACCCTTTCAGCCAGTTCCACCGCCATGAACTCCGGCTCCAGGCCGCTGGTTTCCCGGTAGCGGGAAAGCCCTTGCAGGCAGGAAGGGCAGGCGGTGAACGCCTTGCAGGCCCCGCCGGGAGCGTTTCCTTCCTTCACGGTCCGCTCGATTCCTTCCCGCAGAACCTCTTCCTTGGAATAGCGGATCTGGTTGGCGATGTCCGGCCTTGACACGGCCAGGGTCCCTGCCTCCCCGCAACAGCGGCCGGACAGGACCGCCTTTCCTCCCAGCAACGTTTCCGCCACTTCCAGGGGGGCGCGCCTCTTGATAGGGGAGTGGCAAGGGTCGTGAAAAAGATAGGCGCTCGCGCCGGACTTCTCCTCTGTCCGCACTCCCTTCTCCATTAGATACTCATGGATGTCCATGAGGCGGCATTCTGGGAAGATGTTGTGGAATTCATAGCCTTCCAATTGGCCAAGACATGTCCCGCACGAGACCAGCACTGTCTTGACGTCCAGGTAGTTCAGGGTATTGGCCACGCGGTGGAATAGGACCCGGTTCGCGGTGCTGGTCCTACGTCCCAGGTCCCTGTCCCCGGAGGCGGCCAATGGAAATCCGCAGCAAAGATAGCCTGGGGGCAGGACCGTCTGGACCCCCAGGTGGCGCAACAGGGCCAGGACCGCGAGGGAGACCTGGCTGAAGAGCCGCTCGCTGCCGCATCCTGGAAAATAAAAAACCGCCTCGCTGTTTTCATTGGCCTTGGCCGGGTCGCGGAGGATGGGGACCGTCTTATTGTCCTCGATCCCCAGGAAGGCCCGCATGGCCAGATCAGGTATCTGTTCCGGCAAGGGTCTTTTCAGTAGATGGACCATCTGGTCCTTGAAGGAGGGCTTGCCGGCGGTTGGGCCGGGCGCGCCGCTGCCCCCCAGCCACGCAAGGGACTTGGCCGCCTTGTGTCCGATCCTCTGGCCGGAATACCCCCATTGGATCAGGGCCTTGCGGGCCATACTGACCGCGCGGGGGTCCGACGCCTTGAGAAATCCCAGGGCCATCCTGGCGCCCAGGTTTCCCTTTTTTTTGCCCCTGGACTTCAATATCTCCCTCATGCTGATGGTTACAAGGCCGAAATCGATGTCAACCGGACAAGGGACAACGCATTTCCGGCAAACGGAGCAGTGGTCGGAGAGGTCGTTCAGTTCGTCGAAGTGGCGGATGGAAATCCCGCGCTTTGTCTGCTCCTCGTACAGAAAAGCCTCGATGATGAGTCCTGCGGCCAGTATCTTGTTGCGGGGCGAGTAAAGAAGGTTCGCGCGCGGCGCGTGCGTGGAACAAACCGCCTTGCATTTGCCGCACCGGAGGCAGTTCCTGATGCCGTCGTTCAGGTCGCCCAGGGCGCTCTCCCTGAGGATGAGGGCCTCTTGCTGCACCAGGCGCAGTGAAGGAGTGTAGGCCCGCTCAACGCCCGCGCCGGGGAGGAGTTTTCCCTTGTTGAAGCGGCCCTTGGGGTCCACGGCTTCCTTATAACTGGCAAAGGCCTCCACCTTGTCCTGGTCCATGAAATGAAGCTTGGTGACGCCGATGCCGTGTTCGCCTGAGATGGCCCCGCCCAGGCTGACGGCCAGGCTCATGATCCGCTCCACCATGCGTTCCGCCTCCCTCAGCATTTCATAATCGTTGGAGTTTACCGGGATATTGGTGTGCGCGTTTCCGTCTCCCGCGTGCATGTGGACCGCCGCGAAGAGGCGGCTCGAACGATGGGCGGCGTGGATGTGGTCCAGTTCCTTGCGGATTCCTGCCCAGAGGTCGCCTATAAAGATATTTTTCAAGGGACGCTCCGCCTCGGCCCGGTAAGAGACGCGCAGGTCCCGCCGCAACAGGGAGCGGATCAGCGGCTCCCCGGCAAGGTCCAGGTCTTGGGCCGCGCCGTCGAACAAGGGGAGCCGCTCCTCGCTTGGGGCCAGGTCCGGCAGACCGCTTATTGGAGAGTCCAGATTCGCAATGATCTTCTCCCAGCGTTTTTCCACTTCCCTCAAGAGGGACAAGGCCGCGGCTTTTTTGTCCTCTATGAGGGCTTCGCTCTCGGAACCGGCGTGACAGTCGGATGGAAGATGGGCGGCGAAGGCGTCCCCTTTGAGGAAGTCGATGACGGCCCTGGCCATGCGCAGCTTATTGGCCACGGATTGCTCGATATTGATGCGTTCGATACCCTCTGTGTACTCGGCCAGCCGTTCCAGGGGGATCACCACGTCCTCGTTCACCTTGAAGGCGTTGGTGTGCGCCGCGATGGCAGCCGTCCTGGCGCGGTCCGCCCAGAACCGCTCCCTGGCGTTTGGGCTGGCAGCGATAAACCCTTCGCCGCCCCTGGCCTTGGCAAGGCCCACCACGTGGGAGGCGGCCTTGTCCACGGCCTCCTCCTGGTCTCCCGCCACGTCAACAAGCAGGACCATCTTGGGCCTCTCCCCGCGCCTGGCCTTGGTGTTGTATCCAACGGCCTTCACGTAACGCTCATCCATGTGCTCAAGTCCCGCGCACCCGGCGTCAGGTCCCTGGTCCAGATAATTTTTTATCTCCACTATGGCCGGGACCGCCTTGGCCAGGTCGTGGCCGAAGAATTCCAGGCACACGGCGCGGATGTGGGCGGGCTTGGGATGCAGGGCGAAGACAGCGCTGGTGATGATCCCGTCGCAGCCCTCCTTCTGCGCTCCTGGCAGGCCGCCGAGGAATTTGTTGGTGACGTCCTTGCCCAGGCCCGGCTTCCGGATTTTGTCAGAGGGGATGGAGACGGCTTGCGGCTCTCCGTCCGGCGTCTTGCCGTCCCGTTGGAACCGGGTGACTTGAAACCTGGCCTCGGACAGGTCGTGGAGTTTTCCCATATTGTGGTTCAGGCGGACCACCTCCAGCCATTGCCCGTCCGGGCCCACCATGCGCCACGAGATCAGGTTATCCAGGGTGGAGCCCCAACGCACGGCCTTTTTGCCGCCAGCGTTCATGGCTATGTTCCCGCCGACGGTGGAGGCGTTCTGTGAGGTGGGGTCAACGGCGAAGACCATTCCAGCGGCCTCGGCTGCCTCGGCCACGCGCTTGGTCACGGCGCCCGCGCCGGCCCGGATGGAGTGGACCGGCTCATCGCGGCCAGGGATTTTCATAAGCTCCACGGCATTTATGAAGTCCAGCTTTTCCGTGTTGATCACAATGGTTTCGGGAACAAGGGGGACCCCGGAGCCAGTGTATCCGGTGCCGCCGCCGCGCGGGATGATGGTGAAGTCCAGTTCCATGCAGCTTTTGACGATGTCCGCCGTCTCCTCCTCCAGTTCCGGATAGACAACCGCGAAGGGACACTCCACGCGCCAGTCCGTGGCGTCCGTCACATGGGAGACCAGGGCGACGCCGCTGAAATCCACGTTGTCGCGCCGAGTTGCGCGGGAGAGGGAGCGTAGGACCTTTGCCCTGAGGGCCTCATGGCCTGAAAAGCGGTCCGCGAATTCCTTCACCGCCTCCCTGGCCCTGCCGGCCAGGAGAAGGACATTGGGATTGGAATCGGCCCGCGCCTCGATCTGGTCCAGGCGCCGCCCCATGGCGTCCAGGAGGGAGGCGAGGCGCTTGCGGTCGGCTTGCAGGTCTTCTTGAATAAATGGGTTCCGCGAGACCATCCACAAATCGCCGAGGACCTCGAAGAGCATCCTGGCCGAGCGGCCTGTGCGGCGTTTTGACCGTAAATCGTTCAGCGTGTTCCACATGTCCTCTCCGAGGAAGCGGATCACGATCTCCCGGTCGGAAAAGGAGGTGTAGTTGTAAGGGATTTCCCTGATTCTCATGGTTGGGTCTCTAATAAAAAAAGCCCAATGGCTTGGGCGTTTCCTTTACAATCTTTTAAAGTTTTCCATTTGTTTCTTTACCGCATGGTGGAAATCACCATTTCTTATACGGCAAAAATTCTCCGTTAGCGGCAACCCATACACCGCCTGAACGGGGGGCGCCCAGGCACTAATTATAATTTACTGTATCGGAATTTCAAAATTTTTCTTTTAAAATCAAAGAGATTACGGTACTATTGACTAAAGTGAACTAAAGTATCGCCAAAAATATTTGAAATTTTCAAAAAAGGCGCAATATTTCTTCACATGCGGAGATACTTTTAATTTGGTTGCGGACAAAAACCGTGCTCTGTCCTCATTGAATTCATCTGGCACAAATAGTGCTTTTTTAGCATCAGCGTCAAAAAACTTAGAGGATAAAAATATGCGCCGTGAAAAATTCATTATCGCGTTTTTAACTTCGGTTTTTCTTTTCGCCTCCACAGCGGCAAAGGCGGATGAGTCCTTTTCCCTGAAGGGGGGATTAATAAGCCTAAAACCCTCTGGAAAATTCGGTGTCAGCGCCGGGAGCATGGGCGGGAGCAGAATGGACGTGGACAATACCCTTGGTTTTGGCAGGGACAACGCAGGGACCCTGGAAGCGGCCTTCCAATATGGGGACCTGCGGCTCGAGGCGTCCTATTTGCCGCTGAGATTCAACGGGAGCAAGCCCCTTGGCTCCTCTATAACCTTCAACGGACAAAATTTCAGCGCGGGACATCAGGTGGAGAGCTATCTGGACGCCGACATCCTGGACCTCGGCCTCTCCTATTATTTTTTAAATTTTGACGACCTTCCGGCCAGGGTCCAGTTGGGCGTTGAGGCGGAGGTCAAGACCATCCGGGCAGAAGTGGGCATGAAAGACCCGCTCCTGGGGGTGTCTGAAAACGATTCCGCCATTCTTCCAATTCCAACCGTGGGACTCCGGGGACGAGTGGCCCTGGCGGATTTCCTGGGCCTTGTGTGCCGCGCGGGAGGGCTTGCCTATTCCGGAAACCATTTTATTGACGCCGAGACCCAAATGGAGTTTTCACCAATTCCAAGCATGGGGGTGTATGGCGGATACAGGTACATAAAATTGAAAGTGGACCACTCCAATGTCTTTGTGGATACCAGCTTCTCAGGTCCGGTGGCCGGCCTTTTCGTCCGTTTTTAGTTAGACAGCATCCCTCCAAAAACTCCTCGAGAATTCATCGCCGTTAGGGCGGAGCCATTTACCACCGGCCATTGATTCGCCTTTGGGCATCGACATAGACCCTGGCTCTCGTTCCCGGGCTCCTGCCTCACCGCCGTTATTAACCGTCTCAAAATAGAACACACATAGAGAGAGCAAGAGAATCAGTAACTGAAACAACAGAATAAACCACCCTGCTTGACTAAATCTCATGAATGACAAAAAAAGAAAAGTGAGGTAATCTATAATTCAATGAATACCCCGGAACTAGATTACATCATTATGAGTTGACCCTTAAACCAACTGCGGAGGACAGCTTATACCCCGCCAATTAATGGGCTTATTATTGGGATAAATCTCATCATCCACAGCAACCGTACACTGCGACCCTCAGAGCACGCGGCAATGGCCAGGAAGCAGGGATTAGTGACCCAAACGTCATAAGAACAGCAGGTTGGGTTCGCCTTCGTTTAGGCAGATGGCGTCTTTGGTCAAGCAAGCGGCCGTGAATACACAGGTCATTCTTTCGACTCAATCCCCTCTGCTCCTAGACCATTTCCAGCCAGAGGATGTGTTGGTTGCCGACCGCGCGAATGGATGCACGCAATTCACCAGACTCGACCCGCCAAAGCGATTGCGCCGCCTTGAGCCGCGGCATTGGTCGCCCGGAGCTTGCGACTAACTTCCAGGCGATACGGGAACAGTTTCCCTCTCCTGAAGAAATAAATGATTCTCCGGTGACCGCTCCCTCCAAGCGCGTAGGGCAACTGGTTCCTGGATACGAAAAACCGATCTATGGGACCCTGGGTGTTCTTGAAATCGGCCTCGAAGCTATCCGCAAGGCATGTCCCCACTTTCGCGAATGGCTGATATGCCTTGAGGGCGGGATTTAACCCCGGCTTTGCGATTTCTTATATTCCAGATTCATGTTTCATGGCGCGGCTTCGCCGCAACCAAAATTAAGAACACGAATGTCACTAATAGACGAATTATACGAATTAATTCGCACCTTCGAGGAGTTGAAGAAAGATTTTTTAAATGATATTTATGCCTTCAGTAAATTCGTCCGCCAGGCAAGGAATTTGGAGCAAGGACTAAAAGTGATCGGGCAAATGAAAAAATTGGGCATTAAGCCTAATGCTGTGACGTTCACTTCCTTGATCCCTTTGTGCAAAACCCTTCAAGAAGGTTTTGAGATATTGGAAAAGATGGAAAAAGAGGGATGCCAGGCGGATATACGCACATTCATGGTATTGCTGAAAAAAGTAACATCAAAAAAAGATATTGAGGCGGTAGAAAAGGAGAGAAAGGAGAAAAAACTAAAAGAAGGCGCGATTTATAAAGAATATAGAGATAAGCTTTATAACTGGCACAAATGATTAAATCCCTAAACCTGCAGAACCGGAGCCATCTCCAGTCTTGGCGGAGGCGTCTAAAATCTTGGCTGTTCATTTGAAGACTTGTTGCCGGGTTCAAACCCGCTGTTCCGCAAAAATTCAAATAAAAAATGTTTGTCCTGAAGCGCGAATATGAGGCTTGAATAAGAAGCCGGTTAACACACCCCGGCCTTCGGCCCCCCCTCTCAAGAGGGGAATTTTTTAAAGAAATAAATTTTCAGTCACCGCCTGCATGATTTTCAGCGGTTTCTTCGATACCTTTATTATTTTCAGTGTCTTCCTCTATACCTATACGATCCCCAGCGCCTTGCCACGAGTTTTTGTTCTTTAATCCTCATAGTCCATATTGAAAAGACGGTCTCATCCATAAATTCCCCTCTTGAGAGGGGTGGCGCGAAGCGCCGGGGTGTGTTTAGAATTTCGATGGCCGGTTGCAAGGTAATCAGGCTAAAATATTTTTTCAAGGCAGCTTCTCAATTATTTTTACTTATCATGCCGCGCCTGAGAATGGCTAAGCTTTTCTTACAGCCGGTTTGATTATAAGCATGCAGTATGAAAAAATAACCCAGTGAAGCCAAATCAAAAAAACTGGATCATAGCCGCGCCGGACCAGGAAAGGGTCTCGGAGCTATCGCATTCGCTCGGCGTCCCCCCGCTGCTGGCCAGGGTGCTGGTCCTTCGCGGCCTTGCGGACCCCGCCGCCGCGTCCTCCTTTCTCAACGCCCCGCTGCGGGACATGCATGATCCCTTTCTTATGAAGGGAATGCGCCGGGCGGTGGACCGGATATTCCAGGCGATTCAGCGCAAGGAAAGTATATGGGTCTACGCGGATTATGACGTTGACGGCGTCGCCTCGGCTGCCTTGATGGTCCATTTCTTCCGGGAGATAGGATGTCCGATTGATTACTACATACCCAACCGCATGTCCGATGGCTATGGCCTGAAGGAGAAGGCAGTAGTGGCTTTGAAGGAAAAGGGCGCGGCGCTGGTGATCACGGCGGATTGCGGGATCGGGGCCGCGCGGGAAATTCAAAAGGCCGCGGAACTGGGCATGGAGGTGATCGTGACCGACCACCATCAGGTCCCTGAAGAGCTGCCGCCCGCCATGGCCATCCTGAATCCGCTCCAGGAAGACTGTCCATATCCCTATAAATTCCTGTCCGGGGCGGGCATCATTTACAAACTGCTTATCGGCCTCCGCGCCGAGCTTCGGGAAAAAGGGCGCCTCCAGGAAATTCCAAACCTCAAGAAGCATCTCGACCTGGTGGCGCTGGCGACCATCGCGGACTTGGTCCCTTTAACCGGCGAAAACCATATCCTAGCGCGCCACGGACTTGAGGAACTCTCAAGCACTAAAAAAATAGGACTCAGGGCATTGAAGTCCGTTTCCGGCCTCATGGAAAAAAAACTGAACTCCTACAGCGTGGGTTTTCAATTGGCCCCAAGGCTGAACGCGGCCGGACGATTGGGGGAAGCGGACAGGGGCGTCAGGCTGCTTGTCTCCCTGGACATGGCCAAGGCCATGGAGTCGGCCTCGGAACTGGACCGCGAAAACCGCGAGCGCCAGGAATTCCAGGAAAAGGTGGTGGAAGAAGCCAGGCTCATGGTGAAAAAATCGGTCAACCTCAACACCGAATTCACTATTGTCCTTGCCTCGGAGGAGTGGCACCCTGGGGTGATCGGCATCGCCGCCTCGAAGATCGTGGACTCCTTCCACAGGCCCGTCGTGCTAATCACCGTGGAAAACGGGGTGGGCAAGGGATCGGCCAGGAGCATCGGTCCTTTCAACATCTATAAGGGCTTGCGCGAATGCGCGGGCCTTTTAAGGGAATTCGGCGGACACGAGGCAGCGGCGGGACTCACCATCGACGCGGACAAAATTTCCGTGTTCAGGAGCAAATTCGCCCAGGTGGCGGCGGAAGCGCTGCGGCCGGAGGACCTTGTAAAGAATCTCAGGGCCGACGGGGAGATCAACCTGGACGAGTTGGACATGGACGCCGTGAGGCGCCTTGAGGCGCTTGGGCCATTCGGGATTTCAAACCCGGCGCCAGCCTTTGTCGCGAGGAACGTCAAGCCGATAGGGAAAGTGGTCCGCATAGGCCAGAACAAGAACCATATAAAATTCCTTATACAAAACAGCCGCGGAATTCAAATTGAGGCGGTGGGTTTTCGCATGGAGAGGTTCTTCAGCAAGATCGATTCTGAGAACGCCTCGTTTGACGTCCTGTTCAATCCGCAGGTGAATGAATGGAATGGACGGGTAGCGCTGCAGTTGAAACTCCTTGATTGCAGGGTCCGCGAGGAAGCTTAAGCGCGATTTTGGATTTTAGGTACTTATTCGGCCTTCCCAATGTCAGCGCAATCTACCGACGTCTTCACCCGATACGTCTTGCAGTCGGTGAAAATTTCAATCGCCCCGCAATGGGCGGTGCTCAAGACCATTGCGCCTGATTTCTTATATCTGCCCCAAACCTTGGTTTCAGGGTGGCCGAACATATTGTCCGCTCCAACTGACATCACCGCCACTTCCGGCTGGACGGCCTTGATAAAATCCATTGAACTCGAGGTGGCGCTCCCGTGGTGCGGGACTTTTATTATTGTGGAATGAAGGCCCTTGCCGGAATTAATCATCGCCGCTTCAGCGCCGTACTCGATATCCCCAGTGAAAAGAAAAGAGACCTCGCCGCATCCCACGCGCAGGACCAGGGAGCGGTTGTTTTCCTTCTCCTCTTTCTTGCCCTGTGGTCCGGCGGAAATTTCTCCAGGATTCAATACCTCCACTACAGCGCCGTCTATTTGCAGCAGATCGCCGGATTTAAGCGCCCTCACTGGAATTTCCCGGGACTTCGCGGCTTCGCGTAAACCCTCCATGTACTTGTTCTTGGAGGAATCGCCGTTCTCATACAAAATCCCTGTTTCAAACTCATCAAGGATATATAAAAGACCGCCTATGTGGTCGCTATCAGGATGACTGGCCACCAGGTAATCCACCTTTCCCACTCCCACGTCCCAAATAAACGGGCCAACCACCCATTTACCCAAATCCATATCGCCGAAAAGCCGTCCCCCGTCGATCAGCATGGTCTTTCCATTGGGAAACCGGACCAAGGCAGAGTCTCCTTGTCCAACATCCAGAAAAGTCACGGCAAGCCCGCCCCTGTCATGCCGTGACTCCGCCCCTGGAAAAAAAGGCAGCAGCAAAAGGGCTGGCAAGGAAACAAGCAACGCCTTTTTAATATTTTTTTTGAAGATGGTGGCCGCTATAACCATCCAATAATAAGCGATGATAAGTCCTGGAGAAGGCGTGGAAACCCTGACCGACGCCAGGGGCAAGACAGCGAAGCCTTCCGCTATCCTTACCAGCAAGGCCGCGCAGAATTCCGGAACAAAAGCGAGCCAGGAAGCCGCTTGGTATAAAAACAAGGACAAAAAAGTGAGGAACAGGCCGAGGGTCACAATGACGTTTGAGATAGGAACGGCCAGGAGATTTATGAACAGGCCCAAGGGATTCACGCGATTAAAATGAAAGGCGGTTAAAGGCAGCGCGCCTATCGCGGCGAAGAGACTGGTAAAAAAATAACCGGAAAGGTATTTGTGCTTTAACATGAACTCCTCGAAAGCCGTGGAGGTCAGGGGAGAGTAAGCGTCTTCCGGGAGTTTCAGCCAATTTGAAAACAGGAAGATGATGAAAAACACGGCGGCGAAGGACAACTGGAACGCGGCGTCGAATAAGGAGCCTGGCTTCCAAAGGAGAATGGCCAGGGCTGAGGTGGCCAGGGTGTAGTAATGGAAATGTCCCCTCCTTATGGCGATGGACAGGAGAAAGAGCGCGCCCATTATGGCCGCGCGTATGGAGGAAACCATCTCGCCCACTATAAGTGCATAGAACAAAACGGGGACAATGGAGGCCAGGGCCGCGAGCCTGCCCGACCAGCCAGCCAGCGCGGCCCGAGGAAAAAACCGGATCAGGAACCGGATCCCCGTCCAGTTCAGGACAAAATAGGAAGTGAACGCCACGAAGCCTATGTTGAGTCCGGAAACGGCTGTCAGGTGCGCGATCCCGGTCTTAATGAAAAGTTCGTTGTCTTCACTGGAAAGGTCTCCTTTTTCGCCGAAGACCATGGCGTTGAACAGGGAAGCGTTTCGCGGGGACATGGTCTCGCCGGCGTAACTCTCCATTCTGTCTTTCACATTGTAAACGGCCTTCCAGAACTTCCATCCCTGGTTCCTGGCAAGGACCTCGACCGAGTCCTTTTCGCCGCACCACCCTATGACATGAATTCCCAGCTTCTGGAGGTAACCCGCGTAATCAAACGCGCCTGGATTCCTGAAATTTCGCGGACGCGAGAGTTTCACCTTGGAGAATCTCACCCTGTCGCCGTAGCGTAAATCCGGCGCTTCTCCGTACAGATCAATGCGTATATCGCCTGAAACAGCCAGCCATTCCTTTCCGGAGTATAGCCGTTCTCCCTTCACAATGATCCTGGTCTTACGTTCCAGTTTCGCGGGCAGGGAATCCACGACCCCCACCAATTCCAGCTTTTGGGGCCGTGCGGCTTGGTAATAAACATGGGAAAGGTCAGGCGGATAAGCGGGACTGGTCTGGATGATCTGCCCGTGGACAAAAAAGGAAAAGGCGGCAAGGAAAATGCCCCACCCCGCGATTTTCCTTTTCACGCAATAAAAGGCGGCTATGAAAATCAACGCGCCTGCGGCAAGGGCCGACGCAGGGTCCGGTGGAAAAAGGAGTCCGGCGATATAAGACGCGAGAACCGGAAAAGATGGGGCTTTGAGAAAAGAGGACAAGGCAAATTACTGTAAAAAAATCTGATCGGTTTTCAGATAAAAAAATCAGCAATGCAGCAATGCCCGGTGAAAATTACGGCAAATCATTATAGCATATTAACCGTCTTAAAATAGAACGCACAGTGTCCATTCAATGAAATATCCCTGTTGCCGGCTTGCTTTAAAAGCCAAATTGTGGTACAAATTTTCTCTCAATGGCGGGAGTTATATGGCCTATGCGCCCGGGCAAATTCACCTGCCTGTATTGGCGATAAACCTGGATGCATTTAGCCTGAAAAAACGCCACTTAGAAATCCAGAATTGATCTCCGTGCTGAAAACCGCCTTTCTTTTTATTCGGACCAACATCGTTAAAAATAAAATTTTCATGGCCATTTTGTGAAAGGCATGGAGTAAATGATTAAGGTTAAATTCTGGGGAGTCCGCGGCAGCATTCCTGTGCCAGGGCCGGAGACATTGAAATTTGGCGGCAATACCAGTTGCGTGGAGGTGGACTGCGGCGGCGAGATCATCATCATTGACGGAGGGACCGGGCTAAGGCCATTGGGCCAGGACATGATGGCCAATGGATTCGGTTCCGGAAAAAATAAAAAACTTTGCATCTTCTTCAGTCATGTCCACTGGGACCACATCCAGGGCTTTCCATTTTTCAAGCCCGCTTTCATCGCCGGAGCGGAGGTTTATCTCTACGGCTTGAAACATTCCGACACCGACATCGAGACCGCCCTCCGGGGCCAGATGATATCCCCCCATTTTCCCATCAGACTAAGAGACATGCCATCAAGGATAAGCTTCAAGGAGTTGAAGGCTGACGAATCCGTTAGAGTGGGCGAGGCCGTCATAAGAAACGTTGAGCTAAACCACCCTAATAGGGCCTTCGGCTACAGGGTCGACTTCAATGGCAAATCAGTGGCTTATATATGCGACCATGAGCATTCCGATGAATCGGAAGATAGGATAGCAAAATTTTCCAAAGGAGTGGATCTGCTGATTTTTGACAGCCAGTACACGCCCGAGGAATACTCAGGGGCCGACGGCGGCGGTGGGCGTAAGGGATGGGGGCACAGCACCTGGGAGATGGGCGTGGAATTAGTCAAGGAAACCGCCGCCAAGCGGTTGGCCCTTTTTCACCACGGCAGAGATGATGTAAAGGTTGAGGAAATTGAATCCAACGCGAAAAAACGCTTCCCCGGCACAGTCGCGGCTTACGAGGGGCTGGAGATATGCCTTTAACAGGGAACCGTTATACTAAACCCATGCGCAAAATAAAAATATACGACACCACCCTTCGCGACGGCTGCCAGGCAGAGGACATCTCCTTCTCCGCCGAGGACAAGGTGAGGATCGCCCGAAAGCTGGATGATATAGGCATGCATTATATCGAGGGCGGATGGCCGGGGGCCAATCCAAAGGACAACGAATTTTTTGAAAGGATCAGACGGGAGCCCCTCCGCTTTTCCAGGGTTGCGGCCTTCGGCGCCACGCACAGGCCAGGGACAAAGCCGGGAAAGGACCCCCTTTTGAAAAAACTGGTGGATTCAGGGGCGGCGGTGGCCACTATAGTCGGAAAGACATGGGACCTCCACGCGCGGGACGTCCTGGGGATCGGATTGGACGAAAACCTTGATTTAATCCACGCGACCGTCAAATATCTGAAGCCAAGATTCGAGGAAGTGGTCTTTGACGCTGAACACTTTTTCGACGGATTCAAAAACAACGAGGACTTTGCGCTCAAGGCCCTGGAAGCGGCAGGAGACGCAGGGGCGGCCTGGCTAGTCCTATGCGACACAAATGGCGGGAGCTTGCCCGCCGAAATCGAAAGGGCCGTCAAAATGGCGCGGAAGACCATCTCCGTCCCCTTGGGCATTCATACGCATAACGACGGAGAAATGGCCGTTGCAAACACCTTGGTAGCCGTGGGCCTGGGAGCGGACATGGCGCAGGGGACCATCAACGGCTTCGGTGAGCGCTGCGGGAACGCCAATCTATGCTCGGTAATTCCTAATCTCCAGCTTAAAATGGGCATGGAATGCCTTTCCTCAAAAAAATTATCGCAACTCACCGGCCTGTCCCGCTTCGTGAATGAACTGGCCAACATCAGGCACGGCACGCATCAGCCTTACGTGGGAAACAGCGCCTTTGCCCATAAGGGAGGAATCCATGTGAGCGCCATCCGGAAAAACCGGGAAACCTACGAGCATATCCGGCCCGAACTGGTGGGCAACAGGCAACGGGTCCTGATTTCAGACCAGGCCGGCAGGAGCAATATTCTCTACAAGGCCGCTGAATACGGGATAGACCTGAAGTCCTCCGACCCCGCGGTGACGAAAGTCCTTCAATCCCTTAAGGACCTGGAAAATAAAGGCTTCCAATTTGAAGGCGCCGAGGGGTCCTTTGAGCTATTGATAAAAAAGGCGGAGAAAAAGAAAAAAAAATATTTCGACCTGAAGGGCTTCCGCGTCATCGTGGAAAAACGCAAGGAGGACGAGGAGCCTATCTCCGAGGCAACCGTGAAGCTTTACGTGGGCGACCACCTGGAAGTCACTGCCTCCGAGGGGAACGGTCCGGTGGACGCGCTCGACGGCGCTATCCGCAAGGCCCTGGTGAAATTTTATCCCTCGCTAAAGGATGTGAAGCTGTACGACTTCAAGGTCCGCATCCTGGATGAAAAGAGCGGCGCGGCCGCGAGCCCGAGGGTCCTGATAGAGTCAGGCGACGGAAGCGCCAAATGGGGGACGGTCGGCGTTTCCTCAAACATCATAGAGGCGAGCTGGCAGGCCCTGATCGACAGCCTGGAGTATAAGCTGCATAAGGACAAGATCGAGCCGCCGAAACGCGGACAATCCAGGATTGAAAAGAATAAATAACCACGAATTTACACGAATATTCACGAATTATAAGTTTTTAAAAAATAATATTAGTGATATTTGGTTTCAAGATTTTTAAATGCATTTTTTTCTCGAAAAAATAAACTTCGTGGTCTTCGTGTCCTTCGTGGTTTAATATTTTTTATGATCCACTAAATCAAACATGCCCAAAGCCAACGACCTTAAAATCCTGCTCCAATCCCGCAAGGGAATCATTTTCGATTTCGACGGTCTCCTTGTGGACTCCGAGCCTTTTCACTACAAGGCATACAACGCGGCCTTTGAAGAGCACGGACACACCATCAACCCGGATGAATACTGGATAGAGTTCACCTCAAAGGGGAACGGGGCGCAGGGAGAGATAGACAGGCACGGATTAAAGGGCCTGGACGCCCTTGAAATCAGAAAGAAAAAATTTATTTTCTATTCCGGCTTTTGCCGAAGCGGGGAGATCAAATTTTTTCCTTCAGCCAGAAAGCTGATCCAGATAGCCAAGGACGCCGGATACAAGCTGGCCATAGCGTCCGGCTCCAGGAATGACGACCTTCGCGCCATTCTGGACCTGAACGGATTTCATAATACCTTCCACTTGGTCCTTGGAAAGGAGTCAACTCCCCTGGAAAAACCGGCCCCGGACATATTCCTGAAAGCGGCGCGGGGATTGAGGATCAAACCAAAGGACCTCCTGGTTCTGGAGGACGCGGAAAAGGGAGTTAAGGCAAGCAAGGCCGCTGGAATTCCCTGCGTGGTAGTGCGCAATGAGTTGAACCAAGATATTGAATTTCCGGAAGCCGATTTCATTTGCGAGAGCTTGGATGACGTAATATGGGCGATATCCTGCGGGAAATTTTCGAAAACAAGAAAAAAGAACTGATTTCCGCCAAGGAAAAAAGGCCCTTGAACGATTTGTTGCAAACCATCAAGGGCCTTGGATCCACGCGGGATTTCCAATCCGCCTTCAGGCCAGGCAGGACATCCATCATAGCGGAGATTAAATTCAGGTCCCCAAGCAGCAAAGTGGAAAATTTCAGGCCGGGGGCAACGGTCCCGGAAATCGCCAGGATGTACGAATCCGGCGGCGCCAGGGCCATTTCCGTTTTGACCGACGAAAAATATTTTTCAGGCCATATCCGGTATCTAAATGAGGCGCGAAACGCCTCAACATTGCCCATCCTCCGCAAGGACTTCATCCTTGACCCCTATCAGGTCCACGAAGCCAGGGTCTTCGGCGCCGACGCCTTTCTCCTGATCGCAGATTACCTGGACCGCGACTCCCTGAAAATTCTGCTTGAAACCGGCCGCGAACTGGGCCTTGCCGCGTTGGTGGAAGTCCATTCCCAGGAATCCCTTGAAAAGATCCTGGGCCTGCCCTTCGCCCTCCTTGGGATCAATAACCGCGACCTTAAGACACTGAAGGTCGACCCCAAAACCACCTTGTCCCTTCTGGAAAAAAACAAGGACCATCTGAGGGATAAAATAGTCATCAGCGAAAGCGGGATTGAGTCCAGGGAGGAGGTAGTGGAAATGGAAAGAAACGGGGTCCGCGGGTTCCTGATCGGGACCTCCCTGATGAAATCCCAGGACCCGGCGCTGAAACTAAAGGAGCTTACTGGCTTTTAACTGGATAGATAGTAAAGGCAAAAGGCGCGAATGGTTATTGGAAAAATACAAAAAAATCTTAGAAGCTGTCTTGAAAAAAACATTAAGGCTTGCAAGCAAATAGCCGGAGAAATTCTTAACACACCCCGGCCTTCGGCCACCCCTCTCAAGAGGGGAATTTATATATGACGGCGCCTTTTCAACAGGCCAT
>JACRGO010000002.1 GCA_016212295.1 Nitrospinota bacterium | reverse complement strand
TCGCCTATTCCGAAAATTTATCTCTTTTTGCCATAAAACGTTTCACTTTTTGCCGCCTTTTTGAAATTTCAAATATTTTTGGCTCATTGCCGAAATGAAATGTGCGAGATAAATTCTCAGAATAGGCGAGTAAGTATCTAAGCAGACGGGGTGTTAATACTGGCTGTCAACCTTTCCCCGCAGAGATTTTTTTTGGCCCAGTTTTATTTTGCCGGCCAAGCGCCTTTCCAGTGATCCTTTTGTTGGCCTTGTCGCTCTCCGCTTCTTACGGGGAACGGCAATGCTTTTTATAAGCTCCTGAAGTCTATGGAGCGCGTCTTCCCTGTTCTTTTCCTGGCTTCGGTATTGTTGCGCCTTGATGATAATAACCCCCTCCCTGGAAATGCGGTTATCACGCAGGACCAGCAATTTTTCCTTATAATCATCGGGCAAGGATGAAGCCTTTATGTCAAACCGCAAATGAACAGCAGTGGACACTTTGTTCACATTCTGCCCGCCCGCGCCTTGAGAGCGTATCGCTTGCAAATCGATCTCAGCGGCCGGAATCGTTACTTGATTTGATATTTTTAGCATGGATGGCCACGTATAAAGGCATGAATTGACGCAAAATGGCATCAAACCTTTAGTGAATTGCCCCTCCCCCCTCTCCTTCCTTAAAAAAGGATATAAGGGGACGATGGGGCTATTTTAACAGTTCGCAAGGAAAAAATCTTTTTTTGCCGCTGATTCCGCTTGAAATAAAATCAGCGTTGAATGCTTCAGGAGAAATTTATTTTGATTGAGTCAATGCGCGCTCCAGGAAGCGGTTGAAAATTTGCGCGGAAAATACAAATTTTTGAACGTAATAATATAAAAGGAATCAGCTTGCTTTTCCCGCCTCTTTTTTGCATAATACCCTAGTAACTGCTTGATTTTTAAGCGCAAATCCAATCCTTCCTCCGGAGGAAATTTTTCGTGGCTTCAACCCCGCCCCAGACGGCGAAGCAGTCGTCATTCAAGCAATCCATAAGCAAGAGCCAGACCTCCACCAGCAAACTTGGAGAAATGCTGCGAAAGGAGGGGCAAATCACCAAGGAGCAACTGGATGAGGCCGTGGCCCTCTCGAAAAAGGCCGGGACCACTCTCGTGCGGGCGCTCACGGCGCTTGATGTCATAGAGCCGGAAAACATCGTCAGCTTCGCCAGCCGCCAACTGAACCTCCCGGTAATCAGCATTTCCGAGTTGATGATAAACCCGGAAACCATTTCCCTGGTGCAGTACGACCTCGCCAAGCAGCATATGGTTTTCCCGGTGAGGGTAGCGGCCAAGGTGCTGACCCTCGCCATGGCCGACCCCACCAACACCGACGCCATCGAGGAGGTCCACAACGCCACCCAGCTTTCCATAAAATCAGTTATAACCACTGAAAAGGACATAGTCGAGGCCTATAAAAAATATTACAAGATAAGCCCGGAGGAGTATCAATCCTTCTTTAAAAAGATCGGGGAGGAGTCAGAGGAAACAGGCGTGGAAATAAAGGAAATAGACGATATCGGCTCCCTGGTGTCCGAGGCGGCGGAGGACGTGGAGGCGGGCGATGAAGAAGAGATAAAGGACGAGTTGAGCGCCGACGCGGCCCCAATCATCAAACTGGTCAACGGCATCCTCACCAAGGCCATCAAGTTGAAGGTGAGCGATATCCATATCGAGCCTTACGAAAAAAGTTTCAGGGTGCGGTACAGGCTGGACGGGGCCCTGTATGTTTCCCTCAATCTTCCGTTGCAGATAAAAAACGCCCTTGTCTCGCGCCTTAAAATCCTCGCCTCATTGAACATCGCCGAGAGAAGGGTCCCCCAGGACGGCAGGATCAAGCTGCGCCTGGGCAAGAAGCAGGCCGTGGATTTCCGTGTGTCGTGCCTGCCTACCTTGTTCGGGGAGTCTATGGTACTCAGGATACTCGACAAGTCCAATCTTAACGTTGACCTGGGCAAGCTCGGATTCTCCCCGGAAAATTTCGCGAAATTCAATAAGGCCATCAAGAACCCCTTCGGCCTTGTGCTGGTGACCGGCCCGACCGGCAGCGGCAAGACCACCACCCTCTATTCCGCGGTCAACGCCTTGAATAACGTTGACAACAAGATACTGACCGCCGAGGACCCCGTGGAATTCAATTTTGCCGGCATCAACCAGGTTCTGGTCCGGAACGAGGTCGGGATGACCTTTGCCGCGGCCCTGAAGGCGTTTTTGCGCCAGGACCCGGAAATAATACTTGTGGGGGAAATCCGGGACGCGGAGACCGCCGAGATCGCCATCAAGGCCGCCATGACAGGACATCTTGTCTTCAGCACCCTTCATACAAACGACTGCCCTTCCACCGTGGGACGCATTATAGACATAGGAATACCAGGCTACATGGTGTCCTCCGCCCTGACCATGATTCTTTCCCAGCGCCTTATGCGCCGGATATGCGCCGAATGCAAGGAGGCCGATCCGGCCTGGGACGTTGAGCGCGACAGGAAAAAATTGATAGAGATGGGCTTTTTCGAGGATGATCTGAAGGACCTTAAGATCATGAAGGGAAAAGGATGCCCCGCGTGCCAGGGCAAGGGATACAAGGGAAGGGTGGCCGCCTATGAGTTGATGGAGGTCAACGAATCTATCAAGCAGGCCATTACCGCCCAATTGCCGGAGGACCAGTTAAGAAAGGTGGCGATGAAGGAGGGCATGAGGACCCTTCGCCAGGACGCCTTGTCCAAGGTCAGGGCCGGGATCACCACCCTTGACGAGGCCCTGAAGCATACCGTGCATGTGAAGGAGGCCCTTCCCCAATATCTTCTGACTCCTGATGAACTTACCTTTGAAAACGGCGACATGATCATCAAGGAGGGAAACACGGACACCACCTTTTACCAACTCATTCAAGGCAGCCTGGTCATCAAAAAGGCGGGCGCCGTGGTGGCGGAGATTTCCCAGCCAGGCGAATACTTCGGGGAAATGAGCGCATTGATGAACAAACCCAGGAACGCAACCATCATCTCCAAGGGGAAGAGCCGGGTCAAGGCGTTCCCTGGCGACAAGCTCAGGGAGACCCTGGAGAATTATCCTGAAATAGCCTATAAGGTCATCACGTCCTGCCTCTTCCGTTTAAACTCGGCGGACAGGAAATTGGCGGAAATGGCCAAGAAGCTGGCCGCTCTGCAAGTTAAGCCCGTTGCGGGCGCATAAGCTTTTCATCCCGATTATAGTCAACGTTTTTTAAAAAGCGCCATGATTTTTCAGGCAAGGAAGCGGATAGTAAACGCAAAAAATAAGTATACATGCGGAAACGCCCCAAATTTATTGAGAAAATTAAAGGCGCTTTTTTAAAAAGCGTTGACTATCCGGCCGGATGCGGGAGCGGCCCATGTCTACTTATTTTTTGCGTTTACTATAAACGGGTCCACACCCCTCTTTGAGGAAAGAAAGATGGAAGAAACCAAGGTAGTTATCGCGGACGACTCGCCATTGATGCGTGCGCTCCTTAAAAAGATATTGAGCGAAAACAATATCGAGGTCATAGCCGAGGCGAAAAACGGCGAAGAGGCCGTGGAGCTTTTCGATAAGCACAAGCCCCATTTGATGACCCTTGACATAGAGATGCCGCTCAAAAGAGGCACACAGGTCCTCAAGGAGGTGCTCGAAAAATATCCCGAGGCCAATATAGTCATGGTCTCGTCGGTCTCGGACGCGAAGATAGTGATGCAATGCCTTAAAACCGGCGCGAAAAGATACATCATGAAGCCTTTCGATGAAAATGCCGTTTTAAGCGCCGTCAACAAGGTCATAAAGCAAAAGCCGGACACGTCGGATTCCCAGGATTGATTAGGAACACGGCATGGGGATTTCCATTTTTTACGTTTATGAATCAACGAGATACTAAATATAGAAGAGGGAAAAACTTGAACATCGAACATTGAACACCGAACGTCCAACATCGAAGTATGTTAAATTCTTTCTTCCTTTTTCGACGTTCGATGTTAATTCTTTAAAGTCCGCCCGAAGGGCGTTAAGTCCGCCGTTCCCGGCCTCTCGTTTTTCTAAATAAAAAATATAATGAAAGAAGAAGATTTTTCCGAGTTTTTAGATATTTTTATTTCGGAAACCAAGGACGCCCTTGCCTCCATGGACAATGATCTTGTCAACCTGGAGCACGGCCCCGGGGACATGCAGCTTATAGAGTCCATTTTCCGCAGGATGCACACCATCAAGGGTTCCGCCGGCCTCTTCCAGTTTAAAAGCCTTAAGAACACCGCCCATAAGCTTGAGGACATTCTGGACTGGGTGAAAAACAACACAAAGGTGGTTTCCAAGGAAATCATTGATGTCCTTTTCGAGGGCATGGACCACCTGAAGGGCATCTTCAACGGTTTCCTGAAGTCCCCTGAATCCAAGGACCGCAAGGAGAGAAAAACCGACACGGATTTCCTGGAGAAACTGGACCAATGTTTCAAGCGATTAAATACCGGCATTCTCAGCGTGGATTTCTGCGCGCAACGCACATGCGAGGCTTTTCATAAGGTAAAGGCAATCTTGCAGTCGGATTCACAACTTCATGAATTCGTGCAGCAACTGGAAGAGTTGGGAATGTGTTTTGAAAAGACCGACGTCGCGGAGAGGGAAAAGGAGGAAAAGGAAAAAAAGACCCGGTGGTATTTTAAAGCGCTGGAGGTAACGGAATTTTTCGTCCCGTGCCATAATTATATAAGAAAGTGCAAAAAGCAGGAGGAGCCCGTCCAAGCGGAGGAGGTCGCCGGTTTTTTTGGAAAGTTCAAGGTCCTGCTGGAAATGCTTAAAAAGGCCAATGACAGGGACATCGAAAAAATCATCACGGAAATCGAGGAGAGCATAACCGTTTTTGAGATGCAGGACCTGGAAATGGATGAATTGATGATGGAGTATTTTTTCTCCGTTATCAACGATATCAAGGAGCTTCTGGAAGCGGTTGAGCCGGAAAAGGAGGCCGCCCCTGAAGAGTCCGCCGCTAAGCGGGAAGAAAAGAAGGAAAAGGAAAAACCCAAGGCGTCAATGGCCATGGCCAAGACCATCAGGGTCAACGAGGAAAAAATTGATATGTTCCTCGACGGCGTGGGGGAATTGATAACCATAGGGGAGGTCTTCAATTATATACAGAAAAAAATGGACGCCATGATGGAGATCGACCCGGCCCTGAAGAAGGAATATAAATCCGCCAACATGGTCTTCGGGGAGCAGATATTCACCCTCCAGGACTCATTGATGCAGCTCAGACGGGTGGAAATCCGGCAGATACTTAACAACACCCCACGGCTGGTCAGGGACTTGGCCAGGTCAATGGGCAAGGAAGTCACCCTGACCATCACGGGTGAGGACAGCTACCTGGACAAGAGTTTGCTGAACGATCTTGACGCCATCCTTATGCATATAGTACGAAACACCGTTGACCACGGCATAGAGTCCCCGGAGGAGAGGAAGAAGGCCGGCAAGCCGCCCAGGGGAGAAATACTGATCGAATCGTATAACGATGATAAATATCTCCATGTCAATATAAAGGACGATGGCAAGGGGATTGATTTGGAAAAGATCAAGCGCGTGGCGGAGGCCAAGGGAATGTGCGGCCGGGATGAGCTTGCCGCCATGTCCGAGCAGGAAATCATAAACCTGATATTTCTCCCTGGATTGTCAACGTCGGAAAAGGTGAGCGAGGTGTCCGGGCGCGGAGTCGGGATGGACGTGGTCCTTTCGGGGATAAAAAAACAAGGCGGAAGCGTCCACATCACCACCGAAAAGGGGAAGGGAACGATAGTCCGCCTCCAGACCCCTCTGACCGTGACCCTCGGCGTTATCAACGGCCTGATCATAAAGGTGGCGGACAATTCCTATATAATTCCCATGATAAACATCCTGGAATCCTTCAAGCCGACCCCGGACCAGATCATTACGGTGAAGAGGACCGGGGAGGCGGTGAACGTGCGTGGAAAACTTTTTCCGATTATCCGGCTGGATGAGCTGTTCCATGCCTCGAGGCCCAGGGAAAGCATGAAGGACAGGGTTTGCATACTGATAAAAAACAAGGACCAGGAGGCCGGGATATGGGTGGACGAACTCCTGGAGCAGCAGCAGGTGGTGCTGAAAAGCCTGGACGGGCTTTCCAAGTCCAGAAATATCATGGGCGGGGCCATCATGGGCGACGGGAGAGTCGGGTTGGTGTTAAGCGTGGAAGGGCTTTTGTCCAACCTGTTTGGAAACAAATATAAATAAGGAGCATTAAATGGAAGAGAAAAGAATATTTTTACTTCCCGGAGAATTTCATGTCAGCAAGGAACCTTACCTGATCGCCACGCTGCTGGGCTCATGCGTCGCTGTATGCCTGTTCGACCGCAAGCAGGGCTTCGGCGGGATGAACCACTATATGCTGCCTACGCAGCCGGCGGGGACCAAGGGCGACGCGAAATACGGCGATTTTTCCATAAGGACAATGGTCAACATAATGAGCAGGAACGATCCTTCCATGAGGAACCTGCAATCCATGGTCTTCGGCGGCGCGGCTGTGACGGAATCCCTGACCAGCTCTTCCAATATAGGCGAAAAGAACATCGAGATCGCTAAAAGGGTCCTTGAGGAATTTAAAATCCCCATCATCCGGGAGGAAACCGGAGGGACAAGCGGCAGGAAACTGCATTACAAGACATGGACCAATGATATACAGGTGCGCGCCATTCAGAAATCCGAGCAAACGCACCATTTTTCGGAAAAAGAGAAATATTTTTCCAAATATAAAATAAAGGTGCTGGTAGTGGACGATTCCAGCCTGATTCAGCAGATCATTAAAACCGCGCTGGACGGCCACCCGGACATTGAGGTGGTGGGGACGGCCTCGGACGCCTTTGAGGCCAGGGAAAAAATATTGGAGTTGGAGCCGGACGTGGTGACCCTCGACATCATCATGCCCAAGATGGATGGAATAAAATTCCTGAAGAAGTTGATGCTGCATTACCCACTCCCGGTGATCATCATAAGCTCCATAGCGCAAAAGGGGAGCGCGGTCAGGACCCGGGCCGGGGAGATCGGCGCCGTGGACGTTATCGACAAGGAAGAGCTGGCCCTCTATTCCGACCCCGGCAAACTGCAGGGCATACTAACTGACAAGATAAAGGCCGCAGCCAAGATTTTGGTTAAAAAGAAGACCGCCTCGGAGGTCGGGGACGCTTAATAATATAAAACCATGAAAAAAAAACAAATCCGGGTGGGCAATCAAACCGCCTTCTCCGCCATGGAGCCCGCTCTCCCCTTTCAGTATGCCATTGAAAATCATTTCGGCGCCTTCGAATGGTTCCCGGACAAAAAAGAATCCGGCGCCGGCTGGGAAGCCGGTGATATCGGGCAGGATTTTCGCCGTTACATAAAAGAAACCGCGGAGGCCCACGATGTAACCCTCTCAGTCCACGCCCCTTTGTTGGCCAATCCCTTGAAATCCGGGACCAGGGAATTGATTTTCGTGGGCCTGGAATTGGCTAAGGACATAGGCGCCAGGCTTCTTAATATCCATCTTTATGCCGAAGAGGGGATACCGGCCTTTGCGGACGCCATAGGTCCCGTGCTGAGGCGCGCCGTGAAGGAGGGAATACTGCTTACAATTGAAAACACCCCCCTTACCAGTCCGGAAGATTTCAATGCCCTGTTCACGCTGCTCCAAAAGCAAGGCGGCCCGTCCCTTTCCCATGTTGGGATGTGCCTCGACCTGGGGCACGCAAATCTCCATGCATCCACCCAGAATGATTATCTTGGATTCATGGACCGCTTGGAAAGGATGGTCCCGGTAATACATTTACATTTACATGAAAACCACGGCGACTATGACGCGCATCTGCCCGCCTTCACTGGACCAGCGGGAAGGGACGACGCCGGAATGCGCGGGGCCGTTTCCCGCTTGAAGAAACGGGGATTTTCAGGTTGCGTGATTATGGAACAGTGGCCCCAGCCCCCTTCCCTTCTCAATCAGGCGCGAGACCGGTTTTCAGGGCTTTGGGACGGCCTTTGACTTAAATTTTCGACAAAATACACAAATAAAAATGGCATTAGTCAATAGTCATTTGTCATTGATATAAGCAGGAAGACGCCCTAATGACCAGTGACTAATGACTCCGCCCGAAGGGCGTTTATCCGCGTTCCATTTCCTCTTTAACGAAAAATTCAGGCATGAATAATATAAGAACCAGGATCGCCTTCGGCGAAAAAATTATAGCCTTCAGCTTTTTTCTGTTTGCCCTAAGTTGCTTGGTTTCCATCAGCTTTACGCAAATAGCCTTTACAATGGGGGCCTTGGCCTGGTTTTACGTGGTTTTTCTTAAAAACTCCTGGGAGGATATCCAATTTCCCATGGGGATCGCCTTCTCCCTTTTTACCCTTGCCTCCATCCTTTCCATTTTGTTTTCCATCAATCCATCCAAAAGCCTGCACTTTCTGAAAAAGCTGGTTCAGATTTTTATTTTTTTCATGTTTTTAAATAATTTAAAGGGCCCGGACCAGATAAGAAGGCTCTTATATGTCATTTTCATTGCCGCCGGTTTGACGGGCCTGTACGCGTGCTTCCAAAGTTTTGAATACGGCCTTAGTCTGTCCACGCGGGCAGAGGGCACCATGAGCGTTTACGTGACTTTCGGCGCCTTGATGATGGTGAACGCCCTGATGGTCCTTTCCTTCCTTTTCTTTGAATTCAACCTGAAAAAAAATTGGTGGCTGGTCCCGGTCCTTATAGTCAACCTCACCGGCCTTGCCCTCTCTCTGACAAGGAGCACCTGGGTAGGCTTCCTCCTGGGGCTGTCCATATTGATTTTCCTGAAAAACAAGAGGCTGTTCATGATAGTCCCGGTGTTGCTGGCAGTGGCCGTTATGGCATTTCCAGGCCAGGTGGGTCATAGGTTCAAGAGTATTTTTGATCCCACGGACCCCACCAGAATTTCCAGGATAGATATGTGGAAAATGGGCATCAAGGTGTTCAAGGATTATCCCCTGACCGGAACGGGATATTACACGCTTTCGGAAGTGTTCGAGAATTACAGGGTGAAGGCAAAGCAAAAGAAGGTCGGGGGACTGCACAGCAACTTCTTCCAAATCATCACCGACGCGGGGATACTGGGAATCACCACATGGATCTTTATCTGGGCCACGTTTTTTTTCAGATGCGGTTTGATTTATAAGAGCATCGGGGATTCAGACCCCTTCTTTCGCTCCGTGGTCATAGGCAGCATCTCTTGCGTCGCGGCCTTTCTGGCGACCGGTATGTTTGAAGGCAATTTTTACGACAGTGAGGTCATTATGGCGATTTATTTCCTTATGTCACTCCCCTTCGTGCTGAGCTTGAAAAATCTGGGCTTCATCCCCGGGACCGGCGGTAAGCGGTTAGCAGTAGCAATGGGCAAGAATTATTAACAGTCTCATAATAGTGCAAACATAGTTTTCTCTGGCCCTCGCTCCCAGGGTCCTCCCTCACTGCCATTAAGTTAAGGAATTTTTATGAGGCGTTTTTTGGGGTTAAGCTCTAAAATACGTTAGGTTTCCCGTTAATATTGAAGCTCAACCGTTTTAAAATTAAATTTTGTTATGTAAGG
>JACRGO010000066.1 GCA_016212295.1 Nitrospinota bacterium | reverse complement strand
TTTGCGAAAAATCGGCCTTACATAACAAAATTTAATTTTAAAACGGTTGAGCTTCAATATTAACGGGAAACCTAACGTATTTTAGAGCTTAACCCCAAAAAACGCCTCATAAAAATTCCTTAACTTAATGGCAGTGAGGGAGGACCCTGGGAACGAGAACCCACTTCCACATAACGCGATTCTTTCTCTTTGCTTAACTCCTCGACTGTTTCAAGGTATCCTTCAATGGCGTCTTTAATATTTCCCAAGGCGTCTTCCCCGGTCTTCCCCTGGGACCAGCAACCGGGCAACCAAGGAACACAGCGGTTGACGGTTTCCGGTTGACGGTTGCCAGGGAGCCAATGGCAGATGGCAAATTACGAATTATGAATGGCGAATTACGAAGTACGAACGACGAGCGACGAATGACGAATTGCCGGGTGGCGGGCATCCGTTCCAGCGGCTGCAACGGCCTGAACGGTTGGAACGGCTTAACGCAAGGGCGCAAGGGGCAGGCTTGGCAAATAGATGAAAATATCTTGACATCGCGTACGGGATAACGTACTCTTGGATTGAGGCAATCCTTATGACAACCATAACCATCAGCAAAGCCAGGGCAAGTCTTTACAGTCTGCTTGACCAGGCGGCTTCTTCCCACCAGCCGATCCACATAACCGGCAAACGGTCCAACGCCGTCCTTGTTTCCGAGGACGATTGGCGGGCCATCCAGGAAACCCTTTATCTTCTCTCCGTTCCGGGAATGAGGGACTCCATTCGCAAGGGCATGAAGGTCCCCTTGGAGAAATGCCATGAAGAAATAAAGTGGTGAGTTGGCGAATCGTTTTTACAAAACAGGCCATAAAGGACGCTAAAAAACTTACCGCCTCCGGCCTTCGCCCAAAGGCGGAGAATTTACTGAAGGTCCTGGAAAAAGACCCCTTCATGCGTCCCCCTCCCTTTGAAAAATTGGTTGGCGACCTTGAAGGCGCTTTTTCCCGCAGGATAAATATCCAGCATCGCATGGTCTATCAAGTTCTGGAATCCGTTAAAACGGTGAAAGTAATTCGTATGTGGACCCATTACGAATAGGGAGCCAATGGTAGATGGCGAATTACGAATTATGAATGGCGAATTACGAAGTACGAACGACGAGCGACGAATGACGAATTGCCGGGTGGTGGGCATCCGTTCCAGCGGCTGCAACGGCCTGAACGGTTGCAGCGGCTTAAGGCAGGGGAAGGGGGCATGGGGGAAATTCAGACAGATAGACTGATCCTGATAGCTTGGCTTACTTCTTCCATTTTTTTGTTGTTTAACTGTCCTATTCTCTTGCCAAGTCTGGACTTGTCAATGGTGCGGATCTGATCAAGGAGAATTTTAGAAACGTCACTTACACCGCTTTCCGCCGTGATTTCAACTTCAAACGGGTAGACCTTTTCCATGCCCTTTGAGGTTATTGGAGCTACAATAACTCTATCCGAGTATCTGTTGCCGGTATCGTTGGATATGATAACAGCAGGTCTTGTCTTTGATATCTCCGAACCGATAGCAGGGTCTAATTTCACCCAGTAAATTTCGCCTCTCCCGGGGAAAGACTTCATTTCCACCCCTCGGCAAGGACGCTGTCCCAATCTTTGTCTAATTCTTTTCTGTCCTTTTTGGTGTTTAGATACCCTTCCTTCATTTTTTTTGTAACATTTTTTTTCTCAACCTCGGCAAGCTTTTCCTTAATCAGTTGATTTATAAAATTACTGATCTTGCGCCGAGGGATATTGGTCTTGAGTTTTTCATAAAGAGAGTCATCTAATACGATTGTTGTTCTCACAATACCTCCGCGGAATGTTTGATGATTTATATTATGGCTTATTGTATGGCTTGTCAATGATAAATCCGTCCCGCTCTCAAAATATATAAACCTTGTCTTGGCGATTTTGCTTTCTTGTTGTAATTTGTTCTAAAATTTCAAAACATTCGAGGAGACAAAAATGAGTTATTGGGGATTCCCGCGGTATGTGCCCGTGGCGGAAAAAAAAGCCAAGGCCCAGAGAAACAGGGATAAACTGTTGAAGAAAAACCTGGACCTCAAGCCGGTGCTGCTGGCGGGAAAGACAATCGCCCGGACCTGGTGGGGAAAATCCTGGAACGAGAACCTGGAGCGGTACGCGGATTACAGCAATCGCATCGGACGGGGACGCAGCTATGTGCGGCACGGCGCGGTCCTGGACCTCCAAATCGCGCCGGGAGAGGTGAAGACCCTGGTCCAGGGATCCCAATCCAAGCCCTACTCCATCGTGATCAGGATAAAAAGTATCCCCAAGGACATCTGGAAAAGGATCAAGGCCGCTTGCGAAGGCAAGCTGGAGTCCATGCACGAGCTTTTGATGGGAGAGTTTCCCAAGACCCTGGGGGAGATATTCATGGAGAAAGGGGCCGGACTTTTCCCGGCCCCCAAGGAGATCGAGTTCAGTTGCAGTTGTCCGGATTGGGCCTCCATGTGCAAGCATGTGGCGGCCTCCCTTTATGGGGTCGGAGCCAGGCTGGATGAAGACCCTTCCCTGTTTTTCAAGCTGAGAAACGCGAATATCGGCGATCTGGCGGCCCAGGCGGTGGAAGACAGGACCAAAAAGCTCTTGAAAAAGGCGGAAACGAAAAGCGCCAGGGTCCTGGAGGATTCGGGCTTATCGGAACTCTTCGGCATAGAAATGGAAGAAGAGACGGTTTTCAGAAAGACCGGAACAAATCCTGAAAAAACGGAGGCCAAGGTTGAAAAAAAGATAATATCCCGGCGAAAACCAAAGACGTCGAAACCCAAATCGAAGGTAAAAAAAGCCACCCGGAAATCCGCCGGGAAGTTTGCTTCAGGGATCGCGAAAAAGGCGGACGAGAAGAGCGCCAAGAAAAAGACCAGGAAAACCGCTGTAAAAAAGGGCGGAAGAAAAAAGATGAAATCCTAACCAGGACAAGCCGCTTGCCCGCGCCGAAGAAGGCAGACAGGTAACAAAAATTTGCCGCTAAGGACACAATACCGGGGCCGCAGGGTCTTTTTTGATGTAACGGGCAATGTCACTCAAAATTATTGCAACCGGTGTTTACAATGCCCAATTTCTTCCGCCACTTTTTGTCCTGCTTAGGTAACTTCAATACCTGAAATTTGTCGAGGGGGATTCCGCTGAGTTCCGGATAGTCCACGTCAGGCAACACGCCCTTGTAAGGATTATTCAGCGCGCTGCGCGGATCAACGGCATAGATGCCTATGCCGCTTTCGCCTCCATTATCCACCAGGTACATGCCATACGCTTGCAGCGCCCTTGCAATAGTTTTTTCCGCGGGCGTTAAGCCAAGAGCGTCTAAATCGAGCGAAGGGTCCAAACGCAGCCTTGCCCCTTCCGGCAGCGCTGTTTTGCTTTTAACGGCGCCATCGGAATCGGTTGCCGGCGCAGCCGGTCCGCCTGCTTTCGTATAAGGGTATGCGAAAACCAGGGCGTGGCTGATTTCGCCTTTTTTTAATTCGTCAGGCCAGATAAGCCCGCCCAGAAACGCAAACCCTGAGCCTCTGGTGGATAAACCGGCGGGATAAACTCCATCGGAATCCATGCTGATGGCGTTTGCCCAGCTTGCCGCCCATTGGCCGTTTTTCAGGCGCATTTGCCAAAAGTCATATTCGCAACGCGTATCCAGATCCAGCACAACCATATTGTTGTCCTGGTCGGAATCCTCGCCGCACCCCACCGGCGGCGTAACGCCATCCGAATCATTTCCAGGCTCCGCCCCACTGCCATTAAGTTAAGGGAAAAAGCCTTTGTTTTCAATTAGTTAGGCGGTCTAGATTTTACATTAACTATATGGTAATATGTATTTATTATGTATTAATTATTAAATTTATAGTAAAAAAAGGATGATATAATGGCTC
>JACRGO010000069.1 GCA_016212295.1 Nitrospinota bacterium | reverse complement strand
TTTTTATAGTTAAAGGGAGCCTGCGGTCTTTTTACATCCCCCTGGCCCCCTTTTCCAAGGGGGAATCAGGCGATGTCTGGGAACATACCGCGATGGACGGCACAACCCATTCCCCCTTAACAAAGGGGGATTAAGGGGGATATAAAGATGCATTTAACGGCGACTATCGGGGTTATATAATATTTCGCTGAATAGTTACAATTATTTTTTATAAAATCTGCGCAATCTGTGAAATCTGTGGTTAAAAATGCTTTTAAAAACTTTGCTAAAAAAGCAAAGTTTTATAAGTTTGTAGTACGGAGCATTGAATGACCTGGACTTTATCAAAAGCGCCAGTTAAACTAATCCTTTGCCTGAAGGAGGCCTGTATGAAAATAATTTTTTCGCTTTTACTGCTTGTTTGTTTTTTTGCCGTGGCGTGCGGAGAGGAAAAATCCGTGGAAACCGTTGTCCAGGCGGAAAAACAAGGCGATAAAATAGCGGCGTCGAAGGCCATGGATAAGGCGCCTGGCGCTGTCCCTCAAGAAGCGGCCGCAATTCCCAAGGAAACAGCCGCTCCGGAAGTACCGGGACAGAAACCGGCTGGAGAGGGAACGGCACAGGAGTCTCATGAGTCCATTGAACCCGAAGAAGGAGGAATTTTCAACGCCCCGGAGTCCCAGGACGGCTTTCCGCCTCCTGAAACCCAGGAAAAAATTCCGCCTCCTCCTCCAGCCGATGAAGCGCCGGAACCTGAGCCGGTGGTTTCAACCACGGCCGCTCCGCCGGCAATTGTGGAAAAGCCCGCTGTGCTGAGTAAGTGCGAGGTATGCCACACCTTTAATCAGGGCGGCATGAACAGGGTCGGGCCTAACTTATTCGGAATTTACGGGTCAGAAGCAGGCAAATCCAAGGATTTTCAATACACGAACGCCTTCCTCCAGGCATTTCAAGGAAAAATCTGGGACGTAAAAAACCTTGATGCATGGATAACAGACTCCAAAAATGTCGTGCCTAAGTCCAAAATGGTCACTAAAATCCCAGAACCTGTGGATCGGGCCGCCATAATCAACTATTTAAAGGGTTTAAAATGATAAATAAGCAGATATTCAGGGAATACGACATCCGCGGCGTTGTGGACAAGGATTTTCCGCCCCAAATAGTGGAAAGCATCGGCAGGGCCTTCGGCACAATCATCCGAAGAAACAAGGGCAAGAGGGCCGCAGTTGGATACGATGCCAGGCCTTCCAGTCCAGGCCTTTTTCAATCCCTGGCTAAAGGAATCAACTCAACTGGAGTGGATGTAGTGGACATAGGACTAGTCCCCACCCCCTTGCTGTATTTTTCCATTCACCATCTCCATGTTGACGGCGGGGCCATGATCACCGGCTCCCACAATCCCCCGGAATTCAACGGCTTCAAGCTGAATCTGGGGACCGATTCCATACACGGCCATGGGATTCAGGACATAGCGGCAATGATAGAAAAGGGAGACTACGAGAAAGGGAATGGGACTATTGAGGAAGTCGACGTCAAGGAAGATTATATATCAATGGTGAAGGGCAAGATCCGCCTGAAGAGAAAACCGAGAGTGGTCCTTGACGCTGGAAACGGTTGCGCCGCCATACTCACCCCGCGCTTGATGCGGGAATTGGGATGCGAAGTGATTGAACTTTTTTGCGAGCTGGACGGGACCTTTCCCAATCACCACCCCGACCCCACGGTCCCGGAAAATCTGAAAAACCTCATCGCCAAGGTCAAGGAAACCGGGGCAGAGGCGGGTTTTGCGTATGACGGCGACGCGGACCGGATCGGCGTAGTGGACGAGGAGGGAAATATTCTGTTCGGAGACCAGTTGCTGATGATCTTCGCCAGGGACATCCTGACGCGGAAACCAGGGGCGGGAATCATCTATGACGTCAAATGCACCAGGAACCTTGAGGAATACGTCCGCAAGCACGGCGGGCGTCCCATCATAAACCCCACTGGCCACTCCCTGATCAAGGCGCGCCTTTCCAGGGAAAAGGCCGAATTGGCTGGCGAGATGAGCGCCCATATTTTTTTCAAGGAAGATTATTTCGGGTTCGACGACGCCACCTTCGCCACCGCGCGTTTTTTAAGGATCATGTCCGAAACGGACAAGAAGGTTTCCCGATTTCTCGACGGAGTGCCAAAAGTTTATAACACCCCTGAGATACGGGTGGATTGCCCGGACGACGTCAAATTCGACCTGGTCAAGGACATCACGGCCTGGTTCAAGGAGAGGCACGAAGTGGTTGACATAGACGGGGCGCGGGTGGATTTCGGGGACGGATGGGGACTCATCCGCGCCTCCAACACGCAGCCTGTCCTGGTGTTTCGCTTCGAGGCCGGAAGCGTGGAGAGGCTGGAGGAGATAAAAAAAATATTTTTTGAAAAGTTGGCGTCTTACCCTTCACAAAAATATTTAGTTGAAAAGGCCTGATCGATTCATTAACTTTAGTCACTTTTAACTTTAGCTCACTTTAGTCCCTCTATATCATGCCTTCACGCTTATATTATTGCCTTTACCGGTTTCAACGGCGCTGCCTCCCCCCTGGGAACCCGGCTGGCTGGTGGCTTGGATAAGAGCGGTCTTCATTCCCATGTCCTTTGAAGTGCTTTGCTGGACATCCTGAAAGGTTTTGTCCAGAATGCTTCTAAGCCTGTCCGCGTCTTCCGTCCCCTTCTTCTTAAGGACGTCCGCCCTCCCATGTATGGATTCTCCTATGCGGTTGGATTCCTTTAAGACCATGTCATACGAGGCCTTGATTTTGCCTATCCTCTCAACTGCGGCGTTCAAAACCTGCTGATCACCTATGGTTTCCACTCCCTTTGCCGCCACATCAGTGGCAAGCCTGTTGCCCATGAAAGGGCCGGTTGGAACACCTGAGACTTTTGGCATGGTAGTATCCTTTTAAAAATTCCCTTTGCATTACAAAATTAATATAGTTCCAGAGGCCGCGATATTCAACCTTGTTTTTCATTAATTAATTCGCTAAGCCATGTTCTTGAAAAAGACCGGCGCCCCAATTAGAGAGCATTCGCTGAAAACCGGTTTTCTTCCCTGATTTAAAAAAAATGATTTCCCCCTAAAGTTTTAAATAAAAGCGCCGATAAGTACATCAAGGAAAAGTTTAAAATTTTTATTGACATTTTTCAAGGAGGGATGTTTATGCCTAAGGTGTCCCCTTTTCCTACCGGTCCACAGGTCGGGAACAGATTCGGCTCGTCCGCCGCGGCCAGCAGTCTGAAAAATATGCTGGACCAGCGGACTTTAAACGCCACTATCAGCAGGATTAACGAAACAAAGGCCGCCTTTGACGCCGTTCCTAAGGAAGGAGAGCGGATTTCCAGCTCGCTCAATGAAAAGGGAAAGACAATGGCCGCAACAGGCGCCGAGAGGGCTCAGCAGTTGCAGGCGAGTATGGAGAAAACCGTGGGGAATCTCCAAAGAGGCACCGCCAAGGACATGGCCGGACAGGCCGCCATGCTCCAGGCCCACAGCCAGCCGTTAGATCCCGGCGGCGGCATGGCAAATCCCATTGATACCGGAAAAGCGGCGAATTCCGTTGAAATCGGAAAAGGAACAAACGTGAATACCCAGTCCTGATCAATGGGGATTATATATTATTACGTTCAGAGATTTGCGTTTTCCGCGCAAATTTTTCAACCTTTTCTCGGAGCGCGCATGGCCGCAATCAAAATAAATTTCTCTTGAAGCATTCAACGCCGGTTTTATTAAAAGCGGAAAATGTAAATTTCTGAATGTAATAATATCGTCGAACGTTTGAATCCATCGAAATTTATTTTGTTGCGGACATGCCGCGCTTTACCAACCTTAGCTGGAAAGGAACCAGAAAAATGAGCTCAGCCGTATCCCCGGCAGCGGCGCCTGCGGGCCATGAAAATATCCGGAAGATAAATTCGGCCACTCCAAATCCCCTTGACAAAAACAACAACGGGAGCTTTGGAGGGCCTGGAGAGACGCTGGACCATGGCAGAAAGATATCCGAAATGATTACCGGCCAGGTAAATCGAGCAAACCTCCAGATGGGCAATAAGGTCAATATCTTCATTTGACCGGATTTGCCGCGGATTCAATTCCTACCTTGAGCTTTGGAGGCTTGCCTGACTATTGAATTTCAAATAGCGCGGCGCGGCCGCAATCAAAAGGAAAACGTATCTATTCCAGCGGAATTTGGGGGAATTCCCGTAAAAAGCATTCTCATTGCGTGAAGTGAGCTAATGGAATTTTTTCTTGCAGAGGATAAATAGCTTCTAACCCGGCAAAATATTTTTGCTCCTTCCCTTGCTCGAAAACATCCCGCCGCGTTTTTGAATTTGTGTCCCCAAAGAGCGATTAAATTAACCGCAAAGACGCTGAGTTTAAAAATTTTGGCTCCAGCGCCACTAAAAACCAGTTGTTAATTCATGACCGCGTTCAAGGTCTTCTGCCAATAGGGGGCGAAAAAAAATTTAAGAAAAACATCCGATAGAATAAGCGCAAGGCTTGCGCATAAATATCTACCCACGGCTTTTTTGTCCAGCGGATAATTAAAGAGCCTTGACCCCATGATCTCAGCAAGAATGACGGCGGCGATGATGAAACCAGCCACCCGGCAGGCGGCCCAAACGGGCCATCCAAAAAGAAAAACCGTCAAGTGATCGGATGCGCGCAGGTATAGCATCCCAACATAAAAATTCATGTAGTTCAACAGAATTGACCCCATGGCCAGGGAAAGAAAGCCGCCGCTGAGGGCCGTGCATATCAGGAACAGTGAATAATGCCGGACATGAAGGGGCAGGAACAACCGGATGTCCCCCTCCGGGCCGATTCCTGTTTTGACCCATCCGAGCATTTCCTCCTTATACGCCTTTCCGTTGATTATTTTTTCCTCCACCGCCTCCGGAAAATTCACGGTCGCGATGATAACGCAGGCGCTCATTAGCGCGGCCCAAAAAAGCATGTAAGAAATATTCCTGGTTCGTTCCCTTTCCTTTACAAATTTCAGGAACACGGGAAAGAGAAAGATGGTGTTGAGAAAGGGGAGGATGATCTTGTGGGCCGCCAAGCCCAGGAACACGGAAAGGGGGGTTGTGGCGCAGAGGTAAACAATGACCTTTTCCCCATGGAACCAATCGAGAAATTTATTGAGAGGCCGCATTGGTCCTATGATTTTTCTTTCTTACCATTCTGTTAAACTAATAGCATAGCGCGGCATGGCCGCAACCAAAAGGAAAACAAAACCCCAAATGACAAACAGCAAATCACAAAGAACTTAACGCCCTTCGGGCGGACTTTTTTCGCCACTAATTACACAGATTTTCACGGATTAAAAAAATAAAAGAAGAAACATTTTTAGCCTCTTGATTCCTTCAAGATTTTTAATCGAGAAGTAATCGAGACGCTAAAAAACTTTTTTTCTTTTAGTTAATTAGCTGATTTATAAGCAAAAAAAATGGAAATTCCTATACGTTCAAATTACAATTACCGGATGTACAAAACAATTCAGCAATTCCATTTCCTTGTTTGTTTTTTGTAATTTTGGTTATCGGGATTTATTTGTTATTTGACAATTGAGATTTGGGGCTTCATGGTTTTGGAACACCCTTTCGAAAATTGCGTCCACATGCTTCGTATGGTAACGTATATCGAAGCAGGATTTAATTGCGTCAGGCTTCAAATGCGCGCCTATTTCCGGGTCCTCCAGAAGCAGATTCAAAAAATCCTCTCCCTCCTCATAAACCCTCATGGCGTTGCGCTGGACCATCCGGTAGGCCGCGTCCCTTGCCACCCCTGCCCTGGCAAGCTCCAGAAGCACAAGTTGTGAGAAAATAAGGCCCTTTGTTTCATTCAGATTTTCAAGCATTTTTTCTGGATATACAACCAAGTTGGAAATGATATCGCGGATCTTGCCTAGCATATAGTGGAGCAGGATGGCGCTGTCCGGAAAAATAACTCGCTCCACGGATGAGTGGCTGATGTCCCGCTCATGCCACAGAGCCACGTTTTCCATCGCGGCCATGGCGTTCCCGCGCAGTATTCTCACCAGGCCGCACAGTTGCTCCGAAACCACCGGGTTCCGCTTATGCGGCATGGCGGATGATCCCTTTTGTCCCTTGGTAAAACATTCCTCCGCTTCCCCAAGCTCCGTCCTCTGAAGGTGGCGTATCTCCAGCGCTATCTTTTCAATTGAGCAACCGATCAGGGCCATGGTGGAAAGATATTCCGCATGCCTGTCCCGTTGCAAGACCTGAGTGGAAATCGGCGCGGGTTTGAGGCCAAGTCTTTCGCAGACGTATTTTTCCACAAAGGGATCAATGTTAGCGAAGGTCCCGACCGCCCCGGAAATCTTGCCATAGGAGACAACCTCGGCGGCCCTGGCCATGCGTTCCCTGTTTCTTTTCATCTCTTCGTGCCAAAGGGCCAGCTTGAGTCCGAAGGTGGTGGGTTCGGCGTGGATGCCGTGGGACCTCCCAATGGTGGCGGTGTGCTTGAATTCGAATGCCCTTTCCTTCAAAACGGCAAGAAAGATATCTATTTCCTTCAGAATCAACGCGGACGCCTCTTTTAATTGAACGGATAGTCCTGTGTCCAGCACATCGGAAGAGGTCAACCCCAGATGTATAAACCGGCCTTCAGGCCCAACGTACTCCGCCATATTCGAGACAAAGGCAACTACGTCGTGTTTCGTGATTTTTTCAATTTCCCTGACCCGCTCCATGTTGAAACCGGCTTTTTGCCGGATAATCCTGGCCGCGTCCTTTGGAATGGCCCCTGACTCCGCCAAGCCCTCACAGGCGAGGATTTCCACTTCGAGCCATTTATTGAGTTTATTTTCCTCGGACCAGACGCCCGCCATTTCCGGCCTTGAATATCTTGGTATCATTAGTATACCGCCCCGTTAAAAAACCCATATTGAGCCATTATTTTTTTCAGTGTACTTAATGTGATGAAGAGATGCAAGGCATTGGAGCAGGGTCTCTTGAGAATTGCAAGGCGCGATTCCCCGCGACCAAATTTAAAGTGCCTGCTAAAGTGAACTAAAGTGGCTAAAGTTAAAAAATTGCTTTTCCACCGCAACTTTAGTCACTTTAAACTTGAATTGGAAAGAACTTTGCTAAAAAAACAAAATTTTATAGATTTGAGCCCGTTAGCCAGTAGCTAACGCAACACTTACTACTGGCGAAAGGTGACGTCTTCATGAATGCCTATTGAATGGGAGTAGAATATCGTGTCAAAAAAGGATAATCAAGTAAAACCGTCATTCAGAGACAGAGCTCCAGTGT
>JACRGO010000068.1 GCA_016212295.1 Nitrospinota bacterium | reverse complement strand
GGACGCCACGGAATGAGAGATGGAACATATCCCGCAAATCCGGGGGGTATAGACAAGGGCGTCCTCCGGGAAGTGCCCTTTAAGAATATATTCAAAACCGCGAAACATGACCCCCGAAGCCTTTGCCTCAAATATCCTGCCGTCCCTTAATTCGACCTTTATTTTCAGATCGCCTTCAACACGATTAAAGGGTGAAATAATTATTTTAGCCATAAAGCCTATGGTGAAATTAATTTTAGATTTGCGATTTTAGATTTTAGATTTGTGGTGGTTTTTATATTTATCCTGTCCTGCCATATAGCAATATTGGCGGGAATCAATATCTCTTGATTTTCCTGCCCCCTGAACCCTGATCCCTGCGCTGTTTTATTCTTTTTTAATAACATACTTATTATGTGTTGCTGTCGCATTATTTGTCAGCCTTTCAGGTGTTGCCATTTTAGAGAGTCCGACAATCCCTATATACCATGCCTTGGCGACATCTCTCGGAAGGGTTTTGGGTATATTGGCTATCGTCTCTGTTTTGAAATAATTGGTGTTTTGGGGAAATTCCTGAGAGGTGCAGGCAATACACGCATAACCTGCCCTGGTGCAGCTCCCTGTCCGACCGAGCCAGAGACGGATATTGCAGTCGGATTCGCATTGTGTTCCCCGGCAGCCGAGATACTCAAAGAGGCATCCCATCTGTCCAAGTTCATTCGCTGATGCCTTAAATTCATAGAATTCATTCCTGGGGCAGGCATGGTGGGCAAGGTTATTAAAAAAATGCGCTGGACGGTTGGCATAATCAAGATCATCGAGGGTCAGTTTTTTCCGTGAAAGCAGATAGAGGGTTTCTATAATCCAATCTGGGTGGGTGGGACATCCAGGAATATTTATAACGGGAAACCCTGCTTTAGAACTATAATCCTTGCCTAAAATGCCCCCGATTTTGTCCCGGGAAAATTGAACCCCCGTAGCGCCTGTTGGATTATTTGGGGCGGCAGGTACTCCTCCGGCAGCCGCGCATGTGCCAACGGCAATGGTATATTCAGCAACTCTTGACAGTTCCTTCACCCATTCAGCAAAGGGTCTACCCATGAATTCAAATATTAGACCGCTCCCCTCCGGTGAAGTGGGTATCGCGCCTTCTATTAAGAAAAAATCAAGAACTCGCCTCCCTTCGATAAAGTCGGCGCATATTTTCAAGACAGCATCGCCCTTTTCAAGAGAGAGCGAGGGGTGCCAGGCTAGGTTTATGTCCAGCATCCCGAAAGCAGCCAAAACGTCCGGCTCTTCCGCGTTCAGTAAGGAGATGGTATCACCTCCACATCCAAGACCATGAAGTGAAAGAAGGTTTTTCATATATCACCCATGTCGCGCTATGCGACTGGCTCAAAAAATTTGCGCGGACAGCGCAAATTTCTGAACGTAATAATATAGACATTTGCTATTGAGCGTCTTTCCCGCTCATCTTTTCCCAAACCTCAAAAAAATTTGGAAAGGATTTTTTCACGCAATCCGGGTCCTCGATAATAACGCCGGGAATTTTAAGCCCGGCCACGGCGAAGCTCATGGCCATCCTGTGGTCGTTATAGGTCTCGATCCTTGCCCCGTGATAGCTGCCCGGACGGACCGCTAGCCAGTCGGCCCCCTCCCCCACTCCCGCGCCGAGTTTTTTCAACTCCCTGGAAAGGGCCGCCAGTCTGTCCGTTTCCTTGATCCTCAGATTGCCGACGTTGGTGATCCTGGTCTCTCCTTCGGCGAAGATGGCTGTGACCGCCGCTGTCTGCACCGCGTCCGGCATGAGGTTCATGTCGGCCTGGACGCCTTTCAGCCTTCCTCCGGTCACGGTGATTGAATCCTCTCCGTTTTCCACCTCGCACCCCATTTGCCTGAGCAGGGAAAGGAATTGGATGTCGCCCTGCGGCGTATCGGGTTGAATGCCGTGGACCGTTACCCTTCCTCCAGTGACCGCCGCCGCCGCGAAGAAATAGGACGCGCTGGAGGCGTCTCCGGGCACTCTATATCTTCCGGCCCTGTAGCGCTGCCCCCCCTTGATGAAAAACGAGGAGGTCCCCTTCCTTTCCACTGATACGCCGAAACCGGCCATGATATCAAGGGTCAAATCGATGTAGGACGCTGAGGTCAGTTTCCCTTCTATCTCAATGGTGAACTCCTTCCCAAAGGCAGGCAGGGAGAGAAGGAGGGATGAGAGGTACTGGCTGGAGAGTCCGCCGCGAAGCTTAATTAAGCCTTCCGTGGGCGGGCCTCCGGTGATTTCTATTGGCGGACAATTGTTGCCCGCCAGGGAGCGCGCCTGTATCCCGATGCTGGAAAGCCCTTCCAACAGGTCGCCGATGGGTCTTTCCCTCATGCGCTGGTCTCCGGTCAGAACAGTTTTTCCCTGGGCAAGGGCGGCAAAAGTGGCCAGGAACCGCATGGCGGTCCCTGCATTGCCCACATGTATCTCTTTCGTGGGAGCAAAGATTTTTCCACCACTCCCGGAGACCCGGAAGAAGTCCTTGTCTTCCTCCACTTCCACGCCGAATTCCCTAAGGGCCCCGGCCATATAGAAGGTGTCATCCGACTTGAGCGGATTTTCAATGAAGCTTTCCCCCTCGGCCAAGGCTGCTATGATCAAGGCGCGGTTGGTGTAGCTCTTGGAAGCCGGGACCGTAACGGATGAATTCAGATTTTGGACGGTTTTTATTTCAATCATGGTTGTTATAATTTACAATATTCATATTAATAATGAAACTCTTTAACAAATTAACAGGGGGCAGGGATCAGGTGGCAGGTGTCAGGATAACACAAAAAAAAATGTAATAGTTCAGCCCTGTCTAATCCAAATGAGCTGCTATACTGGTTTTTAATAACTCCGCCATTTATGGCGGAGAAAACGAAAACAACTACCCGGCTTTAGCGTAAATATTAACGCTGCGTTGGAGTAAGGCGAATATTTCCTGATCCCTGCAACCTGTTAACTATTTTTTTTTATGCCAACGATTCTATATTCGGAACAATTAAGCGAAAACGCATCCAAGCGGATCCGGATACTGGAACCCCTGGAGCTTTTGCGGGAAAAACGCGGATTCGAATGCATTGCCCTGGAGCGGGTGGTCCGCGTGGAGAACGGGCGCGTTGAAGCAGACCCGGCTGTCCTGGACCGGGCGGACACCCTTTTCCTGCACATCGTTGACATCAACACGCGGTCCTTCGCGCTATTGTCCGCCATGGTCAAATATTTCGGGACCCGAGGGAAGGCGGTGATCTGCGATGCGGACGATCATTATTTCGTCCCAACGGCGGACAGTCCATTTCGCGCCTCACTGGAGGAGAACCTGAATCTTCGCAGGCAACTCATGGGAAGCTTCCACGCGGTCACCGTGACTGGAAAGGTTTTGAAGGAAGAGATGGCCGCCCTGAACCCGAATGTTTTCATAGTTCCCAACATGATCGACCCCCAAAAATTTCCCTTGCGAAAAGGCGGAAACAAAAAGATCCGCATAGGATGGTGCGGCGGTCCCACCCATTTCGAGGACTTGGCCGCTATCATGCCCGCGGTCGCGCGAATCCAGTCAGCGTTCCCGGTGGAGATGGTCCTCTTCGGCCTTTTGGACGCGAAGATGGAGGACACGGTGAAGAAGGCGCGCGGCCTTAAAGGGCCTGAAGTGGCAGGCGACCCCTATCTCGCTTCCTTTGTCAGAATGGCCAAGGCGCTTGGGTCCATTCAATACAAGCATTTCCCCAGTGTCCCCTATAGCCTATATCCCCAGGCGCTGGCGGATTTAAACCTTGACATAGGACTTTGTCCCCTCCGCGACACGGTTTACAATCGCTGCCGGTCAGCGGTAAAGTTCTACCATTACGCGGCAGTGGGGACGGTTACCGTTGCCGGGAATGTCCATCCGTATTCCGGGGAGTGCAACTATCTGGCGGACGAATCGGAGGAGGACTGGTTCCAAAAGACAGCCAGACTTGTGGAGAGCGAGGAACTGAGGGATTCTGTGCTCAGGGAGCAAAGGGAGTTTGTGCTGTCGAACAGGAACCGGGAAAATGGTTTACGCCTTTACGAGGAGGTCCTGACAACCATACCTGGGATCGTGCGCGCAAAATTTTTGGAGAAGTAACCACAATCGGAGCGCGGCAGGGATTATAAATCCCAAAGGTATCGCGTTACAGATTGCAAATCTGTAACGAGCGGAAAAAAAATCATGAGGCCGGCAAAGCCGCGTTTATAACACGCCTTTCGGAGGTAAAAGTTTTTCTATGAGGGTTTTCAGGAATGAAAGCTCATCTTTCTGGGTCTCCAGGGCGGTCTCCATCTTGGTCTGCCTCCTTTGCATCTGCCACTGCATTCGGAGGACAAAACCGAGGATTACAAGGGCAATAGTGATAAAAAGACTTAACATCCAACGGAGATCATCAAATCGATTATTCATATCATCAAATCGATTATTCACATCATTAAATCTATTATTCATGTCTTCTCTCAACTGTTTAACAGCCTCCGCATTTGCCCTTATCTCCGCCTTGAGTGTATTCTGCCCCTCCTTTAATTCCGCGAGGCTTTCAATAATTTCCCTGTCGGATATGCGAGGGGCCGTTTCCACAGCGAACACCGGGGCATGGCAAATAGAGACAAAAAAAAAATAAAAGGGGAAAGAACTTCTTCATGGCTAAAGCTTATCCGCAATATGGGAGGGATGTCAATGGTCATTGGGTCAATGGCAGGGTCAATTTCAAATGACCCAATGACGCTTTTAAATTTTGGATTTTATATTTGGGATTTTAAACCTGTGCTGAGCCCTGTCGAAGCATCCGCATTCCGCTACCCAGTGACGAGTAACGAGTGACAAGTATCCCCTTTGCCCTTAGCCTTTCACCCTTAACCCTCAATCGTCATGGGTCGTGCGTCATGAGTCATGCGACTCTGCCTTCCGCCTTTCACCTTTCACCCAATGACCAATGACTAATGACTTAATGACCCAATTACTAATTTTAAAAAAAACCGGCGGGGCTTCGCCCCTGCACCCCATAAAAAATCAAATAACCAAATGACCACAATTTAACCAGGACGGTTAAATTGGACGGCCTTTTTTTGGCCGCCCGAAGGATTGAGGCCACGATGGCCGAAATCAAATAACCGACTCACTGTCCACCTCGAACGCACCTGGCGTACCTGTAGTTGCCGTCCTTATAGCCGTCGTTGACGTAGCCACTGCCGAAATAGACGTACCACGCGCCGTTGGAATAGTAGGCGTTGGTAGTGGACGACCAATAGTACGATGAATGGGCATTTGGGGAAAAAGGTTGTGTTTATATATGGCGCTGTGGAGCGGCTTGTGTCTATTAAAGTTTTCAATTCATCAAAGGTCGGCAGCCTCCAGCCGGAATAACCGGCCAGGGACAGAGAGCCGCACACGCTGGTGGAACTTGGATTGTACATTGCGTCGTACGTGCCGGAAGCCACATACCAATTATAGGTTGATGAATTTTCTCCCTGCTGCCACATGAGTCCGTTGCTGTCGGAAACGGTGCCGTTTCCATTGTCGGTAAAAGTTATTCCTGTTGAGAGGGTGATGGCATCGCTAGCCGGAGATGACACATTACCCGCTGCGTCCTTGAACCACACGTACACAGTCTTGGTCCCGTCCCCGCTGCTCAGGGTAAAGGAGATTTTGGAATTGGAATAGCTCTTGGTGGAGGTTACAGCTTTCCAGCCCGAGGCGGAGGCCGTGGGAGTGGTGGAAGTCTCAGAGGCGTAATAGCCGGTAACGCCCACGGCGTCCGTGGCGGATATGGAAAGCGTCACGGACGTGGAGAACGTGGTGGAGGACCCGCTGTTTATGCTGACGCTCCCTGTTCGGCTTAGTGGCGTCGATGGAGCCGCCCGCGCTTCCTGACCCAATGCTGAAGGAAAACCACTCGCCAATGATGATTTTATCTATTTGTAAATCTGTCCATTCTCCGCCCCCAAAAAAAAGCATCCCATCAGGCCAGGGATCCCAAGCCGAGAGATAATATTCCCGGGAGACCCAGCCGCCGTCATAATACCCGCTTACAGCATATGCGTGACCACTATCGTCTTCCAAAATTCTTCCAAAGTAAAGCGGCAATCCCTTGGAAAGGTACTTCGACATGGTTAAAACATCATCATACCCGGTTGTTGCATTCCCTGATCCAGCAACCGTTTCGGAATAATACGGTTCATTTCGTTGATAAGCTTTCAATTTTCCCTTCGTTTTAAGCTTTCTAAGCGCTTGATCTACAGTATATATCTGCCCGGATTGCTTGGCACAAGACTTTCCTTCTTCCTTATTTGAGTCCTTCTTGTAGGTGTTTTTGTTGAATTTCGTGCAGTTGGATTTCCCCACTTTGTAACAATCGCTATAAGTTTGATCGGAGCCATAATAAGCAATATCGCATTGCGTGATTGTGTCATTCCCTAATGATCTGAGTATTGACCGAGTTACCGCCGCCCAGCACCAACTGTTCGTTGCTTGCTGAACCACCAAATCTTCCATTCCGCTGATTTGGCATTTTTCATCAGGCGATGCGCAGTCAACCGTTAAGTTGGGAGAGCTGGATTTTCTGGAAATTGATTTATCCGGCTCGCTGAAAATATCCGCTTCCCGCGTGTCCTGTTCCGGGCCCCCGGCCGTCCGCAATAAATCAAAAATTTCATCTTTAAAAAGAGAAGCCTCCACGCCCTGATCGAGGGCGTATCTCTTTTTCCCTCCCGAAGAGTATTCTTCGCCCGCTTTATCGGAGATTTTTATCTTGTGGATTTTATTGCCTTTCAATTGGCACAGCCCCAAGGAAGGAACGGAATGCAGATCGATGCTCTTTTCCGAACCCACGCTTAGCCCGGGCGGGGCGCCACGAAAGCCCAGGAGGTCGTATTGGTCTTCCTCCACCTTTTCCAAATCGCAAAAAAGCAGCGCCTTATTGTTATAAACCAATGGGTAAGTGACCACGCTTCCCTTTAAGCCTGAAATGTATTTTATCCCCTTCGGATTATACAGGTAAAACAGATCGTTCAGGTTATCCGGGCGCTTGGAAGGCGCATCTCTTGAAACCAGTTGAAAATTATTCACCGGGACCTCCAACAGCCTTAACCCCCGGATTTCTTTTTTATTGGAGCGCGGGGTATCCATACCATCTTTAATGGCCCTGGAAAAAATCGGCCGCGCCCTCCATACACCCCTCAAGGACCTTTTTGACTTTGAACTCCATCAAAAAGCCGGTGATTCCGCGGTCGAAACAGAGATTATAAAACTCCTTGCTTACCTGAAAACAAAAAGGGAAGACGACATTAAAATGTGTTATCGGATTTTAAGGGCCGCCTTTGAACAGATAGAGAAAAATTACCTGCCCAAGCAATAACCCGCAAAAAGCCGAAGTTGCGCCGTTTTTCCTGCTTTTAGATTCTATTATAGGAATTCGTCTCTCACAATTCAATAAACGCCGATTAAACTAAATTTAGATTCGTGGCAGGTTTTCTCTTTTCATCTTTATCCTGCTTTTATATTCTTCCAATCTAAAATCCGCAATCTAAAATTTAAAAAATATCTTTTACTATTGTTTTTTACACACGGGGGCAACGCCATTTTCCCCCATCAGAGACAAAAGGAAATTTTTTCTGCCGCCCACTTTGGGGCTTAAATTTTTTTGTTCCAATTCCGGGGGCGTTGCCCCCGGCTATAGGCTTTCGGCCCTTCGGGCCTGAAAAACATGTTGAGGAAGCCCAAAAATAAAAAAGCCCGTTTGACGCCTCATATCGGCTTTTCAAACGGGCTTTTAAATTTAAAACAAAAGAAAGAGTCAGGAAGAGAGTATACGATTGAGTGACAAGTGACAAAAAACCGGGGAGGGGGGATATTACTAAATCTTAGGAATTCATAATGGATTTTTTTTAAAATTATAAGATGACCGTACAACAATAAACTAAAAATAATTCGTTGTCAAGAATTTTTTGAATACTCAGACCAAAGCGCTGTGAAAATTTGCGCTCAATCGCGCGGGCTTTTTTCAAAATCTCTTAGTACCTGGATTTGTAACCGTTCATGGTTCCAGGTTTCAGAAAACCCTGTATCCACGCTTATCTCCAAAACCCGCTTACCTACGAAAATTTTCTACTTGGGATTTTATCATTGGAGCTTATTTGTGATTTGATGCTTGATATTTGGCGCTTTCTGTTTTATTCAGCGGGCCTTCAGTTGCCTGTTCAATTGCAACTGGTCTCTTTGGAGCTTAAAGGTATAGGCGGTGATTTGCTCCATGTCCTCTTCGTTCATGGCGTAGTATCTCACGCCTACCGCGTATTTTTTGTGCGGGGGTTTGGGGTTCCGGACCTTTGAAACCCTTTTTACTTCCACCAGCGCTGAGATGGAAAAGGATGGATTGGCGAGAGGCGGTTCGATCATGACCTTAAGGATATCCCCGACCGCTAAATTTTGGGAGGTAAGAAAACGCAAGCCGGTCCCGCTGATGTCCACGCACGTGCCGATATTTTCATCCGCTATGCGGCTTGTTTGCTGGGACACGCCTCCGCCTTGTTGAGATTGGCCCACCCTCCGGTAGAGGTCGATTATGATTCCCTGAAGGACCCGATCCAGGTGGGATATCTTGGCCATGAGTTCCTGCTCGTTTATGCCGGAAGCACCCTGGCTTGGGGCTTGCTTGGCGGACTCCCTCCTTTGGTGGGAAGGGCGGATCAAATAATCGTTTTTCTTCGCGGCCACCCTTTCAGGGCTTTGTTTATAGAATTCAATGGGAAAGGAATCCTCGGATCTGGCGGAATCCCGTTGGGCCACATATTCCGGGTCCGAAACGCCGGCGATAATCTCTTCTATGTCCTCTTCTTCCAATGCTCTTTCTTCCTTGTTCAATATCCTGCCGGAAGTCTCAAGACTGAGGATCAATAGCGGAAACGCCTTGTCCTGCTTTACAACGGCCTGGATTTTTTCCTTGCCGGTTCCGTTCACGTTGATTTTAATAGGCTTCCCGGCGGCTATGCTTGACCGGTTTTTTAACCCGGAAATAACGGAAACGCCGATGAGAGGTCCCTTGATTCTTTTTAACTGGGCCTGGAAGGAGTTCCCGTCATCTGTTTCTATTCCTATTTTCTGCCCAACTTGAAGTGACGCCATAATTTTTAAATGTGAACTTATTGCTAATGAAACAAAAAACTTCGCGTAACGCCATTACAAAAGATGAAACCGTTTCAACACACCGGCCACCTTTTCATCCTCCTTGGACAACTCCCTTAGCGCATTAATCAGCCTTGTTATTTTGCTTCCGTCGCTTCCGCCGATATCAAACTCCCGTTCGATGGAAAGAATCTTGTCCTCCAGTGGTTTCATTAAGGTCCGCCTGTCCCAGATAATGTATCCGAACAAGGCCAGGAGGACCGACATTGTATAGCCAAAAAACATCCTGTTTACAGCGTTTGCGTCCTCGAACTTAGTGTTCATATCCGCCCTTAAATCGTCTATCCTCTTATTCACCTGCTCAAACTGCTTGTCCACCTGCTCAAACCGCTTGTCCACCTGCTCAAACCGTTTATCCACCTGCTCAAACCGCTTATTCACTTGTTCAAACTGGATGGCAAACTCATGCTTAATCGCTTTTATTTCTGTTTTTATTTCAGCAAGGCTCTCAATTATTTCCCTGTCACTAATCCTTGGAGCAGGTTCCACGGCAAAACACGGCCCGTTGAATAAAAAAAAGGTAAAAAATAAAATGATTGCGGCTGGTTTTTTCATAACCATGATTCTGATTATACTGATTTCGTGAAAAATTACAATACCCCTTTTGTTGATGGAACGTCCTTTACGCGTTCATCAAACCGGGTCCCCTCGTCTAGCGCCCTTGCGAAGGATTTGAAAATGGACTCAAGGATATGGTGCAGGTTGTTTCCGGAAAGGAGGCGGATATGCAGGGTAATGCCCGCGTTTGAGGTGAAGGACCGGAAAAATTCCTCCACCAACTCAACGTCAAAGTTCCCCACCTTTTCCTTTGGAAGGCCGCCAGGGAAAGAGAGATGGGCTCTCCCGGAAATATCCAGGGAAACCGACGCCAGGGCTTCGTCCAGAGGAATGGAGGCCATGCCGAAACGGCGGATGCCCTTTCCTTCCCCTAACGCCTTTTTAAAGGATTCCCCAAGGGTGATCCCAAGGTCCTCCACTGTATGGTGTCCGTCGATTTCCGTGTCGCCCTTTGCATTGATCTCCAGGTCAAAGAGCCCGTGCCTGGAAAGCTGGGCCAGCATGTGGTCCATGAAAGGTATCCCCGTATGGATTTCATACCTGCCTTCCCCGTCCAGCACGAGACGGACATCTATTTCCGTCTCCTTGGTTTTCCGGTAATGTTTGCCTTCTCGTTTCATATTGAATTTAATTCCCAATAGCGGCCAGGAACGCTTCATTCTCTTCCCGTGTCCCAATGGTAACACGAAAACAACGATCGAGAAAGGGGGCCTTGGAAAGGTCCCTGATCCTTATCCCCTTTGCCAGCAGGCATTGAAAAAACTTCTCCGGCGCCCCCCGCTCCTTTTCCAGGCTAAAGAGAATAAAATTGGATTTTGACGGAAAGGGGGTCAGGCCAGTCATTTGTTTCATGGAACTAAGCATCTTTTCCCTCTCCAGCTTGAGCGCCTCTATCTGATCATTCAGTATGTCCCAATTTTTTAAAATTGCTTCCCCCGCGGCCTGGGAAAAAGCATTGATATTGTATGGGAGCCTGACCCGGTTAAGATAGTCGATGATTTTTTCAGAGGCTATGCAATATCCCAGCCGAAGGCCCGCCATTCCGACTTTTGAAAGGCTCCTCAGAATTATGGCGTTGGGAAAATCATTTAAGATATTGACAAAAGTCTCCCCGGCGAAATGAAAATAAGCCTCGTCTATAACTACTATTCCACCAAAGCCATTTAGAATAGCCAGGATTTTATCCCTGGAAAGACAATTTCCGGTTGGATTATTCGGCGTGGCAAGAAAAACCACTGCTGGACGGTCCCGCTCCAGCGCTTCCATGAAGAGGGGGAGGTCGATGTCCCATTGGCCGTCCATCCGGCACTCCGAAGGAACGCCTCCCCAGGCCAGGGTGATAATACGGTACATGGAAAAAGTCGGGACCGGATACATGACCCGTTGGCCTTTTTCACAAAATACGGCAAGGATCATGTGTATGATTTCATCCGAGCCGTTCCCAAGGACGATGCGTTCCGGCGAAACCCCGTCCTGTCTGGCGATGAGGTCCCTTAACCTTTTGGCGTTGGTATCCGGGTATCTGTTTATCCTGACCCGGCTTAGGGAGCTCAAGGCTTCCTCCATCACCCCGTCCGGGAGGGAAAAGGGATTTTCGTTGGCGTCCAACACAATTTTGGATGGAGCATTCTCAACGTGGTATCCGTTAAGGTTTCGGATTTCTGGCCGGACAAGGTTTTCCATGTTGTCAATATAGCCTTTGAAATTTTTTATCACCGCAAAGACGCAAAGAACGCAGAGTTAATAAAAAGATATTTTCTTTGCGGCCTTCGCACCTTTGCTGTGGATAGGTTATGCGAGATAAATTCCCGGAATAGGCGAGTAAGTATTTAAATCTCAAATTTTAAATCGTAAATCTAAAATTCCCTTAATCCTTCCCCTCCCACAAAGGAGAAATCTCGCGTATCCTCCTCACGATCGGGGGAAGTATTTCGCTGACGTAATCCGCGTCCTCATCCGTGTTATCATGGCCGAAACTAAACCTGAGCGAGCCATGTATCTTCTCATGAGGAATGCCCATTGCCGCCAGTACGTGCGACGGCTCCAGCGACCCTGAACTGCAAGCCGAACCTGTGGAAACGGCCACTCCCTGGAGATCGAGATTTATCAGCAGGGACTCGCCTTCCACGAACTCAAAGCCCATGTTGAGGGTGGTTGGGAGGCGCTTGGAGGGATGTCCGTTCAAGGCGGTATGGGAAATTTTTTCCGAGAGGTTCTTATGGAGCCTGTCCCGGAGCGCCGTGATCCGCGCGGCCTCCGATTCCAGATTAGCTCCCGCGATTTCGCACGCCTTCCCGAATCCCACGATCCCGGCGGCGTTTTCAGTCCCGGCCCTCCGGTGTCTTTCGTGGTGTCCGCCATCGATCAGAGGCGTCATCTTTTTCAGCTCTCTTCGTATGTAAAGCGCGCCTACGCCTTTTGGGCCGTTGAGTTTATGGGCGGAGACAGATAAGAGGTCAACATCCATTTTCCTTACATTGATGGGCAGCTTTCCCAGGCTTTGCACCGCGTCCGTATGAAAAAATATCCCTTTCCCGTGCGCGATCCTGGCTATTTCCTCGATGGGCTGGATCGTCCCGACCTCATTATTGGCGTGGTGGATGGAAATGATAAGCGTGTCAGGACGGATGGCGGCCCGCACTTGTTCGGGGTCCACCATGCCGAAAGAGTCCACCGGAATATAGGTAATGGCATATCCCATTTTCTGTAAGGACTTACACGTTGCCAATACAGCGGGATGTTCTATCTGCGAGGTGATGATATGCCCGGACTTGGAGCCGAAAGCTATTCCCTTGATTGCGAAATTGTCCGACTCACTCCCGCCGCTTGTAAAGACTATTTCGGACGGGTCCGCCCCTATCAAGGCCGCCAGTTTTGCCCTTGCCTCTTCCACCTTCATCTTGACACTCCTGCCGAACTGATGGACGCTGGAAGGGTTGCCGAACAGGTCTTTATAAAAGGGGAGCATGGCCTCTAATACCTCCGGCCTAAGCGGGGTTGTGGCGTTATTATCTAGATAAACCTTTTTCACGCTAAAACTCCTTGCAGAAGACATTTTAAATTTAAGATTTCAAATTTCAGATTGTGAAGTATATTTAAAAAACCACCACAAATCTGAAATCTAAAATCGCAAATCTAAAATTAATTTGTAACCGTTCACGGTTTCAGGTTCAGGGTTCCGGGTTTTATAAAACCCTGTACCCACGCAGATTTTTGTTGAGCGGCACTATAACCAAGGTGGAATGCCCTAAAAATCCCTTGCAATATTGCCGTGATTCACGCCCTT
>JACRGO010000065.1 GCA_016212295.1 Nitrospinota bacterium | reverse complement strand
GACCGCGAACTGGAGCTCGGTGGCAAGGAAATCCAGTTGGTTCGCGGCCGCGCCCGCCTCTTCCATGAGCTTTTCCTTGCCGCTCAACTCAGGCGCTATGTCCCTGTTCAATTGAATCTGCCTGTTCCTGGCAAGGACCAGTTCCCCGGCGAGATTCATCAGATTGTCGAGCTTGTCCACGTCCACCCTGATGGCGCTGGCGGTTTGTTTGGAACCAATTGTCAATTGTCGATTGTCGATTGACGATTGGGGGGCAGGGGGCAGGAGCTCTCTTTTCACTTGACGATTGACGATTGACGATTTCTGATTGTCAATCGTCAATTGAGAAGGATCGTCCAAAACCATTTGCAATCGCTTCACCACGTGGGAGTTGTCCGTATTTTCCACGCCGGAGCCGGCCAGGTCCTTGATGAGGTTTTTCACCACATCCAGCGCTTCCAGAAGCACATCCACGACGATGGGACTGGATTTCAATTCCCCGAACCGGATCTTGTTCAGGACGTCCTCGGACTTATGCGCCGTGGCTTGAATGCCCGTCAGTCCGATAAAACCCGCGGCGCCCTTCAAGGTGTGCATGATCCTGAACACCTTGTTAAGAAGCTCCTTGTCCTCCGGATTTTCCTCCAGGGCAATCAAGTCTGCATCCAGTTGGTCCAATCCTTCCTGGGCCTCTATGATAAAATCATCTATAATGCTTTTATCGATGCCGGAATCAGTTACCGGTTGCCAGTTGCCAGTTGCAGGGGGAGGAGGGGGCAGGGGGCAGGGGGCAGGAGCGTCCTTTTCAATTGTCGATTGTCGATTGTCAATTGGTGACTGGGAACTGGCCCCTGGCGTCTGGCCCCTGGTTCCTGGTTCCTGGTCCCTGGTTTCAGGCGTCCCGGAAAGGCTTTCCAGAAGGAAGACAATAGACCCAGCGTCGAATTCCTCTTCATTGCGGTTTTCCTTGATTTTGAGTCCGGCCTCCTTCATCTTGTCAACCGCCTGGAGGATTATGTCCATAAGCGCCACGGATAGCTGGAGTTTCTTGCTTCTGACCTGCGACAGCAGGCCCTCGGTGGCGTGGCAGAGATGCTTTAACTTGTTGAATTGCATGAAGCCGGAGGAGCCTTTGATGGTGTGGACAATCCGGAAGGCCTCGTTGACCAGGTCCGCGTCATCGGGTTTTTTTTCAAGGTCAACCAAAAGAGGGTCCAACCGCTCCAGCCCCTCTTCCAATTCCGACTGGAAGGCCGGGAACATATCATTGTCGATTGAAAATTGTCGATTGTCAATTGATTCAATTTCCGGTTCCGGTCCGGGAGAAAAAAAGCTTTGCATTATTTCTTCATGCCCGCTGAACGGGTCCGAGCCGATGGAAGGCTTTTGTCTCTTTTTTTTAGGCATTGTCTATCCTCTCCACGAGCAATTTATAATCTCCGGCGATGCCTGACTTCGGGGCGAAGGCAAAAATATCTTCCCTATAGCTCACAGCCTCTGACATCTTCACGCTTATTCTTATGGGACCGCTGACCGCGCCCGGGAAATTTTTTTCAAGTGTCTCCACGGTTTCAAAGCTCTTGCGGTTTCTCTTGTCGAAAAAAGTCGGGACAATGAGCGAAAGTTTTATCGGATGGCCGAGGCGCTCACGGACCATCTTCATGTTGTCCATGGCCTCCCTCACCCCGATCAGGGAGAAATAATCCATTGAGACAGGTATTACTGCCTCATTGGAATAGGTGAGGGAATTGAGGTTCAAAAGGCTCAGGGAAGGGGCGCAATCCAATAAAACATAATCATAACCGTTAACGTTTTCCATGGCGCGGCTGAGGACATTCTCCCTGCCGCTTCGGCTGGAAAGGATGATCTCCGCCTGGGCCAGGGTCTTGTTCCCGGAAATAAGATGAAGGTTTTCCCGGATTTCCTGGATGCACTGGAGCGGTTCAGCCTCTTCGACAAGCACATGGTACAGGGTTTTTTGAGGGGAGACCCCGAACCAATGTCCGATATTGCCCTGTGGGTCCATATCGACCAGCAGCGTCTTTTTGCCTTTGAGGGCCAGCGCCGCCCCGACAGTGACTGCAGTGGTGGTCTTTCCGGTCCCGCCTTTTTGGTTAGTGAAGACTATCTTTCGCATTTAGCTCACTCAGCAAAGGCACAGAGGCACAAAGGCAGAAGGCATAAAGTAAAACCCAACAATAGCGCTCTTTTTCCTCTGTGCCTTCTGCCTTTGTGCCTCTGTGCCTTCTGTCTTTGCGCCTTGTGGTTGTCATTTTTTTTGCCACTAAGGCACAAAGCCAAAAAGAAGCACAAAGACTTATACACTTTACAAGGAATTAAAAAAATATTTATCCGCGATAATCCGCTTCATCCGCGTTCTATTCTTACGCCAGTTCAAAAAACCTGCCCATTGTGTTTCTCAGCCTTGTGCTGATGACCCGCGAAATGCCGAGCAGGAGCTTGATCCCAAGACTTGGTTTGTCCTGAAGGATGGTCTTGAATTTCGTCTTGGTAAGTATCAGTATTTCCGTGTCTTCAATGGTGGAGACCGTGGCGGACCTCGGATATTCGTCTATCAGGGCCATTTCTCCCACCAGGGACCCGGAGTTGAAGAGTCCGAGGACATGATGATTGCGGGAACTGTCCAGCCTGGCCTCCACCTTTCCGTGGATCACGAAAAACATGTAATCGCCGTGGTCGCCTTCCTTGAAGATTATTTTTCCATTCGGCACGCTCCGCAGGCTGAGATTGTGGCTTAGATAATCAATCTCGGATTGCGCCCATCCCTCCAGCAGCGGGTTTTCCCTTAGCGTTAAACCCATCCGGTACATTTCGTTCCCGGATTTTCTCGCATCGGACGCTTCCAGCTTTTTCTTGCCTGCTTTTTTTGGCGCTTTTTTCGTTTGTTTGTTTTTTTTGATAATCAATATCCTCTCCCATAAAAAATTAAAAACGCTTACGGTTATCAGTTCACGGTTTACGGTTTTTTAATGAATCATGCAAGGCTTGCAGCATTTTTGATATTGATTTCAATTCGTTAAGCAGATTTTTTGAATCTTTATCTGAAAATAAATGAATCTCTCTTGAGATATAAACTTGCGTTCGCAGTTCCGCCGCCGAACCTTTTGCTATGTTTATAAACCTTTGAAAATCCGGAATGCTATTTTTTTCGCTCCCTTCCGCAATATTAGAGGGAATGGATATTGATGAGCGCAACATTTGATCTTTAATACCATAATCACGGCAATCTCTCAATAATTCATAAAGTGTTACCGCCAACCGGCAGGATTTTTTCCAGACTTCCAAATCCTCAAAAGAAGCGCTCATAAGTTTTTTTGGTTTTACCAACTGTAAACCGTGAACCGTAAACCGTGAACTGTCTTTCTCACACAAACTCTGTCCAAGGGTCACTCGCCTGCACGGAAACCTCGGCTTGGGCGGAAACGGAGTAGACCCTTGTTTTTTCCGCCGTCCCATCCAGCTCGAACATTCCCACCAGCGAAACCCTGAAGTCCCCAATGTCCTTTATCTGATTGTAAACCGCTTCCGTGATAAATAAACGGTTGGTTTCCGGCATTTCATAGTCCTTCATCCCGCCCCTGCATTCAATCAGCATCTCCCTTGAAACGCCTTTCAGAATGGAGGCCAAGGCGGCGTCCCTTTCAGAACGCTTGTCCCCGGCGCCGGACCTGACAACGCCCGCGTGGATCGCCAGCCTCAGATGCATCCGCTCCATCCTCTCCACTTTTTGGTTATGTTCCCGTACCGCCTTGAGCATCTCCAGGGAAAAAAGCACGGCGTCCCTGGCGCTACTGAAAACCCCAAGGAAACCACTGTCGGCGCTGTTCATGAACCTCGCCTTGTAGACAGAGGCCAGAGGCTTCATGAAATCAGTCAGTGTCTGCCCGCGCCTAGCCGCGAAGGGGTCTTCCGTCTTTCCCTCCAGCCCCTCAGGGCCGCGCTGGTCCAACGCCACGATGGCCTCCTTCAAGGCCCCGGCGCCGGAGGTTTGGGGTGGGGAAAGAATTACGCTGGCCGGGGCCATGCCCGCCGCCCCGCGCGAGGCGCCGGGCGTAGGGGCGCGGCGCTCCGTGCCCCTGCTTCGCGCGAAGGTCCTGCCGGTCTTGTTTTTCAGGATCGCAAGCGCCGTGTCCGCGACCTCCAAGTCATGGTCCAGGGCCGTCTCCTTGATGCCTGGAATTACGTCCGGATGGTCTAAATTCTGGATGGCTTTCAAGGTGGATATGCGCACCGCCTTGTCGGCGTCCTTAAGCAAGGCCAGGAGGTACGGCAGGGCCTTCTCGGATTTTATTTCCCCCAAGGCATGGGGAATGGCCCACTTGATCTCGGCGTCGTTCACGAGCCGCATGATATGAGGAATGGCCTCCGGTTTATTGAGTTTACCAAGGGCGGTGATGGCCTTCTCGCGCACCCACCAGTCACGGTCGTCCAGTAGACGCAGCAAAGACTCATAAGCGGGAGGATACGCGACGCGGTTAAAATACTCCACGGCCGAACGCCTCACGTTTTCATCCGGATCAGAGAGGAGGCGGACCAGCATCTGATTGATGTTGCCGCCGGAAATCTCAGCCAGGGCGTCGGTCGCTATTTCCCTCACCCACCAATCGCTGTCCTTCACGCATTTGATCAGGACCTTGCCGGCCTGCGGGTCCTTGATCATGTTCAATACCTCAACGGCGCCGCGGCGCACGTTCACGTCCGATTCCCTCATGAGTTTCATAAGGTCCGGGATATGGTCCGCCGCGGCTGTTTTCCCAAGGGCGTCCACCGCCTTTTGGCGTATCACCAGGTCCGCGTGCTTGAGAAACGGGAGCACGGAGGGAACTATGCTTTTGTCTCCGATAACGGCGAACGCCTCGAGTATGCTCTTGATGATAAGCGGCTCCTTCTCCCCGGCCAGCAAATCCGCCAACGGAGGCAGGGCGCGGCTGTCATTTATATTGCAAAGGGCGTCCACCGCCTTTCTCCGTATCCACCAGTCCTCCTCTTTAAAAAAGGGTGTCAGGAGGGGGATCGCCTGGACCCCTCCAATCCTGCCGAGGAGTTCAATGGCGCTTTTTTGAATGTCTTTTTGCTTGCTCTGCAGGTACGGTGAAATTCGTGGGATGATTTTGTCGTTCGCCATCGCGGACAGGAGATCGCACACGGCCTTCCTGATCTGAAAGTCCGCGTGTCCGAAGTTTTCCATCAACGCTGGAATGGCGGCCGCGCCCGCTATTTTTTGGATGACGTCCTTCACCATGCCTCGGATGTCGTCACGCGGCTCTTTCAGCATTTTAATATACGCGTCCAGGTTGTCCTTGCTGTAAAGCCGGGAAAGGATTTTCCTTCCGTCCGTGAGGAGGACCTGGCGCCTGCGCAGGGCGTCGAAGATATATGGGATGGCTGTATTGCCGTAGACGGCAAGCTTTTCCAATCCTTCCCGCTGCGCCTTTTCATCAAGCTTGGAAAATTGCTCCAGGATTTTCTGTATTTTATGCCGTTCAAACATGGTTTCTATTAAAAACCATTCCCGCAGTTTTTGCAAGAAAACAAGGACTTCGACGCAACCAATAAGGAAAACAAAATCTCAAATAACAAATTACAGATAAGTTCCAAACTGCAATTACCGAATGTCCAAAACAATTCCATTTCCTTGTAATTCAGGCAGCTCAGCCGTCCCCGGCTGCATCCTTACGGCAAAAAAAAGGGGTAAGGCGCAGGGAACTGTTTCAAACCGTTCTCTGCTGGCTCCATGGTGGCGAAGCCCTGTGGAGCCGGCAAGGAATTTTTTTCATATCCTGGTCCCTGACTCCTGATTTTTTTTGTCCGCTCGCATGGCGATAAGTTCATAGTATAGAAATTTCCATTTTCAATCTTTAAAAATCAAATGGATTTATGAATCACACCCCCCTTGATCCCCCCTTGCCAGGGGGGGACTTTCTGAGATATTCCCCGGCAGTGGTGGATTTTTGAGATATTCCCCCTTAAAAAAGGGGGCCAGGGGGATGTCGATTCTTCCCTGCCTGTGCGTTCCCTGTCTGCGTCGCGGACGCGACAGGCAGACGCACACAGACAGGTGGTTGCGGAAAAGCCGCTCAGTGTTCTATTTTCAGTCCGCCAAAATGACGTTAAGTTATTGTTTTTTTAAAGCCGGTATGAATTTTTAAAATTCTCCTATGGTATAATGCCGTCTGAAAGGCGAAGGCTTAATCCATGAGTGAAGAGACGGACAAGGAAGACGGGGAAGAAGAAAAGGCAAAGGAGTTGGAGAATTTGAAGGAGGCCTTGGACAAATCCAGCGGCCTGAACCGCAATCTCCTCCTCTTCTTTCTCACCAACATGTTTTACATCCTCATCGTGGCGGCCTCCACCACGGACCGCCAGCTCCTCGACCCCAACGGGGCCATTAAACTGCCCCTTCTTGGCGTTGACATCAGACTATTTGCTTTCTATGGCATTGCTCCCATACTGGTCCTGGCCTTCCACCACAACATTCTTTTCAATCTCCTGGCCCATGCCAGGAAGCTCCATGCCTGGGATGATGAGCGTAAAAAAATAGGTGGCAATACTCTGACGCTCTATCCCTTCCTCTATAACCATCTGGTGGAATTCAGGAGAGACGGCTCCACGGGGAGCGTCAACTCCTTTCTTTTAAGGACATCCATCTTTCTGTCGTATGGCTTGCTTCCCTTCTATATTCTGTTCTCTATCCAGTGGCGATTTTCCGCTTATCACAGCTTGGGTATGGCTATATGGCATTTTATCGCGTTGGTCGCGGACGGTTTTCTCCTCTTACTTTTTTGGCCGAGGATGGGAGAAATAAATAAAGAATTATTGAAAGAGGAGTACGATGGTTTTTTTAAAATGTTGAAATGGCATTGGTCGGAAGGTTACATAAGAAACAGGAATGCCACTTCAACTACTTATCCAGCATTTTTTTTCCGATCTTTCATCCTTGTGGGTTTTTTTAACTTTCTCCTGATTGTCCTCTTCTTTTCCAACATGCTCCCACAAGCACTGGAACCTCTTATGCCTCGTTTAAAATTAGTGGAACAGACACTGGTTGCCTCTCCTCCATCGGACGCGATCTTGAACGCCTATATAATGACAGGAAAGGATTTGGAGGAGGCTTGGCTCAAGCACGCCAGAGGGTTGGATTTAAGGGGAAGGGACCTGAGATTCTCGGATTTTTCCAAGTCCGATCTGCGAAATGCGGATTTAAGAGAGGCCAACCTCCAGGGCGTCATTCTGAGAGACGCAAAATTAGCAAAGGCTAAATTGCAGGGCGTGAATTTAGACGGTGCCCAATTGCAAGGCGCGAATTTAAGTGGTGCCCAATTACAGGGTGCAAATTTATTGGTAGTGTAGAAAAAAGGAGACCTGAGTTATAAAGGAAGCAAAAGCCCTCCATTTATGGTAATAAAATAGTTCACCACAAACTATAAAACCATAAAAAGGAGGGCAATATGGGTTTGACCCCACGCAATACAG
>JACRGO010000063.1 GCA_016212295.1 Nitrospinota bacterium | reverse complement strand
CATAACAAAATTTAATTTTAAAACGGTTGAGCTTCAATATTAACGGGAAACCTAACGTATTTTAGAGCTTAACCCCAAAAAACGCCTCATAAAAATTCCTTAACTTAATGGCAGTGAGGGAGGACCCTGGGAGCGAGAGGAAAAATTTGCGCCTGTCTGCGTGCAACGCACAGGCAGGCGGAAAACGCAAATTCCTGAACGTAATAATAATGGAAAACCCAGGCAATATTCATATAGACATTGAAAAACGCGGCGGCTGGGAATCAGCGCCACTACTCCAGGAATTCGAGTTCAAGCCATATTACTACCTTTTTCAGGTATTGGACCCCGGAAGGATTTCCAAAAATTTTTTCACCGACCTTTCAAGATTTCAAAATAATGAGGGCCATTATTTGCTGGTTGCCAGGGAAGGGGAAAGGATAGTGGGGGCATGCGCCTTTCTTGTATCCGATTGGGACTCCCGCCTCTTCGGCTTCAAGTACGGAACGGTAAAATATCTTCCGGCTGAAGGGGGATATCAGGAGTCCTTGGCCGTTAAAAATGAAATGGTCCGTTTTCTTCTCGAATTTTGCGGGCGGATGAAAATAGAGTTTTTGCATTTCAGGGTCGATATGGCTGACATATCCACTATACACTCGCTGGTGGCAAACGGATTTGGATTTATTGCCTCAGTGGTGCGGTACGCGGTGGAATCCGCGAATCTGAGGCCAATGCAAAAAAAATCTCCACACGTCGACTTGTTTCAAAATCGTGACCTTGAACAAGTAAAGCGCATGAGCAAATCTATTTTCTCGGACAACAGATTTTCCCTTGATAGCCGTTTCAATGTGGACATGGTCAACACGCTTTATGAAAAGTGGGTGGAGAATTCCTGCCTGGGCAAGGTGCAGGACAAGGTCTTTGTGTGCCGGAAGGGAGAGGAAATCGCGGGCTTTACCACTTGCGGTTTGAGGAGAAAGGAAAGCGAGGTATTGGGCAAGAGGATCGGCGCCATTGATCTTGTGGGAGTAGACCCTCGATTTCAAGGCAAGGGCATTGCGGTTAAAATGGTGAACAGCGCAGTGGAATGGCTTAGGGAAAACTCGGATGTAGTCGAGGCCATAATGGCCGCCCGTAATAAGCCCATGATAAGAATTCTGGAGAGTTTCGGTTTTTCCTGGAAGGCGTCGCAAATAGATTGGCATAGGTGGATAGGAGAGAAATGACCTTCCTGTTCATAGCCTTGGGCCTGGCAATGGACGCAGTCGCTGTCTCCATCGCCAATGGCGCCACATTCAAGGGGCCTAAATTTCAGAAGGCCCTGACCGTTGCCATCTTCTTCGGGGCGTTCCAGGCCGGGATGCCGGTCTGCGGATGGCTGGCCGGGGTCGGCATGAGGGACTTCATTTCAGGGATTGACCACTGGATAGCCTTCGCGCTCCTGTGCGCCATAGGCGGGAAAATGATTCATGAATCGGTGAGCATGGCGGGCGAGGAGCGGGAGCCCAACAACCTTGGGCTTGCCTCTATCCTGGCGCTGTCAGTGGCCACCAGCATTGACGCGCTCGCGGTTGGAATGACCTTCGCGTTCCTGAAGATTTCCATCATCGGGCCTATTTTGCTGATAGGGGGAGTGACGTTTATTATGTCGCTCCTTGGGTTCCTGCTGGGCAAGAGATTCGGGCACCTGTTCGAAAACAGGATAGAAATCGCGGGCGGACTGATCCTGATCGGAATCGGAACCAAGATACTGGCCGAGCACTTAATCTTTTATTGATTTTTTAATTCCGAGACTGTAAAAGAGAATTGGTTTTGGTTCTTTTCCAGTTCTATTTTCGCCAACTGAAAGCCAGGCTCCAAATCCAATGCTTTTTTAAAATATTTGTCAGGATCATCCAATTTGCTGATTTTATTAAGTTCCCCCCAAAAAAAATATGTCAGTGGAAAAGAGGGATCAAATGCCGCGGCGTCAGCCAATATCTCGAATGCCTTTGACGCTTTTCCCTGTCTTAAATAGTGAATGGCCATATTGTTCAAGCAAAAAGGAAGAGTTTTGTGAGGAGAGCTTTTAATGTACCCTTTTTTGTAAAATGAAAAATCTGTTTCGAACATCCGGTAATAATCCAAATATCTTTTTATCGAGCTGTTTTGCTCGGAGAATTCATAAAATTGTTGCGCGGCAACATATTTATCAAAAGCGCATTTGTATTCCCTGGCTTCCGGATAATCCCGCGACGCAGCTTCCTGGAAGGCTTTGATCAGACTAAAGGCCATTATTATGTTTCCATCATTGGTGGGGTGCAATAAATCATGAAAAAAAACTTTTTGGAGGAGCAATCTAGAGAAAGTCCCGAATCAGTAAACGGGTAACGGTACTGCGCGGCGACATTCTTGATTACCGCGGAGTATTTTTTATATTCTTCAATCATATTCAAAATATTGTCATTCCCCGCTAATTGCGGAAAAAACCCGGTTATGTTTTGAATATTTCCAAAGCCCTCTTTATTGGAAGCGGCAATGGGCTCTTCCATGAAGATGAGACGGATATTTTTCTTTTTTGCCGTCTCGGCCATTGACGTCAAATTTTCCTTGAAAAAGGCAATGGCCTCCGGGTTTGGGCGACGGTAGTCGTATTCTATCTTGCTATTAATAAGGAGGGATTTTTTTAATAATCGGTAAACGGCAAGATTTTCTAAAAATCCATTTCCTATGCTGTTCAGGGTAACTTGTGGGGTCCAGTCCTTGCGAAAAGATTGTCCTATATCATTCCAGCCCGCGGCCACGATGATAAAATCTGGATTGTAATCGACAATTTCTGATTCAAGGTATCGCTTTACTTGAAGCGATGTATACCCAGCAACGCCGGCATTAATGACCTCGTAGTTTTCATTGACCTTGTCTCGCAGCATCCTGTCTAATAATTTAGGGTAAATAAAAATTGGTGAGGAAGAATCGCCCCAGGTTGTGGACCCCCCCAAGCAAAAGACCCGGATTTTGCCTTTCTCTTTTTTTTTGCTGAACTCTTTTCCCCTGAAACCCAATGAATTGATATTGTATAATCTGTTTGAATATCCAGGTCTTAAACGGTAGCCTAAATACCGGTCAGGAACGCATAAAGTCATTTTCGAATTGGCGCCGCCATCAATTAAACCGAGTATGCCTTCCACCGAGAGGAAAAAAAATGCCACGGGAAAAAAACTGAAAGCGATTTTTTTTTTAAAAGAGATGCTCATTATTTTATATTATTACATTAAGAAATTCGCGTTTCCAGCGCAATGGCATGAGAGGAAGAGACTATCAGGAGGTGGAAAGGACATGGCATTTTGAATACATAGAAATTTATTTTGGCTGCGGCCATGCCGCGCTATGAGGCGGGACCATGAGGCTTGGGTAGAGTAAGGCGGTTTTTCTTGTTGCTTCAGATTAAGGTTTGCCGTTTTCCGCTTTTCCTATTGGTTTACTGGCGGCGCGCGCAACATCTTAGCCATACACGAATTGTCACGCCTACTATGGTTCCGCGTTCAAAGGCCGGAAAGGAAGGGACCAGACCAGATGGCGAGATAGGGTTTAGTTGCTGTAAGAGTGTTTGCTTTTCTGGAACAGGCACTGGGCTTCATGCTTGTTGATCCTGGTAAACGCACTACTGCGTAAAATTGTATCTTCGAGGGGTGGTTTGGAATATATGAGGTTCTATTTATTAACCGCGGAGACGCCGAGGCGCGGAGAAAAATTTTTAATTTCAATGTGCTTTTCTCCGCGTCACAGCGTCTCCGCGGTATATTTTAAATTTCTAAGTCTTTACGGCCGCCGTCTTGCCCCTCCCATGCTTCGCCCGCGTGGGGGCTGCCCCCTGAATCCATTGCCGCCATTGCGGCGTATGTCCTGGCGTCCTTCGTATCGAATGGCCGGGGACCCGGAAGAGACATGCTCGTAGTTGAACCCGGCGGCTTCTTCCACCTTGATCTTGCGTTGGAGCAGCCGCTGAATGCCTGCCAGCAGCCCTTGCTCCTCGTTGCATACAAGTGATAACGCCATGCCGTTCGCACCGGCGCGTCCGGTGCGGCCTATTCTGTGGACGTAGTCCTCCGGGACGTGCGGGAGATCGTAATTGACCACGTGCGGCAGGCTGTCGATGTCCAGTCCGCGCGCGGCGATATCAGTGGCGACAAGGGTTCGCACCGCCCCTTTTTTGAAGTCGGCCAGCGCGCTGGTCCGCGCCGCCTGGCTCTTGTTTCCGTGAATGGCTGTGGCGCTGACGCCGTCGCTCATGAGCTGCTTGGCGAGCTTGTTCGCCCCGTGCTTTGTGCGGGTGAACACCAGCACCTGGCTCCAGTCACCTTCCTTTATCAGATGGGTGAGCAGGGCGCGCTTCCTGAGCTGCGGCACGGAATGCACCACCTGGGTAACATTTTCCGCGGCCGCGCTCCGACGCGCCACCTCGATGAGTTCTGGATTATGCAGCAGGCCGTCGGCCAGGCTTTTGATTTCATTAGTGTAGGTGGCGGAGAAGAGCAGGTTCTGCCGCTTCACTGGAAGCAGCTTGATTATCCTCTTGATGTCGTGGATAAAGCCCATGTCCAGCATGCGGTCCGCCTCGTCCAGCACCAGGATCTCGATCCGCGAGAGGTCCACTGTGCGTTGTCCGGCATGGTCCAGCAGCCGGCCAGGAGTGGCCACTACGATGTCCACGCCGCGGCGCAGATCTCCTATCTGCGGGTTGATGCCGACCCCGCCGAAGATCACGGTTGAGCGAAGGCGCATGCCCTTGCCGTAAGTCACAACGCTTTCCCTGACCTGGGCCGCCAATTCCCGCGTGGGGGTAAGGACAAGGGCGCGAGGCCGTCTTTCCTTCGCCGCGTTTTGGCTCAGCAACTGCAGGATAGGCAGGGTGAAGGCGGCGGTCTTGCCGGTCCCTGTCTGGGCGCCGGCCATGACGTCGCGCCCTTGAAGGATAACTGGAATGGCCTTGGCCTGAATGGGGGTGGGGCTTGTGTAACCCTGCTTCGCGACGGCGCTGAGCAGTTCGGCCTGGAGGCCTAATTGATCGAATGACATATAATACTCCTATGAATCGGCCTAACCAATGTCATGGGCCGGTCTTAGGCTTGATAAAAGAAAATGCCAGGGGTGAGGTTAAAAAGGAGGGAACTCAACCACAACGCAGCAGGCGCCGACCGGATGGCGCCACAATTGATAATCAGCATAACACAAAAAATATCCAATGTATACAGGCGGTCCAGAAGTGCGTTGCTTAAGGCGGATTGCTGAAAATTTAAAGCGCCAAATAGCAAAAACCAAATTACAAATAAGCCCCCAAAACAAAATGCCAAGCAAAAATCTGTAGCCGTTTAAGGTTGCCATGAAAAATCAGAAAGCCTCATTAGCTATTTTTTACATCCCCCTTAATCCCCCTTGCCAAGGGGGAATTAAAACATAGCCCATTTTAGGGGCGTTTTCCGTATTCTACTTAAGGGCGTTTTCCGTATTCCCCCTTATCAAAGGGGGACCAAGGGGGATGTGGTTTTCCCTGCATTGAACGTGAAGCCGTTTTCCATGACACCTCGTGAACGGTACAAAAATCTTTAGTTGCAGGTAAGGCGGCAATTGGAGAGGCTTTATTGACAAAATCAGGGCTAAATGGAATAATTCAAGAACTTAGCACTCTTAGGGCGGACTAAAAAGAATCGACATCCCCCTGGCCCCCTTTTTAAGGGGGAATATCTCAAAAATTTCCCCCTGGCAAGGGGGGATCAAGTGGGGTGTTATTCACATATCTATTTGATTTTATGGCCAAGGAATTTAGTCTGATACTTCCCGCGTATAACGAGGAGCAAAATCTGGAGAAGCTGCTCCCGGAGTTGGATGGAAACAGGCGGGACGGGTTCGAGCTGATCGTTGTCGCTGACGGCAGCACTGACAATACCGCGAGGATAGCGGAAAAATACGCTGACAAGGTCCTTTGCGCCAAGGAAAAGATGGGCAAGGGTTCGGCCCTATGGCGGGGATTCCATGCCTCTTCTTGCGGCCTTATCGCCATGATGGATGCGGATTTGTCCCATTCATCGAAAAACTTGTGGGAAATGGTGGCGCTTCTTGATTCCAGCGAAAGCATAGGCATGGTCATAGGCTCGAGGAGACTGGGCGGAAGCGAGGACCATACCGTTATAAGGGAAATAGGGAACAAGATACTAACAGAGGCCGGGAACTTGTTTTTTAAAGTCAAACTGACGGACATGCTGAACGGATACAAGGCATTCAGAAAGGACCTTGTAATGGACGGCCGGCCGGCAAGGGTCCAGGGGTTTGAAATTGAAGTGGACCTCATACTAAGGGTCTTGCTTCATGGCAAGCAGATCAAGGAGATACCGGACAGGGAATACGCCAGGGCGCATGGCAAGTCAAATCTGAATTCCTTTACGGATGGGACAAGGATATTGTGGAGGATAATTGCAGGCGGCTTGGAATTGTCATTGAAGAAACAACTTAATCGTTGAAAAGTTGGCTCCCTCGTTCTTTAATAGCATAGGCAATCTTGGGGCAGGCGGTTTTTATGTGGAGCCGCAGTTCCTTTTGGCTCTTTTTAAATTCCGAGTTGTAAGGCTCCTCCATAGACCAGGTATCCTGCCTCAGCATCCCCTCGGCAGCGAAGGAGTCTGTACAGGCAAGCTCCTTTCTTATTAACAGTCTCATAATAGTATTTACATATAATGTGCGCCGGAATGTGCAAAATTGGTGCAATATAGATGGATTGATGTAGTTACTATTAGGCGCTATTTCCTTCAGTAAAGCATCCCAGGGGGCATCTTTGTTTAGGTCTACAGCAGCGAAATAATTTCCACCAATAGTTGTTCTGTTGAAATCCGTGCCCTTGAAAGATGCTTTATTCAGGATCGCCCCTTGCAATTGTGCATACTCTAACGTTGCCCCTTGTAATTGCGCTTCATATAACGTTACCCTCTGTAATTGCGCCCTATCTAACACCGTCCCCTGTAATTGTGCTTTATATAAAACAGCCCCTTGGAGTTTTGCCTCCCTCAAATCCGCGTATTTCAAGTTGGATTTATAAAAGTCGGCGTACCTTAAGTCCCTCCCCTTCAGGCTCAATCCCTTGGCATATTTTTTCCACGCCTCCTCCTCGTCCTTCTCTTTTACAATGTATGCCTGAAGAACCTAGGATCAGGGGTTGGGACGGGGAGTTTTTGCTCGTTGTGGGTTTGCAACCCGCAACGTTCCTCCGCCAGGATTTGTAATTCTATTGGCCGCTAAATTTAGCTTTTTAAAAATCCGCGTAAATCCGCCTCTTCCGTGTCATCCGCGTTCCATGTCTTTTATTTAATAGGGTTTTAACGTTCAAGCATTGCCATTATATTCTGCATATATTGTACTGTTTGATATTATTTGCTACCATATACAGCAATTTATTACAAGGCAATCCGTAGCGCGGAATGGCCTCGCTATTGATAGAACCCACCCCGGCGCTCCGCGCCACCCCTCCAAGGAGGGGAATTTTAACGTAAAATTGTTAAGGAACAATAAACAATGAGCAGCAAGCAAACCCCGGTCTATGACGAAAGCAAGGTCAAGACCCTGAGTTCCCTGGAACATATACGCCTCAGGACCGGTATGTACATCGGCAGGCTCGGCTCCGGGTCCGATTTCGACGACGGCATCTACATCCTCCTCAAGGAAGTAATCGACAACTCCGTGGATGAATTCATCATGGGACACGGAAAAAAGATCGACATCTCCATTGAGGGAAACCTGGTCAGGGTAAGGGATTATGGCCGGGGTATCCCTCTCGGCAAGGTGGTTGAGTGCGTGTCCGTTATCAACACCGGGGCGAAATACAATGACGACGTATTCCAATTCAGCGTGGGGCTGAACGGGGTCGGGACCAAGGCGGTTAACGCCCTCTCCTCGCATTTCAAAGTTGTCTCCTTCCGGGACGGCCAATTCTTCGAGGCTTTTTTCGAGCAGGGAACGTTGAAGAAAAAGGGAAGCGGCGCGGCCAAGGGGGAGCAGGACGGGACCATCATGGAGTTCCTGCCGGACAAGGAAATCTTCGGGCCGGATTATGCCTACAATTTCGAGTACGTGGAGCAGCGTCTGTGGAATTACGCCTGCCTCAACCGGGGCCTGCGTCTCATCTTCAACAACCAGGTCTTTGAGTCGAAGAACGGCCTCCTCGACTTTCTGAAAAAAGAGGTGGGAGACACGGCCCTGTACGAGCCCGCCTATTACAGGTCGGCCCAGCTTGAATTCTCCTTCACCCACACCTCGAGTTACGGAGAGAACAATTTTTCCTTTGTCAACGGACAATACACCTGCGACGGCGGGTCACACCAGAGCGCCTTCCGCGAAGGGCTTCTCAAGGGGATCAACGAATTTTTCAAGAAGAATTTTGACGGCGTGGACGTGCGGGACGGCATCTCTGGCGCGGTGGCTGTGAAGCTGATATCGCCCGTGTTCGAGTCGCAGACCAAGAACAAGCTCGGCAACACGGACGTGCGCGGGTGGATCGTCACCGAGGTAAGGGACGGGGTAGTGCACTTCCTCCACAAATATCCTGAATCGGCCAGGACGCTTGAAGCAAAGATCATCCACAACGAAAGGCTGCGCAAGGAACTGAACGCGGTGAAGAAGGACGCCAAGGAAGCGGCCCGCAGGATCGAGATCAAGATCCCGAACCTCAAGGACTGCAAATGCCACCGCGACGACAGGAAACGCGGGGAGGAGACAACCATCTTCCTTACCGAAGGCCAGTCCGCCGGAGGCTCCATTGTCTCCTCGCGTGACGTGTATACCCAGGCCATCTTCACCCTGAAGGGAAAGCCGCTCAACGTTTACGGTAAGAACAAGAGCGCGATATACACCAACGAGGAATTGTACAACATGATGATGGCCCTGGGGATAGAGGACGGGATAGAGAACCTGCGCTATAGCCGGATCGTTATAGCGACCGACGCGGACGTGGACGGCTTTCATATACGAAATCTCCTCCTCACCTTTTTCCTGAACTACTTCGAGGAGCTTGTGGTGGCAGGGCATGTGTACATACTGGAGACGCCTCTCTTCCGGGTCCGCAACAAAAAGGACACCAGGTATTGCTACAGCGAAAAGGAGAGGGACCGCGCAATTAAGGAAATCAAGGGACCTGAAATCACGCGCTTCAAGGGACTTGGCGAGATCTCGCCCAAGGAATTCGGCCAGTTCATAGGCCCGGACATCCGCCTCATCAAGGTGAACGTGCAGTCCATAGCCCTTGTCCCGCAGACCCTGGAATTCTACATGGGCAAGAACACCCCGGAGCGACGGGACTATATAATGGAGAACCTGATCTGATGGCATACGTAGACGCCCTGTACAAAACCAATTTCCTGGAATACGCCTCCTACGTCATCAAGGACCGAGCCATTCCTCACATAGACGACGGCCTGAAGCCCGTGCAGCGTAGGATCCTCCACTCCATGTTCGAGATGGACGACGGAAAATTCAACAAGGTTGCAAACGTGGTTGGACATTGCATGAAGTACCATCCACACGGAGACGCCTCCATCTACTCCGCCCTTGTCGTGCTGGCAAACAAGGACATGTTCATAGACAAGCAGGGGAACTTCGGCAATATCTTCACAGGCGATCCTCCCTCGGCCGCTCGTTATATAGAATGCCGCGTCACCCCAATGGCCAAGGAGACCCTGTACAATCCGGAGCTCACGCAATTCGAGGATTCATACGACAGCAGGAACCGCGAGCCGGTGGTCTTCCCGGCAAAAATCCCGGTACTGCTGGCCCTTGGGACCGAGGGCATCGCGGTGGGCATGGCCACGAAAATCCTGCCGCATAATCTAATTGAACTTATGGAGGCGCAGATAGCCTGCCTGGAGGGCAGGGAGTTCAGCATCTACCCCGACTTCCCAACAGGCGGCATAATGGACGCGTCGGAATACAACGGCGGGAACGGCAAGGTGCGCGTGCGGGCCAGGCTGGACGTTACGGACCCCAAGAGGATATTGATACGCGAAATCCCCTTCGGCTCCAGCACTGAGAGCCTCATTGCCTCAATCGAAGCCGCGGCGAAAAAGGGGACCATCAAGATTTCCGGCATCAGCGACTTCACCTCGGACCAAGTGGAGATAGAGGTGAAACTGGCCAGGGGCGTTCATGCAGAGGAGACGGTTGACGCCCTGCACGCCTTCACTGAATGCGAATCAACAATCCATGCCAACCTGATGGTCATCATGGACGAGAAGCCAAGGACCATGACCGCGACTTCGGTTATCAGACACAACACCGAACGTCTTGTAGGCATCCTTGAAAAGGAGCTTATTCTTGAAAGAGGCCATCTGAACAACAGGCTTCACGCCCTGACCCTTGAGCAGATCTTCATAGAAAACCGCGTGTACAAGGCCATCGAAAAGATGGACACTCCTGAAAAGATCGTCCAGGCCGTTCTGGACGGCCTTGCCGCCTTCGCCAGTGATATAAAGAGGGAAGTCACCGTGGAGGACGTGGAAACCCTGCTGAAAATACCCATCCGAAAGATTTCGCTCTACGACATCAACAAGGCGAAAAAGGAAATGAAGGAAATGCTCGACCGGCTGAAGGTCATCAAGTCATGCCTGGCGAACCTGACAGGGTATGCCATTGATTTCCTGAAGGGGCTTGTGAAAAAATACGGTCCTCAGTATCCGAGGAAGACCGAGATCATCTCCTTTGAAAAAGTAAGCGTGAGGGAGGCGGCCAAGCGGGATATGAAGCTCCGCTATGACAGGGAGATGGGGTATCTCGGCACCAAGGTGAACGGGAACGTGGTCCTGGAGGTCTCGCCCTATGACCGGGTCCTGGTCATCAGGAAGAACGGGGATTATTCCGTGGTTGACGTGGAGGAGAAGCTTTTCGTGGACACCGGGATGCGCTTCTGCGGGTTCGTGGAAAAGGAGCGGGTGTATAACGTCCTCTACAGGGACAGGAAGACTGGTTATCCTTATATCAAGCGCTGCAACATCGAAAAATATATTTTGAACAAGGGTTATTCGCTTATTCCGGAGGACTGCGTGCTCCTGGACCTTACCACGGAATCGGAAGAAAGCATAATGTTGAACTACAAGCCCAAGCCGCGCCTGCGCGTGTTGCAGGAGTCATTTAAGACAAGCGACTTCCCCATTCGCGGCGCCAAGGCCGGGGGCATCCGCTTGGCGAAGCGTGAGACTAGGGCAGGGAAGTTCGGCAAGGCGGGGGAGGGGGCTTGAGGCAGCCAAAAGGAAAACAAAATTACAAATAGCAAATTACAAAGAACATAGCTTCGCAAATTGATTAATGAAAAACCTGGAACCACTCATTAACACTAATATTTCATGAAAATACACTATAATATATATCCCGGATTCCCCCTTTTTTTCTTGATTTTATGCCCGTTTGTCCCTATCATGAATGAATCCTGATATCGAAATCTGAAACAAGTTCGAATGTCATAAGGCGAAATCACCTAAACCAAAACCTTTACAATATCATGTTTTTGCCGTTTAGAGATTAGAGCCTTTGTCCTTGTTTCGTATTTAGCGTTTCGTATTTCGAATTTCTTGACCAGAAATTATGGTTTTCGGTCAAGCACTACTTGCATATATTAAGGAAAATCAAGGCATGGCATATCGAAAAAAAATAATGGGATTAACTCTTATCTCAGAATTGCTTTGCATTTATTTTTTATTTTTTCAAGCCTTTGTGGTCCTTGCCGGGGATGATATGCACTCTCATGCCCCGGCCGCCAACGTCGGCGTGGCGTCTGGAGCCCCTAAAATTCATGAATATGTTCTGCCCAGGAAAAATTGTCTGCCTTATGGCATAGACATAGATTCCCAAGGCAGGATTTGGTACAGCGCCCAGGCCGCGAATCTCATCGGCTACCTGGACCCTAAAACCGGCCAGATAAAAGAATTTGATATCCCCTCCGCCGCCGCCCTTCCCAAGAGCGATTGGAAATATGATCCTGTTAATAAGGAGACCCCGAAACCGGAAGACACCTACAATATCTTTTCAGTGGGAAGCCCTGGGGAGTTGATCGTGGACCCGGAGGACCGGGTTTGGTTTGTCCAGATACTTGGAAACAGCCTTGGGATGTTTGATCCGAAAACAGAAAAATTCATTGAGTACCAAATCCCCACCTCCGACAGCCAGCCTTATTCCCTGGTCTCGGACAAAAACAATAATATCTGGTTTGTCGAAAGGAACGCGAACAAGATAGGGAAACTGGATTTTTCGGTTAAGAAGGTTATTGAATATTCCTTTCCCGGTGGAAACCACAGGCTCTCTTCCATTGCAGCGGATGATAGTGGAGGGATTTGGGTCACTGACATAGCGGACAATTCCCTGGGCTTGTTCAAGCCCTCGGAGGGCAAAATGAAGAGATTCCCTGTTTATGAGAATGTTTCCCAGCCCCAGGCCATTGTCCTGGACCAGCAAGGGCGTCCATGGTTTGTCCTTGCCAAGGCGCGTAAAATAGGAATGCTGGAACCAAAAACGGGGCAAATGAGCTTTGCCCTTATACCGGGATATAACAGCGTCCCGCAGGACATCGCCTTGGACGCCAAGGGCAGGGTGTGGTACGTGGACAGCATGAGGAACCAGATCGGATATTTTGATCCGAACACGGCAAGATTTGATGAATGGGGCATTCCCACGACTAATTCCCAGCCCATGCAAATGGTACTAGACAAGGACGGGAATATATGGTTCACGGAAAGCGACAGGAACGCGAACAAGATAGCAAAGTTAGTGGTGTCCTCCAATGACTAAAGTGTAAAGTGAACTTTAGCCACTTTAAACTTTAGTTCACTTTAGTCACTCGCACTGCAATTTCGTTGATTTTTTAAAGAAAATTTTAAAATTTCTATACAGTTAATCAGGAGCACGATGTGTCAAAGGGCTTGGTTTTAGTGGTCGACGACGAGGAAAATATCTTGAGTTCCCTGGAAGGGATACTTCATGATGACGGATATGACGTGGTCACAGTGGATGAAGGGGAAACGGCCCTGAACATTATCGAGTCCGACCACCCGGATTTGGTTTTGCTGGATATATGGCTGCCAGGAATGGACGGGATAGAGGTCTTGAAATCGGCGAAAAGGACAGGCGTGGAGGCCGAATTCATCATGATGTCCGGCCACGGCAGCATCGACACCGCTGTCCAGGCGACGAAGTTGGGCGCCTTTGATTTCATTGAAAAGCCCCTTTCCCTTGAAGGCGTGCTTCTTATGGTGAAACTGGCCATGGAAAGAAGGAAAAAGCAGGTGGAGGGGGCCAGGGAGGAATCCGTGCGCGGTAAAATTGATCAATTCATTGGGACCTCGGAAAGCGCGAACAGGATACGTGAACAATTAAAGACCCTTTGGCCGGATGAGAAACATATAACAATAACCGGAGAAGAGGGGACCGGGAAATCCCTTATAGCCGGCTTGCTTTGTTCCCAGATTCAGAATGCCGGAAGGCCGTGCGTGAAAGTGGACTGTGTTTCCCTGCCGAAAAAACAGGCGAATAAAGTCCTTTTAGGCGCGGGCGTGAAGGGCAATGAAAATATTCCGGCATTCGGGGCCGCGAACGGCGGATCCATTGTGTTGGATGGATTGGATCAGCTCCCGCTCAATGTTCAATCAAACATATTAAAGGCTTTTAAAAATGGCTTCCGCGGGGCCAAAAGTAAAAAAGAGCCTGGGTATGAGGTCAGGATCATTGCCGTGCTCTCGGCTGCTTGGGAGAGAAAGATCGAGGAAGGCGGCCTCAACCGCGAGTTAATGGAATTCCTCGGCGCCGAAAGAATTTTTGTTCCGCCCTTGAGGGAGCGTTACATGGACATCGAGCCGCTTGCGAATTTTTTTCTTTCTCAAGGGAACAAGGACTCGCAGGCCCGGCCCGCAATGGTGTTGGGCAAAGGGACCCTGGAAACCTTGACCAGGCACTCCTGGCCGGGAAACGTGAAGGAGTTGCGGAGTGCTTTGGAAAATATTCATATAGCGGACGGCTCCAAGCAATATATTACTCCGGATGACCTTCCTGATCCGATTCGACAAGGCTCCCCCAAACTTTTTCCGAAGCCTGCTGATGGGTCCAGACGCATCAAGGATGCTGATTTTTTGTGGGACAAGGAGAGTCTCCTTTATCACATGAGAAAGAACCAGTGGGATATAAAAGCCGCGGCAAAGGCCATGAGACTGCCGGCCGACAGATTGGAAAAAAAACTGGCTGTGTATGGTCTGGACATAGAGTCCCTGAAGCGCCAGACCTTTACCATGCAAAAAACCTTGAAGAGGAGCGTGGTTTTGTGCGGGCAGGGTCTGCATTCAGGAATAAAAACCGGGCTTATCCTTTCACCGCTTCCCCCTGACAGCGGCATAGTTTTTTGCGATATATCCACAGGGGAGACCATCAGGGCACATCTCGATTACGTTGATTCCACCGATTTCGCCACCGGCCTTCGCAAGGGGAAAAAGGTGGTTCGCACCATTGAACATATCCTCGCCGTTCTCCACATGTACAGGATCAACAATCTTCTTATAAAGATGGGGGACGAGGTCCCGATAATGGACGGGTCCGCGAGCGATTTTTGCGGCCTTGTGGAAGATGGCGGCCTTGAGGAACAAGACGTCTTTTGCGAGGAGTTGGTTATCGATAAGGTTTACGAGGCGGCCTTCGCTGAAACGAATGGAAAATCCATTTCCATAGGACCCGCTGAATCCCTTTCCATTCACTACACCCTGGAATATCCCGCTCCCATTGGACGCCAGGAGTTTTTGTTCGAGTCCGCCGGAAAGGAATATTTCAAAAATGAGATCGCGCCGGCCAGGACCTTTGGATTTCTGAAGGATTATGGAAAGCTGGAAGAGATGGGATTGGCCAGCGGAGGAAGATTAAGCAACCTTATTTTGCTGGACGATGGGAAGGTGCTCAATACAGCTCTTCGATTTCCCGATGAATTTGTCCGGCACAAGATTTTGGATATTTTAGGCGATATATATCTTTTGGGTAGGCCGGTGAGGGGGAAAATCACCGCGAGAATGACCGGGCATAGGGAGAACATAGCCTTGCTCCGAATGATAAAGGCAGGGCATCCGGATTTTCTTTGAGCCATACTACAAATCCATAAAACGTTGCTAAAAAAACAAAGTTTTATGAAACTCCAAATCTCAATTGTCAAATAACAAATAAATCTCAATAACCAAAGTTACAATGAATAAACAAGGAAATGGAATTATTTTGGACATTCGGTAATTGTAATTTATTTGTAATTTGTTGCTTGTAATTTGTGATTTTGTTTTCCTTTTGGTTGCGGCGAGGCCTCGCATGAAATTTCAAACTTCCTTGCTGTCATTTCTTGACTTCCCTGGAACCTATGGTGTATTTTGAAAATTCAGAAAATATTAGCAACCTTTTATTAAGTATTTTGGAGGCTAAAACTCATGTCATATTGCACCCTTTTTTATCTTTTGCTTGCCTTGGCCGTTTTTTTCGGCGTTTATTTCGCTTACAATACCGCGAATGAAGATGGCAAGGAATTTGATCCCGCTGAATTCATAAAAATTCTCGGCTTGTTTCTGCTTTGCGGTATAGTATTTGGAGTTTTCGTCGATGTCTTTTTTCTCGCCACGAGGTTCCTGCTCTGGTTTGCCGTAAAGATTTTGAACTTTTTGAAGGCGGAGATTTTTTCCAGGAGGACAGGCTCCATTCTAAGCCTTTTGGCTGTCAACGCCATGGGCGGCTATCTCTTCTGGGAAATGTTGAAAGAGAAAAAGGAAAACAAGGTGGAGTCAGATTGGGAGCCGGCGGCATCAAAGCCAGTAAAGTCCTCGGATGAACCAAAGAAAAAGGAAGAAGAGGAAGATGCCTCGGATGAATCTTCTGGACTCTCCCCGGATGGCCGGGAAAGCGGCTCGGAAAAAAAAAGCGCCTCCGAGGGTGTGGAGAGCGGCGGGGGGGCGGAGGGCGAAGAAAATAGGCAAGAAAAAGGCGAATAGAGCAAGTGGGAAAATAAAAATGTTTTATACTGAAGCGCGAATGTGAGGCCTGAATAAGAAGCCCCTTAACACACCCCGGCCTTCGGCCACCCCTCTCAAGAGGGGAATCTTTAAAAGAATAAATTTTAACGTAATAATATAGTTGCCTGCTGAAGAGGCGCCGTTATCTATAAATTCCCCTCTTGAGAGGGGTGGCTGAAGGCCGGGGTGTGTTAAGGATTTCTCCGGCTATTTGCATGCAAGCCCACCTTAATGTTTTTTTCAAGACAGCTTCTAAAACATAGCTCTCTTACAAAAATATATGGAGATGATGAAGCTACTCCATCGGGTTGAGCAATGGTTAATCCACCCTGGGCAAAAAGAAAAGCGGCTTTCTGCTCATGTTAGGCGAGTAGTAGGGGTCATCTAATTGGCCTTCCCACTTCGTCTTTAAAAGAATTTCTTCTTGTTTGTCCACGGCGAACCCTCTCGTGGAACTTTCCTCGTGAAAAAGACAGGCGTAAGGGGTATAAATAATCCGGCGTCCTTTCTTTCGTAGTCTCAGGCATAAATCCACATCGTTGTACGCTACCCTGAATGCCTCATCGAAACCGCCAACTTCACCAAAAAGTTTTTTCCGGATCATTAAACATGCCGCAGTCACGGCTGAAACCTCGCATGGGATCATGTTCCTTCCGAAATATCCAGGCTCATTTCCCGGTGAGGCGTAATAAGGGTGGACGCAAGGGGCCTGAAGCCCTGTCATGATTCCCACATGTTGTATCGTTTTGTCCGGGAAAAATAATTTTGCTCCAACAGCGCCGACCTCTTCCCTGCGCGAGTATTCCAGCATGGCGGAGAGGGAGCCTGATGAAATAAACTCCACGTCGTTATTGAGGAAAAGCAGAAAGTCACCTTGCGCTAGTTCCGCTCCCATGTTGCAGGATCTGGAGAAATTGAATTTTCCAGGAACGGAGACGACCTTTTTATTGGTATCCTGGAAGTTCCTTAAAAATTCCAGCGCCCTTGGGTCGTCCGTTTCATTATCGGCTATTATAATCTCCATGTCCCTCCAGTCTTGCTTGCGAAGGGAAGCAAGGCACTTCCTTAGACCGGGCAGATTATTCTTATTGGGCACGACAACTGATACCCTTCCCGCCTCTTTGAGGGAAGGCACCAATCTGAAGGTCCCGGGCAGGAGACCTTTACCAATTCTGGCTTCTGGATAAATTGTTCTAACGAAATGCCCTATAGCATCTGCTTCTCCTTCGCTGGAGGGCTCAAAGGGGCAATGAGCATGTGATGCCTTCCTATGATATAGGACCCTGGAAATTCGTTTTACCCTCGCTTTACGGCCAAGGCTTAAGTTCAAATAATATTCGACATCTATCCCGCCGGCATCTTCCGGAAGGGCTTCTCTTGCCAACGAAGCTTTATAAAGGACGGCCCTTCCCATGTAGTTCCATGATTCCAGCAGGCATGGTGAAAAATCAGGCTTGAAATAAGGATTAAAGCGGATGCCGCTGGAATTGATTTTATCCTCATCAGAATAGAGAATGGCTGGAGGGTCCGGCGCGGACAACTCCCTGGAAAAGATGTGAAAAAAATTTTTCGCGAGCTGGTCTCCGGCATCCATGAAAAAAAAATAATCTCCTGAGATCCCATCCAAGGTGATTTTAGTTTCTTCAGGTCCCGGAATTTCCGAGACAGACTCTTGCGGCAAAATCTTCCTGGCGTTATGAACGGCTGATTTGGGCGTCCAGAGTTCCAAATTAGAATAATTGCATTTCTTGATGGAGGAAAGTGTGGCGAATAGCTCGTTCGAGGATGTGTTTTTTCCGATTGACAAAATAATGGAAAACCTTTTTTCAGCAAAGGGTGTCTCAACGGAAGGCGTTTTTTTTTCGTTTTTTAAAATGAATACCTGGTAACGAAGAAAAGGAAAGGCGGCAATACGCCTGGCGCATGGGCGCAGAATTCGATGGTTCAAATAAAAAAGAAATCGAAAGCGTCTGAGAAAAATTTTTAGCCTGACGATCACCAGTTAATTTCTTTGCAAAAGGTCTTGATTCTTTCTGGTTCATCAACGAAAAACTCTTCCAGCCTGGAACGGGATACTTCTCGCTCGAATCGGAGTTTATTGAGTTTAATCAGCCTGAGATAATTTAAAATTCCCTGGTATTTGGGGTCAGCATCGACAAGGCATTTCCGGGAATACATGAACTCCAATGTGTCGAGGGATATTATTGGGGAATAGGCCACCGGGTCGAAAAATGGGATTTCGCCATAACTGTATTTAAAAATATCCACATCGTTGACGACCCTTCTCTTTTTCAGCTCATTTCTCTTTTTTACGCAATCAGGAATATCCAATAAAAATTTCCACAGGACTTTCAAGGAAGCCTTCCTGTACTGCTTCCTCAAAACACTTATTACGTGATTTTTCAATCTGGCCATGATCAGCTTTGTGACTACTTTTCTTCCCTGAACATTCTGGAAGACCGTGCGCAATAAATTGAGTTGGATTAGCTCATATTTCATGTCATAACTGAATTTTTTCGTGGCGGCTGAGTGGTGATGGTATACAACTGCCTTGGGGGCCGTCACTATTTTATATCCCAAGGCGTTGGCCCGGTAATTCCAATCCACGTCCTCATAGTACATAAAAAACCGTTCCTCCAAGGCGCCCACAGCGTCCTCCTTGAACCCGCTTTTTCGCACTAAGGCCGCACCGAAGCAAGCCCCGAAAACTCTTTCGCTGACATCATACTGTCCTATATCTATCTGGCCGATCCCCATGTTAAAGGCGTCGCCCGCGGGCGTAAGCAGGTTCCCGATGCAGTCGATGATTTCAGGGTCCCTGTACAAGAGCATCTTGGGGGCCACGGCAATGATTTTGCCGTCCGTCTGAATGACCTTAACAAGTTCCTCCGCGGCTTCTGGATGTAATTTAACATCGAAATTCAATATGAAAATAAACTCGCCTTCAGAGGCTTCTATGCCTCTGTTATTTCCAACGGAAAAACCATGGTTTTGGTCCAGTTTGAGTATCCTCAAGCCCTCGAATTTCTTTTGTATATGTTCCAGGGAACCGTTTGTGGAATTGTTGTCCACAATGAGAATTTCCAGGTTTTTATAGGTCTGGGACTTCAGTGTCAGTATGCATTCCTCAAGGATTTCAAAATCGGCGTTGTAATTCAAGACGAGCGCCGTCACCTTCGGTTGGACGCCTTTAGTTTCTTCTTTTTTAAAGCAGTTGGCGGTCTCCACAATGGCTTCCACATATTGGTTGATCTTTTCATCCCACTTGAAATTTTTCGCCCAAAGCCCTCCCTTTTCTCCCATCTCCACTCTTTTGTCCTTGTCGCGTATGAGGATATCCAGTTTTTCCACCATTTCTTCTGTATTTTCGGCCAAGAATGAAGTTTCTCCTTCCCTTGCAACTTCAGGGTGCGCCCCTATTTTCAGGGCGACTCCTGGTTTTCCAAAATATTGGGCCTCCAGAAGTGGAAGATCAAATCCTTCCCAACAGGAAGCCGTGACATAAATATCGCAGGCGCCGTACAGGGCAGGCATTGATTTTACCGGAACGCTAAGCATTGGAATAATCCCCTCAGAGCGGATGAAATTTTCATCGTTTTCATCCCCGAAGCCTGCCATGATCAATTTTACATTAGAATGTCTTTCTTTTAATTTTTTATAAATTCCCACTAATTGAGCGGTTCCTTTATAGGGCTGGGCCTTTGGGTTGAGCCGCCCGACATAGAGGAGCAATACCTCATCACCGGAAACGCCGAGGCTATTTCTGAATTTCTCTATATCCTCCGGTGCGTTGGGACCGTAGTGGTCAACCCCGAGGTGCAGGGCCTTTGTTTTTTCCTTAAGATGCGCTGGCATAAGTTTTTTCAGATATTCCGATATGGTAAGGATTTTTTCAACAAAATTAAAATATTTCCCATATTGGGTTTTCCGCATATAGTCAAAATTCTTTTTCACGGAAGCAGGCATGCCATCGGTGGAACAAATCCCAAGGTCCACCGCGATGCAGGGCGCATGCTTTGATAGAATTTGCGCGTATGAATAAAAGGGGAAAGTGCCAAGAATAAAAAGGTCAAACCCCTGGGCTATCAGGAAATGGAGAAATCTAGAGGCATTTTTTTCGTAGGCTGGAAAATTGGCGTCAGCCGGGACCGGGAGCAGGGAAATTTTATACCCGCTGTTTTCGTAAGTGCCGTCAGACCGCGTTGTAAAAACGGTCACACGGCAGCCTTTCCTATGAAGTCCTTCCGCTAACTTGTGATATACTAAATCCGCGCCGAAACCCAGTAACATGCGCTCGCAAACGATTGCTATTTTCAGGTCCATGTAAATCCTTTTTAAAATAATTTGTAACTATTCAGCGAAATATTACATAACCCCGATAGTCGCCGTTAAATGCATCTTTACATCCCCCTTAATCCCCCTTTGTTAAGGGGGAATGGGTTGTGCCGTCCATCTCGGTATGTTCCCAGACATCGCCTGATTCCCCCTTGGAAAAGGGGGCCAGGGGGATGTAAAAAGACCGCAGGCTCCCTTTAATTATAAAAATTCAGTTTTAAGGATAACAAAAAATAAAAACGCACTAAATAGTTACATGATTTTTTATATTATTAAATTCAGTAATTTGTGTTTTACACGCAAGTTTTCTAAGCCATGCCGCGCTATGAACCTATTCAGTTGAACCGAAAAAATGTTTATAAAATCTGGTTTCTTTCAGGCGGTCCTTCCAAACGTTTTGCTTTATATATTCTTGCAAATTTTCAATTGCAGCCTGTTTTTCATTAATTGCAGCCTGTAAATTTTCAATGGCGGCCTGTTTTTCATTGTTAGATCCTTGGAGTTCCATTATCGCCGTTTGTTTCTTTTGGTTTTCCCTGCCCAGTTCCAGAATGGCGTTTTGCTTGTTATTGTTTTCCTCAATCAGGAGCAATAAAGCCCTTTGCTTTTCTTCCATCATTATTCTCAGGTTACTGATGTGGTTTTCCTTTTCCATCCCCGCGCACTCAAGGCTTTTTATATGCAGCCTTGTTTCCCCCAACTCCTTTCTTAACCCGTCTTCATAAAGGTCCCTCTTGGTGGAAATGTCCGATGCGAGTTTTTCCGGCTCAAGGGATTTTAAAAAGGAAAGTATGTTAAAAGTGGAGGGTGGCGGCGTCTCTTTTTTTAATAAATTTTCCTTTAGATTACGGACTTTCTCCGCCTCCGGGTGGATGGCGTGGATATAGCGGTAAACGGGGACCTGGCGATTGGTGTGACTGAACTGCAGGTTGAAATAATGATTAATGGCTTTAGCCGCATATTGATTTTCTGGGATGGAATTGATGTATTCATTAACTAACATCATAAAGAGCCAATTCAATAAGTTGCCATTGGGAATGTCCAGGCAGGCCAACCCCTTTTTAGAGAAATATTCATGGAGAAATTCTTCCCGCGGCAAACCGAGATGAGAATGCTCCTTGAGCCACGGGTGTTCCTTGGATAGGAGCGCCTTATGGAAATTTCCCACTATCTTTTCCGAACATTCAATTTCCTCCAGCTTTATGGGACAGCCCACAAGTATCCACCCCTTGCCCACCCTGGCCATTTCATCTAAGACCAAGGGCCTGATTGGCGGCGGAAGGTGTTCGAGCATATCCGAACAGATAACGATATCCATGGAGCCGTTTTTAAAGGGAAGGCTGGCAGCGTTTCCCCGTATATAATCAGGTATGCGGTCCTGTATCGTATCCAGAAAAAAAATCCTGCGGCCTGGCAAAAAAGCGGTGATGTCGCCGGGATATCCTCCAACGTCAAGGAAACTGGAATCCCTTGCCGGTCCTTCCTCGGCTTCAATTGTTTCGATAATTTCCTTAATGGAAATATATCTCTGGAATTTATCGAAGGGCTGCTCCAAAAGATGTTTTTCCATGATTTTTTAAAAGGGAAAAAATTACAGCAACAACTATTTAGAAATGATTACAGGCTCCATCCATGCCGTGTTGTTTTTGCCATTGCTGGCATTTTTCTCCATTGTCCTGAAGCGAATAGTGACATCCTGCCATGCGAAGGCCGAAAGGTCCAATTCCTCCACCCGCCACTCCATGTTATCCGAATTTTGCTCCAGTGGAAAGCCTTTCGAATATAGCAAGTGGGTGTCGTGTTTCCAGTCCTCTAATTCAATAATAAATTCCGTTTCATCCTCTTCCGGGAAATAATGATATTGGTGGTGGTCGTTTCCTAACAAACCAATCGCGAACCGCAGGTAAGGTCTCCTCTTTGCCAGGGCGGCCTTGTATTCCATCATGGATGGAGCGGGGGCAATGAGAATTCTTCCATCTTCCCATGGCTTTTTGGGCCGTTCCTTTCTTAATATTTTGTATTCCATAAGCCTGAAGGCATTCGCGTCCGCATCAGGACAAATATGATTATCCATGGGGAGCACCTTTTTTTCCATTATTATTCCCACCTTTTCCTGCGAAGCGCCAGGGGATTGGGTTTTATTTTTTTTCGGGAGGTAATTTTTCGCGCAGATGTTTCCCTTTTTGGAAAGCTTTTTGTTTATATTAAGATTGAAATTCAGGAAAGAGTGTGGCGTGTCTTCCATGGCCAAGTCCTCCGGGCTATAAATAAAAAAACTATTTAAATTGATCGCTACAGAAAGTTGACAGGTGTTCGTGCTCCCCGCTATTACGTCTTTCGGCGAGGCGGAATAACCCATAAGGAGTTTTACTTCATTATCTTCTTGTTTTAACCAATGAGAGGGGAGGGGGAGTTCAATCCGTTTCCAATCGGATGATAGTTTAGTGGAGCCAATCGTATGGCCGTTCAGAGAAAAATCCACAGATTGAATCGGCGCTCCGGGATATACAAAGGGAAGAAGCTCCATTTCTAGCATAAATCCCTTTGAAGAAGCGGTGGGAATTCGGATGGATGCTTCCTTACCTAAAGCCCAGGATATTTCTATGGTCGGCCATTTGTCCTTGTCGCTCCACCCTTTTCCCAGCGTATACGGGAAGGCCCGGAATGGGAGGTATTTTGTATCAATTATATATTTTGGAGGCGCCTCCATTACCGGTTTCGTAATGTTAATGCCGACGCCGGAAATCCCAACCAGAGCAATACTGTCTTGGTTGTTTGCCTTTAATTTATCGGATTCCTTGGCGGGATATTGAAAAGTAAAAATGTTTTTCCCATCTTTTTTAACCAAACCATCAGGGAGAGTCAAAGGATAACTGTGTTTCCCGGAAACCAATGGCAGGCCGCAAACAAACCCATCATTGAGAAAAATTTTTATCATCCCGCCGCGCTCCTGGGATTTTTCCAGGGTAGTAATATGAAGTACCGGATGTTTGTCTGAGACTTCCAGATAAGGGACCTCTGATTTTTCTGGAAAAAGCGGCAGGATTTCCAGCGTGGAGAGGTCGATGGCCGCCGATAATGGGCGGGACTCCACGGATTCAGGGGCGTCCTGGTTCGGCTGAATAACATGATGAAATTGAAAATCGATTTGATTTGCGCCATCCTGGATTTGAGCGGATGGCAATACTATCTGCCAGCTTTCCCATTCCGGATCGAGGGTGATGCTCCTCAAGGGATATCCGTTTAGAGCAATATCAACAGTTTCAGTCCGATATTTTTTTGAGTTGTAAGAAGAAAATCCTATATTAAGAAGGAAATCGTTTTTTCTCTCTTCATGAAAAAAAATAGTCGACCTATTTCCCAGCGCCCATGCCGTGTATTTCCTGCCATTGATGCCTTTTTCAAGGTCCCAGTCCTTTCCCAGAAAAACCTTTCTGCAGTCCAGGGGATGCAGGTAGCCGGAAACCATTTTTTTCCCTTGGACCGTGGGACCCAACAGGGACACTGGGCCTTTATCGGCGGAAATGAGGTACCTCGCCTTGTAATAATAAGATTTTCCCTTATAAAGGCAATAATCCCCCATGAAAGAACAAACTCCAAGCATCATGCCGGCGAGGAGAAGAAATTTAAAAAGAGCGGATTGAAAAAGTTTTATCATCATTGCAAATACCCCAGGGCCTTAAGTTCTTCCTTCTCCTTTTCACCGAACTGGATATTCTCTTCCGGCCCCTTCCTTTTGGCGGCTTTGGGAATGCCGCGGATGTGGCCTCGAAGCTCTTTCACCAGTTCCGGATGTTTTTCCGCCTGATTATTTTTTTCATCAGGGTCTTCGGCTAAATTGTACAATTCATCGGTTTTGTCGGAGTTCATGATGAATTTCCAGGAGCCCTTTTGAACCATCACTGATTTATGGTCGTCATATTCGTACGGCGTTTCGCTGACAGCGAAATTTTCCTCGCGAGTTTCTCCCTTAATAAGAGGCATAAGGCTTTTTCCCTCTATCCTGTCTTGCCGGCTGAAAATTTTTTTCCACCATTTCTCTCTTTCGTTGATGCCAAGAACATCAAGCAATGTTGGGACGATATCTATATTCTGCACGATTTGGGGAATGCGTTTGCCTTGAGGTCCACCAGGATATTTAATGATGAGGGGAATATTAACGTTACCCTGGTAAACGAACATGCCGTGCTCGAAATAGTAATCATGCTCCCCCATGCTTTCCCCGTGGTCGGCCCCGATTATGATTATGGAATTTTTTTGCAGACCCAGGTTTTCAATGGTTTCAAACAGGGAACGGAGGGCTTCATCCATATAAAAGATTTCAGAATCGTACTGGGCGATGTAGTAATCGACCTTATTTATTCCATTGATGAGTTGGTATTTTGGAATTGCCCCAAGAATATACTCGGAATTGTTGCCGGAACCGGTTTTGTATTCAGTGGCCGCTGTTTTTGTCCCGTTGTAAAAGGGGTCGTCCACGAACATGGAGCGGTATTTTTTCGGCGGAGTATAAGGGCCGTGCGGGTCAAGCAGGTGAATCCACAAAAAGAACTTTTTAAAACGGTTTCCCTCCAGCCAGTCCACCGCGCCTTCCAAAACCTTTTCCGCCGGGGCGGTGTGGTAATTATTGAATAAGACAAAACCTTGTTCGTGGCCGGAGCCATAGATCAAATTGGCATTCGTTAAAAAGGCGGCGGTGAAATAGGAACGGTCGAATAATCTTTCAGCTATGGTTTTTTTCTTCCTGCTTAGTTTTTCACCGTTACGGTAGACTCCGGCGGATTGCATGTATTGAGAGGTCATGATGGAGGAAACCGATGGCCCCGTCTTGGGAATTTGCGCCACTGTGTTTTCAAAAAGGACCCCATTGGCCGCGAATTTATCGATATTGGGGCTGGTGTTCCGTTTGTATCCATAGCACCCCAAATGGTCCGCCCGCAAGGCGTCTATCGTAAGGAGGATGACGTTGTAATCCTTAATATTCCCTTGCTCTTGGGCTCCAGACATTGGACGGCCAAACGGCATTGCCGATAAGGCAGCCAAGATCAAGAGTAAAAGCATGAAAAAACGGTTTTTTGTGAACATTGTTTGATTTGCCGGCATGTTGTTCATTGCAAATAGCCAAGTGATTTCATTTGTTTTTTCAAATCCTTGCTTAACTCAACATTTTTTTCCTGTTTTGTTGCCTCCTGGAAGAGCATTTGTCTTTTGAACAGCGCCTGGCCAAGATAACCTTCCATCACTTCGTCCGCGCCAAAAATGTTATTCTTTTCTCTTGGGTCGGTTAGTAAATTATAAAACTCAAACTTCTCTCCCCTGGTTTTTATAAGCTTATACCCATTATAAATAACCGCGGACCTTAAAGCGCCTTGCTCGCTTATTCCAAGGACGTTCGCGTTGCTTGCAGTGTCTTCTAATTGGCCGGTTAAGGATTGTCCGTCGCCAAGTGAGGTGGGGCTTCCAATTATATCCATGACCGTTGGGATGATATCGATTTGCCTGGCGATTCCCGAGGCCCTTTTCCCCCTGTTTGAATTGCCCGGGAGTTTGAGGATAAGCGGGATATGGGTCAATTCCGAGTATAGGCTCTGGCCGTGTGAAAAGCTCCCATGGTCGTAAAATTCCTCGCCGTGGTCCGCCATGAAAATGATCAAGCTGTCCTGATGCATCCCTTGTTTTTTCAGCGCATCCATGAACCGTCCGAAGGCGTCATCCGCGTGTGCAATCTCCGCGTCGTACAGGGATATCAAATATTCGATGTCGGCCTCTGTCACCTTTTCCGGCCATTTGCCGTTTTTCAACGCCTTTAGCGTTGATACCTTGCCGTTTACTTTCCCTGAATAATCCACCGCGAATTTTTCGTAAAATGTTTTTGGAGGGTCATAAGGCTCATGGGGATTGAGCGCGTGGACATAAAGAAAGAAGGGGCTGGAACCGGAGTTGGCTACCCAATCCGCGGCTAATTGTGTCAAATTTTCGCGTTCAGCGTGTTTAACCAGCCTGAAAGTGTCAAAACCTTGTGAAAAACCCACTTCCTGGCTGACTAGAGGATTTTTTATAAATGCCCCTGTGATATATCCTTTTTCCTTCAGCAACTCCGCCATGGTTGTGAAATTTTCATTTAAGGCATTTTTTATGTTTGTGACGCGGTGCGAGGAAGGATAAAGGCCCGTGAAGATAGATGCCACGGCGGGCTGGGTCCAACCAGCCTGGGAAACGGCATTCTCGAAAAGAATTCCATCCAGCGCGAATTCATCTATATGCGGAGAGGTCATTTTTTCATATCCATAGCATCCTATATGATCCGCCCTCAGGGCATCCGCAAGATAAATGATAATATTAGGCAGCTTTGTGATTTTGTCCTTTTTGCTTTCCTCCTTGCGCCCACTTTCTTTGGCAACCAGGGGAACCGTGGAAACCAAGGCGGGCCTTCCCCACCCTAGGGCGACATTTCCCTTGCTTACTTCACTGTTGGTTGACAATTTAAATGAAAGCTTCATGATTTCACCGGCATAAGGCCTCATATCCACTTCATTTTCCATCCATTGTCTAAAAAATCCGCTGTCCTCGGCCGTTATGCGTTTTAAAAAGATCCTTTCCGGCGCGCTATTTTGCTTTTTAGCGAAAATCTCGAAATCATAAAATCGATTTTTATCCTTGAATTTGTTCTCTATGACTATGCCGAATTTAAGAATTGCATTTTCCGGGATAGAGACGAAATAGTTTAGAGAGGAGAGGGGGGCCTGAAAAATGGCGTCTTCTTTTAAAAATGACTGTTGGACCGGAGAAGAAGGTTTTTTTTCATTGCCGTCCTGCCTGGGCTCAATGGTTTGAGACTGGTAAAGTGCCGCTGGAAGGTTTTCGGAAAAGTCGAAAACCATGTTTTCATCCACCTGGGAACATCCGGTGATGAGGATATGGAAGAAAAATAAAAGATACGGGTATTTTCGCATTGTTTTTTTCAAATGGGAGCAAGGAAGTATTATAACTCTTATTCGTAATGATATTTACAAGAAATAACGGTAACGTTCCCTTCAAAGCCAATTTTTTCACCTGAAAATCTTTTTCAAATCCCCCCTGCCCCCCTTTTGCAAAGGGGGAATTACTCTTAAAAAAAAGAGACTGGAAAATTACCCCTTTGGAAAAGGGGGGCAGGGGGGATTTCCATTCTCCTTTGTGAACGTTAGTTCATAAATGTTTCACTCCAACTCGTCTAAATTTACCGCAACAAGATTGCGATTATGGGCAACATTCTTTATCGCTTTCAACAAACGCCCGTGATTGGCGGGTGACTTCAATAAATACGCGGTTTCGTCCTCCTCAATTTCAGAAGTTTCACATACCGCTATTTCGATTTCCTTATTTTTGAACATCTCTTTCAAGGCTTTTACGAAACCATTATCCAGCTTGTTAGCATTTATTCGATAGATCGTATACATAAATACCTCCTTTTCAATTATTTTAACCACGAATTTACACTAATGGACGCGAATTAAAAGGAAATAGTTTTTAAAGATTCGTGAAAATTCGTGTTCGTTCGTGGCTGATTTAAATCCTTATTCTTTCCATTATGGAACCGCTGAATCACAAAATGACATATTTGTGGTTTAATAAAATTAATCCATCACCTAAATGTTCTTCATCAATAATTTTCAGCTCAAGGCAACGCGAATGATAGTCCAGAAATACAGTTGTGTTTTCATTGAAAAGTCCTATATCAAATTTATACGTTCCAGCGAAAAGGTTCAGATTGTTATATATAACTTCGTATCCATGTCTGCCTATTTTTGATGGTATGGAAATTTTTTGCAAGTGGGTATTGGTTCCGCAAATGAAATAGTCCCCGGAGTCCAATATGGCAACGCCGGATGAAAGAGGCCCGATTTCTTGATAAACTTCATATTCCACCCTTACCTTGATGGTCTCTCCCCTATGAATTTCAGTAATTTCATTGTTGTTTGCGTCTAAAATTTTTTGGTCCAGTAACCGGCACTGGATAGCAGAGCCAGAATTTAATCCACCGCCTTGCCCAGGATTTTCAGCTTCTTTATTTCCATCGCTTTCCGTTGGTTTATTGCTATCCAGCTCTCTAAGGAAATCCTGATATCGCGCAACCGCCTCGAAGCTGTTCCCAAAAAATCTTGACGTTCCCTCATGGAGCCATAAGGCCCTTTTGCAGAGATTTTTTACCGCATAGGAATCGTGGGAGACAAACAGGAGAGTGGCGCCTTTATCAATCAGTTTTTTAATATGCACAGTGCATTTCAGTTGAAAAGCCAGGTCCCCCACGGCTAAAGCCTCATCTATTATGAGAACATCGGGATCAACGTGCGCTAGAACGGAAAAGGCCAGCCGCACAACCATGCCGCTGGAATAGGTCTTCACAGGCTGGTCGATGAATTCACCTATATCGGCAAAGGCTATGATGTCCTCGTACCTTTCATCCATTTCCTTTTCCGACAGGCCGACGATTTTACCATTGAGGTAAATATTTTCCCGCCCGGTAAAATCCGGATTGAAGCCGGAGCCGAGTTCCAGGAGGGCCACGACCCGTCCGCGGATAAGGACCTCGCCCTCAGTGGGTGGTAATATCCCTGTAATGATCTGCAAAAGGGTGCTTTTGCCGGAACCGTTTCGTCCTATGATGCCGACTGACTCACCCTTTTTGACGTCAAACGAAACATTTTTTAACGCCCAGAAATCGTGATAAAATTTTTTCCTGCCGCGCCAAATGGCGTGTTTCAACCTGTCCTGCGGACGGTTGAAGAGCATATAGGACCTGGAGACGTTCCGAACTGAAATAGCGAGGTCTTCAGGGAGGGTGATGGCAGGATCAAATGACATCGGCAAAGGCCCTCTTGCTCTTCATGAACCAGGCAAAGCCCAAAACAAAAACCAGGAAACTGAAACCAAGCATGAGAAGGGTCAACCGCCAGTCCGGGCAAACCCCGAAGATAAGGACCTTTCTCGTGTCTTCCAGGAACACGGCAAGGGGGTTTATCTTGAAAAATAAATGGAGATTATCCGGAAGTTTTTCAAGGAGCGTTTTTTGCGAAAAGAAGACCGGGGACAGAAAAAAAATTATTGAAACCGCTATCCCCATGACATGGCCGATATCGCGGACAAAAACCCCAAGGGACGCGAAAAAGTAGGCCAGGCCCAGGGTGAAAAATCCAAGCGGCAGCCATACCAAGGGAAGAAGTATAATAGTCCAGGGAAGGGAATGATGAGCCGCAAGGACCGCCGCAAGGAGGATGAGAGCGCTGAATATCGCGTTTATTATAGCGCTTAATAATTTGGCCACAACCAGTATTTCGAGAGGGAATACGACTTTTTTTACGAACATGGGGTTCGATAACACAAGGGACGGCGCCGCGTTAATGACTTCGGAAAAAATATTGAAGGCAATAAGGCCGGCAAAAAGAATGACGGCGAAATCGGCCTTTGTCTCTTGCGGAAATCCCCACTTTGCCCCAAAAACGATGGCGAACACAAAGGTATAAACCAGCAGCATGAAAAAAGGATTAAGAAAGGCCCAAAGAAGTCCAAGGTATGAACCCCTATATCGGCCAACCACTTCCCTGAATGTAAATTGCCTGATAAGAAGTCTGTGACTCCAAAGTTGCATGAAAATAGCGAAAGGATTAAACCAGCGGCCGATATCCACGCCTCCGGCGGCATAGCGATGCACCTTATCAGTAGTAGCGTTCATGGGCTATTTCTCGTAGCAGTGATATTTTAAATAAGGGACTTGGCAAATACTAAAATACCATTTATTAACCGCGGAGACGCAGTGGCGCAGAGAAAAAATTCTTTAATTTCAATATATGTTTTTCTCAGCGTCTCTGTGTCTCTGCGGTATATTTTTAATTTCTAAGTCCCTTATATTATTCCAATCTGAAATCTGAAATTTAAAATATCTTGATAGATTAGTTGCGGAATTTTTAAATCTAACATATCCTTCCATTAGTTATCAATTTCATGGGCCGCAAAGCGAGCGGCGTTTACGCGGAATTGCACTCCATGATCAGCTTTTGCAATTCCTTGGCGGAATAGGCGTATTGGAATTTGGCGATGTGCTTCTTTCCCCTTTGGATCAGGGCCTCCCGCAAGGCGGGGTCTTGCAGCAATTTTTTCAGTTGCGCACGCAGTTCTTCCGCATCGCCGGGAGGGAAGTATAAGACGCCGTCTCCCCCGGCCTCTTCAAGGGAAGAAGAGGCGCATGTAACCACTGGAAGCCCGAATTGCATGGCCTCCAGGATGGGAAGCCCGAATCCCTCATAAAGGGACGGATAGACGAATATCTCAGCCGCGCCGTAAAGCTCGCATAATTCCTCTTCGGACACATAGCCCAGGAAATGGATGTAGTCCTTGAATTCAAAATACTCCGGCAATTCAAACAGGGCCTCGTATTTCCATCCCAGCTTCCCGGCCAAAAAGAGGCGCCCTTGAAAAATGCCCTCCCTTTTTAATCCAGCGAACGCCCTGATCAGCGCGCCAAGGTCCTTCCTGGGCTCCACGGTCCCAACGTATAAAAGATAGGGCCTACGCACATCGCGGCCATTGACATGGAAAAGGCCATTGGGCCGGCCGTTGTTTTCCATCCGGGATATACCTGGATAGATGATTCGGACCTTTTCCTCAGGGATGGGGAATCTCGCGAGAACGTCCCTCCTGGAATTTTGTGAGAGGGTGATTATTTTTTCAGCCTTCCTTATGGCCCTTCCAAGAAAGAACCGGTATGCCACCACTGATTTGATATGATGGGATTCAGGCATGGAAAGGGGGGTGAGGTCCGGGACCATGATAATGCTCTTCATTTTGGAAATGAGAGGGACTATTATACTGGCAAAACTAATGTAAAGATCGATCCTTTCCCGCTTGGCGTACAGGGCCGCAAGAAAATGCCAAAAATAGCATTCATGCGCTATTTTTATTAATTTGGCGCCTGGAAAAACATCCTCTCTGCTTGACTTGCCTGCGAAGAGAACAAACTCATTTTCCGAATCCTCCGCAAGGAGAGCCCTCACCAGGTTTTCCGCGTAACGACCTATGCCCGCCGGGGAATCAAAGACGGGCCGGATATCTATTCCGATTTTCATTCTGATTTCATTTTATCACAAAGAACATTTTAAGCATTAAATCCTAGTGAATCTTTGTGGCTTAGTGGCGTAGTGGCAAAAGAAAAAGCATAGAGCGGCTGAGTAGTTACTTTAAAATCTATCACATCCTTCCATTGTTTATCAATTTCATCCGTTTTTTTGGGCCATTTAGCTCAGATTCCTTGAAAAAACGGGATTTTACGTGGTTTAATAACTATTTATACTCAAAAAAAATCAGTTTATCGTTCACGGTTAAAAGTTGGTGAAGCCGATATGATATCAAAAATGCCGCAAGCTTTGCATGATTTATCGTGAGCCTGAGCAGTTACAAAAATTATTTGTTGAAAGGGCTTTATGAAAATTACAATACTCATTCCGGTGTACAATGAAGAAAAGACCATTGAGGAAATAATCAAAAAGGTACGGTCAGTGGATTTAGGCGGGGCGGAAAGGGAGATCATCATAGTGGATGACTGCTCCCGTGACGGCACGCGGGAGATTCTGAAAAAATACGAACATGGCGCGCCGGATATCAGGGTATTCGCCCACAAGATCAACCAAGGAAAAGGCGCTGCCATCCGCACCGGACAGGGAAAAATAACCGGCGACATAGTGATTGTCCAGGACGCGGACCTTGAATATAATCCCGCTGAATATCCAAACCTTCTCAGACCCATACTGGAGGGAAAGGCCGACGTGGTCTATGGTTCGCGTTTTACGAGCGGGACGCACAGGGTCCTGTTTTTTTGGCACTATCTCGGCAATAAATTCCTGACAACGCTTTCCAATATGTTCACAAACCTGAACCTTACGGACATGGAAACATGCTACAAGGTTTTCAAGGCCGATCTTTTCAAGGGCATTGAGTTGAAGAGCAACCGGTTCGGTTTTGAGCCGGAAATAACGGCCAAGATAGCAAAGAAGAAGTGCGTGATCTATGAAATAGGAGTATCCTATTTCGGCCGGGACTATTCCGAAGGGAAAAAGATAGGATGGAAGGACGGCTTATCGGCGATTTACTCAATCCTTCGTTTTAACTTGTTCAGGTAAAAAATAGTTAATGAGGCTTTCTGCGAATTATGGACACCAAACCCTCCGTTCTTGTTTTAAGCACCAGCCAACCGACACGCATCGCCATAGCCAATGCGTTGAAGGAAGAAGGAATAGAGGACATCGCCCAGCCTAAAATCACGAAGCCGGAAGAGATACTCCCCGCGCTTATTGACCAGTGCAAGAAAAATTTCAACCCCAAGAACCCTTCGGAGAAGCGCGAGCTCATAATCCTGAACTGCCGCAAAAACGCTGAATACCGCAGGGGCCTGGAAAATCTCTCCAAGGAAATCATGAAGAACCGGTTTAACTGGAACAAGGAAGGGATCAATATCTCCCTGGATGACGTCAGTTCCTTTCTTGACGAGTGCCTGATCGTCCATTTCGTGGTCGGGGCTGATTTCGTTTATCAAATTGAAGACAACCAGAAGGTGCGGGTAAGTTTCGGCGATATCAACACCGATGAGTTTCTTTCCTGCGCCAACCTCTTCGGAGAGCTGGGCATTTCATTTTCCACCTATTTTGAAAAGAACCTGGAGCCGACAGTTGGCGACCTCCAGCAGTATAACGACGCCATGAAACGCGGCAAAGAGGAGGTCATGAGGAGGATGGCCGCTGAGAAGCTGTCCGGGGACGATATTTCAAAAGTAATGCGGAAAAAGCTTGAAGGGTGCTCCATGAGCGCCAAGGTTGGCCGGATGAAGGAACGGCTCGGCAAGGACGTCAAGACATTTTTCTCCGACAAGGAGAAGAGGAAGGACGTCGCCAAAAAACGCGTCGATATCATGGAATCCGCCGACACCTTCAAGCAGTACCTTGCCCTGAAGGACCAGGCGCTCGAATTCAAGGAGCAAAAAAATTACGAGGAAATGGAAAAGACGCTGGCAAAGGCCATAGAACTTCTCGAGGGAACAGGCGACGCGGGGAAGAGGTCTCTCTTCGACACCTATATAGAACTTGGAAAGAGCCAGATTCAGTTAAAAAAATTCATTTCATCCCAAAGAAACGCCGCGAACGCCAAAAGAATACGCAGAGAGGCCCCAAGTCCCATGAGGCTCATGGGGGAATGCCAGATGGGACAGGCCACGGAGGCGCTGAAGAAAGGCAATTATGAAGAAGCCACGAAGTTTTTTGACCGGGCCAATGAATACATGGCTGAAAGCCAGAAGCTATCGGCCGCCGCGGAAAAAGACGAGGCCGTGGAAAATGACAAGGAGATCGCCCTCACCATTTCTTATTTCAAGGAGGAAACACAGAAGATAGTGGAGTTGGACCAGCGCGCCCAGGAGTCCCTGAAAATGAACATCTCCTATAACCTCCTGTGCAAGACAGCGGCCGATTTAAAGAAAACCTATAAAATAGTGGAAGAGGGTGAGATCAGCCCTGACATTTCCATAAAGGAGATAAACAACAAACTGCACGAGGCAAATAAACTCCTGAAGACCCCGATTGATCCCTCCGCATGCAATGAACTTTTCCGGAAGCTATTGGACGCCAACGCGGAAAGGGTCCTGGAGCAACTCCTTGGCCTGGATGGACTGCTCGCCAAGATACTTGAGAACACCTCGGACACGCTCCGCTATGAGCGGGCTCTAGTTTTTTTGAAGACGGCATTGAATTATGAGACCCCGCAAAAGGAGATGCTGTCGCATAAATTTCATGAGATAAATCTTTACATCGCCGCCGACCAGTTGGATCAAGGCGTTAATATGATGAAGGGGTTTCTCCGGGATCCCGATAATTCAGATAGCCTGAGGCATAAGGAAAAGGCGCTGATCCACTTCCAGAAGGCGTTCAACCAGCATGAGGAAATAGTGGGAGACGTGGCGGAGATGATGGCCCGGCACATGAGGACGGTCCAGCAGGAGATCGGGAATTCGGAGGCGATCCTTTTGGGGGACGCGGCCCTGAAAATTGAATTTTCCGATCATGAGAGGCCGATGCTGGAGCCGATCAGAGAGGTCAGGAAAGAAATCCGGGCCATATTGGATGAGGCTAAAAAGGTGGCGCTCGAGGCGTCTGACCTTGTATTGAATAAAAAACTCATAGAGGCGCGGACCAGGTACGAGCAGGCGGTGAAAGTTGATGAAATGGCCGCCTTTCGCGCTGTAAGCGCGCAGGCCAAGGAACTCAAGGGTAATGGAGAAATCCGCAAGGCGTATGATCTGTATTCCTGGATAGCGAGGGTGGACCGTAATGAAACTGACCTGCAGTACATCAACGCGGCTTGGTGCTGCCTGCTGCTGGGCGACCGGGACAGGGCAAAGAAACATATCGAGGCGGCCCTCCTTATCAATAAAAATGTGATTGACGAAGCCGCGGAAATGGACCCGGAGTTCAAGGAATCAGGCGTGATGCAGATATACCGGGAGGAATGGCAGGAGAAGATTGAGGAGGAGAAAAGGGCCGAGGCCAGGGCAGCGGCGGCAAGGCAGACCGCCAAGCCGGCATCATCGCCCGACAGCCACAACATCGTCCTTGTCAAAAAGGCCGCGCAGGCCCTTGCGGCCCGTGATTTCAAGGGCGCCTTCGTGATTTTGAAGAAACTTCAGCAACACGACCCGAAGGCATTCGACAAGCTCATAGCCAGGCAGCCTTCAGTGCGAACCATGCCGGTTTATGTCTTTTACCTTAGCAAGGTGGCTGGGACAGCGGCCCCTCTCACGACGCCAACGGCCGCCGCACCGGCCTTAACTCCCGCCTCGCAGGCCGCTTCCAAGCCCTCGCCCAGGGAAGAGTTTTCCTTTGTCATGGAGGCCAATAAGCTGTTTATCGAGGGGAAGAAGAAGGACGCTGTTTTAAAACTCATCCAAGCCCTGAAAAAGGACAGGATGATCCTTGTGAAGGCCTGCGGCGCGTCGGAAAAATTCAAGCAAGGCATGCTTATGAAATTTTATTACCAGAATAAGGTCAAATTGCCGCAATACCTGGGCTTTGAACCACAACCGTGAGGAATAAATAGTCAATTGTCAATTGTCAATTGTCGATTTACTTACTGGCCAATGACCACTGGCCAATGACTACTGGCTTCTTTCCCAATGACCGCCCAATCCGAGTCTTGTTTTAAATCTTGCCAGGAGCTTCTTCAAGCCGCTGAGCAGCGGAAAATTCTCATCCATGGCGCTGTGTCAGTGTCCCATGCGGGAAAGGAAATTTTCAGGACCGCCACGCACGGGAATCCTGAGGCCCTGTATGACATAGCAAGCCTTACCAAGGTTGTTTCAGGCTTGACCTTGTTTTTGATCGGGGAGGACAAAGGGCTATGGGAGGAGGAAAGCAGGGTAGGGGACTTCCTCCAGGGTGCGGGGAAGGGGACGCGCGATTTGCGTTTAAGAGAGCTGTTGGCCCATGAATCAGGCCTTGCCGCCTGGCGGGATTATTATAATTTTAAGGCCAGGGACGGGATTTTTTCTTCAGTGCTTGAGGAGGACACAGCGGAAAAGAAGCCCCTCTACTCAGATTTGGGGTATATCTTGCTTACGAAAGTTATGGAGACGGCAACCGGCAAGAGAGTGGACCGTTTGTGGGAGGAGTGGGGGGCGCGGGAGGGATGGGACGGTCTGCGCTATTCCGAAAGCCTTGACCGCTTTTCCGGAGAAGGAGAGATCATACCCACTGAGAATACCTTCCATCGCCGGGGTTTTCTGGTTGGGGTGGTAAATGACGATAATTGCTTCAGGATGGATTCCACCTCCCTTCACGCCGGACTCTTTGGAAATCTTGGCTCTGTCCGGAATTGGTTTTGGGCCTTGTGGGGGGGAGCTATTGTCCCGCGGCCTTTGGTTCTGAAAACCATCGCAAGGGAAAACGGTGAATTCTATTCAGGCTGGATCAAAAAGAGTGAAAACAGCCCCAATGCCGGATCAAGGCTTTCCAATGCTTCCTTTGGAATGCTTGGATTCACAGGCTGCTCTTTTTTTTATGACCCGGAAAGGGATTTATTGGCGGTTTTTCTGGCCAGCAGAGTTAATCCCACCCACGACTTCACGGAAATAAGAAGGTTGAGAAAGTCTGTATATGACGCCGTAGTGGAGGGCTTTGACGAGTTAACGCTTGCGGCGAACTGAAAATAGAACGCGGATTAGGCTGATTAGGCTGATTTTCACGGATTAAAAGAAATTTTATCAATAACCAAAATTACAAATGAAAAACAAGGAAATGTAGTTGTTTTGGACATTCAAGGAGGGTCTTTAAAGCATGAGCAACGAAGCCAACAAGATAATTTATTCCATGATCCGCGTAAGCAAATTTTACGGCAAGAAGCCGGTGTTGAAGGACATCTCCCTCTCCTATTTTTATGGCGCGAAGATAGGCGTCCTGGGACTGAACGGTTCCGGTAAGAGTTCCCTCCTGCGTATTCTGGCCGGAGTGGACCAGGACTTCGACGGCCAAACGGTCCTCTCCCCTGGCCATACCGTGGGCTTTCTGGAGCAGGAGCCGCGTCTGGACGATGCCAGGACGGTAAGGGAAATAGTGGAAGAGGGGGCAGGGGAGACCGCCGCCCTGCTCAAGGAGTTCAACGAAATCAACGAAAAATTTTCCCAGCCCATGTCGGATGACGATATGGCCCGCCTCATCGAGCGCCAGGGCGTCGTGCAGGAAAAAATTGACCACATGGGCGCGTGGGACCTGGATTCGCGGCTTGAGATGGCAATGGACGCCTTGCGGTGTCCGCCGGGAGACGCCCTGGTAAAGGTCCTCTCCGGCGGAGAAAAAAGACGCGTTGCGCTGTGCCGCCTCCTGTTGAAAAAACCGGACATCCTCCTCCTGGATGAACCGACAAACCATCTGGACGCCGAGTCCGTGGCTTGGCTTGAGCATCACCTGCGGGAATACGCCGGGACCATTATCGCCGTTACCCACGACCGTTATTTTCTGGACAACGTGGCGGGCTGGATACTGGAATTGGACCGGGGGCAGGGTATTCCCTGGAAGGGTAATTACTCCTCCTGGCTGGAACAGAAGGAAGCCAGGCTGCAACAGGAGGAGAAAAGCGAGAGTGAGCGGCGCAAGACCCTGAAGCGTGAACTTGAATGGATACGCATGTCTCCGAAAGGACGGCACGCGAAGTCCAAGGCCCGCATCAATTCCTATGAGAGCCTTCTGGGGCAGGAGGCGGAGAAACGCTCAAAGGACCTGGAAATCTATATTCCCCCTGGACCCAGGCTTGGGAACGTTGTCATCGAAGCCGACAAGGTATGCAAGGCTTATGGCGACAGGCTGCTGGTGGAGGACATGGCTTTTTCCCTCCCCCCGGGCGGCATAGTTGGAATCATAGGGCCCAATGGCGCTGGTAAGACCACCCTCTTCCGCATGGTTGTTGGACAGGAAAAGCCGGACAGCGGCGCCATCAGGATTGGAGAGACCGTGAAGATCGCCTGCGTGGACCAGGGCCGCGACACGCTTGACCCGAACAAAACTATATGGGAGGTGATCTCGGGCGGCCAGGAAAACATCAACCTCGGCAACCGTCAGATAAACTCAAGGGCCTATGTTGCGCGTTTTAATTTTTCCGGGTCCGACCAGCAGAAAAAAGTCTCGATGATCTCAGGGGGCGAGCGTAACCGCGTCCACCTGGCGACCTTGCTTAAGGAAGGGGCCAACGTGCTGCTGTTGGACGAGCCGACCAATGATCTTGACGTGAACACGATGCGGGCGCTGGAAGAGGCATTGGAGAATTTCGCGGGCTGCGCCGTTGTGATCAGCCATGACCGCTGGTTCCTGGACCGCATCGCCACTCATATCCTGGCCTTCGAGGGGGAGAGCAAGGTGGTGTGGTTCGAGGGGAATTATTCCGAGTATGAAGCGGACAGGAAGGCGCGCCTTGGCGCCGCCGCCGACCAGCCGCACCGGATCAAGTACCGGCAATTGACAAGGGTTTAGCGGCTGCCACAAAAAAATGTTTATACTGAAGCGCGAATATATTATTTCAAGTGGGAAACGTAAATTTATTGTATAGGAATTTCCATTTTTTTCGCTTATAAGTCAACGAGATGCTAAATGCAGAAGAAGAAAAAACTGAACGTCCAACATCGAATATCGAACGTCCAACATCGAAGTAAGAAAAATTCATTTTACGTTTTAAATCCTTTCTTCCTTTTTCGACATTCGACGTTCAATGTTGGATGTTCGATGTTCAATTCTTTAAAGTCCGCCCGAAAGGCGTTAAATTTAAGAAGCTGTCTTGAAAAAAATGTTTATCCAAGCATGCGGTTGGAATATGAAGCCCGCTGACACACCCCGGCCTTCGGCCACCCCTCTCAAGAGGGGAATTTTTCAGAAGAAAAAAATTTAATCGTCGGCGGTATAATTT
>JACRGO010000001.1 GCA_016212295.1 Nitrospinota bacterium | reverse complement strand
TCCATATCAAGACCGATCTTTACACAATTTTACAGATTTTGAGCCTGACCTTGTTCGAGAAAAGTCCATTATTTCAAATACTTACAAAAAGAGAATACAAAATACAGGACTGCTATGTGCCTAACCAATTGAATTTATTCGGTAATTTAGCCGGACAGTAGTGGAACCAAATATAACATTTTTTCAGGATGGAACCCAACACGGCGCGGCACGGCCGCGACCAAAAAAGAAAGCAAAATCCCAAATAGCAAATTACAAATAAATTTCAAATTACAATTATTGAATGCCAAAACAATTCCATTTCCTTGTTTGTTCTTTGCAATTTTGGTTATTGGAATTTATTTGTTGTAAGCTAAATACAAATGCAAAACCTTCAAAAAAACAATCCCGCCGACTCCCTGGGCTTCAGCGCCCGCATCGTGTCCGCGTTCCTCCAGGGGCCGCTCCCCGTGCTGGTCATTCTCCTCTCCCTCATCGCGGGAGGGGTCGCCCTGCTCCTCACCCCCAGGGAAGAGGAGCCGCAGATCGTGGTGCCTTTGGCCGACGTCCTGATCTCCGCGCCCGGCCTTTCCGCCGAACAAGTAGAGCGCCAGGTCTCCACCCCCCTGGAAAAACTCCTCTCCCAGATCGACGGCGTGGAATACGTATACTCCATGTCGAAGGAAGGGTCTTCCGTGGTCACGGTCCGCTTTTACGTGGGGGAAGGACGCGAGGACAGCCTGGTCAAGATTTATAACAAGATACAGTCCAACACGGACAAGGTCCCGCCCTCAGTGGCCGGATGGGTGGTGAAGCCGGTGGAGATTGACGACGTGCCCATCCTCATCGCCACCCTGTGGAGCGACGATCCGGAAAATTTCGACGACCACCAGCTCAGGCGGCTCGCGGAAGAGGTGGAGCTTTCCCTCCAGGCCGTGAAGGACACCAACCGCGTGACGGTAACGGGCGGGAGGCCGCGCGCGGTGCGCGTGGAACTGAACAATCACGCCCTGGCCGCGCGCCGCACCACTCCGCTGGAGGTGGCCTTCGCTCTGCGGGTGGGCAACATCCAGCTCCCGGCCGGGACCATCGAGCAAAAGAACGAGGCCATTCTGGTGGAGGCGGGCGTCTTCTTTCGCGGGGTGGAGGAGATCCAGAATCTGGTGGTGAACGTGGTGGACGGCATCCCTGTCTACCTCAAGGACGTGGCCGAGGTGATCGATGGTCCGGCCGAGGTCTTCAGCTATTCGTGGATCGGGTTCGGCCCCGCCGCGTCCGGGGAAAAGGACGGAATAGCCAAGTCCGGCGGGGTCTATCCGGCGGTCCACCTCGCGGTGGCCAAGAAAAAAGGGGCCAACGCGGTCTGGGTGGCGCGGGACGCGCGGGAGACCCTGGAGTGCCTCTCGAAAAAGATCTTCCCGCCCCAAGTGCATTTCAACATCACCCGCGACTACGGCGACACCGCGGATGAGAAGGTCGACGAGCTAGTGGAGGCCCTGGCGGTCGCCATCCTCTCCGTTGTGATTTTCGTTGGTTTAGTCCTCGGCTGGCGCGCGGCGCTGGTCATCGCGTTGGCGGTCCCGGTCTGCTACGGCGCGACTCTCTTGATCAATCTCATGGCCGGATACACCATCAACCGCGTGACCCTGTTCGCGCTCATCCTGGCCTTGGGCATCCTCGTGGACGATCCCATCACGGACGTGGAAAACATCGAGCGGTATTTTTCGATGGGGACATGGAAGCCTCGCCCGGCCATCCTCGCCGCGGTGCAGGAGATCCGGCCCGCCCTGATCATGTCCACCATCGCCGTGATCCTCTCCTTCGTGCCCATGTTCTTCATCACCGGCATGATGGGACCCTACATGCGGCCCATGGCCCTGAATGTGCCGCTCACCATCTTCATGAGCCTGATCGTGGCCTTTTGCGTGACGCCTTACGCCTCGCGGCTTATCCTCAAGCCCAGGACAAGAGAAAGCGCGGAAGGGGAGTATGACGTCCGGCGCACGCTTCTCTATAAAATTTATAATTCCCTGCTGCGGCCCCTGCTGCGAAGCCGCGCCCTGGGTCTGGCCTTTCTGGGGGGCATCGGACTCCTCTTCGCCCTGGCGGTGATTCTTCCCGCCCTGCGGCTCGTGCCGCTCAAGATGTTGCCTTTCGATAACAAGAACGAATTCCAGATTGTGATCGACATGCCGGAGGGGACGACCCTGGAGGAGACGCAAGGGGTGACGCGCGAGCTGGCCGAGTATTTCCGCTCCGTGCCAGAGGCGGCCATGTTCACGGGATTCGTGGGAACGCCCTCCCCCATGGACTTTAACGGCATGGTGCGGCACTACTTCCTGCGCGATGGGGCCAACATGGCGGACCTGCGCGTCAACCTGGCCCATAAAAAAAAGAGGGTCCACCAGTCCCATGAAATCCTTCTGCGTATCAGGGCCGATCTCGAACGGATCGCCAAAAGGAACAACGCCAACATCAAGCTCGTGGAGGTCCCGCCGGGTCCGCCGGTGATCTCCACCGTCACCGCCGAGATCCATGGCGAGGAGGACACTCCCTATCCTGTGTTTCAGAAGGCCGCCCTGGCAGTAGCCGAGCGCCTGCGCAAGGAGCCCTTCGTGACGGACGTGGACACCTCGGTGGAGGCCGACCAGACCCGCCTGGTATTTAGGACCGATAAGGAAAAGGCGGCTCTTTCGGCTATCGGCACGGAGGAGATCGCGCAAACGGTCCGGCTCGCGGCCCACGGCATGGAGGCCGCGAACCTGAATATTCCAAGCGAGGCCTATCCCCTGCCGGTTATTTTGCAGTTGCCGCGGCCCCAACGCTCCGATCCCGCCGGAATAGTTTCTCTTTTCATCAAGGGGCGTCCGGGTTACACCAAGATCAGGGAGGGAGTGTCCCTGCGCGATGCCCCCCAGCCCTTGACCCAACTGGGCGAGATAGGGAACTTTGAAACCACCCTGGCGGACAAAACCATCTACCACAAGAATCTGAAGCGGGTGGCTTATGTGTTCGCGGACACAGCCGGAAGGCCGCCGGCGGATATCGTGCTGGACGTGGATGCGGACCTCCAGAAATCCGGCGGCGAGGCACAATCCTCCACCGGACCCAGGCCGCTGAAGAAAAGGACCTATCTCTCCCAGGGCGGGGGGATTCCGTGGACGCTCCCTTCCGGGGCAAAGGTTGTCTGGGGCGGGGAGGGGGAGTGGAAGATAACGGTGGATGTGTTCCGTGATTTGGGCATTGCCTTCGGCGCGGCCTTGGCCGGGATTTTCCTGGTGCTCATGATGCAGACCGGCTCCGCCGCCATCTCCGGGATCATGATGCTGGCCATCCCGCTCACCATGGTGGGGATCATGCCCGGATTCTGGGCCCTTAACGCCATTGGAGAAAGGGTCATCAACGGAAACCCGAACCCGGTTTTTTTCACGGCCACGGCCATGATAGGCATGATCGCGCTGGCGGGCATCGTGGTGCGAAACTCCGTGGTGCTGGTGGATTTTTTCCACCACGCCCTGCGCAAGGGACTGGATTTAGAGGAGGCCCTGGTGCAGTCCGGCGCCATCCGCATGAGGCCCATCTTCCTCACCGCGGGCACGGCCTTTCTGGGGAATATCGTCATCACGCTGGACCCCATTTTTTCCGGCCTGGCCTGGTCCATCATCTTCGGCATCACGGCCTCGACTCTCTTCACCCTGGGCGTTATCCCCGTGGTTTATCACCTGGTGTACGCCAAGCGTCCTGGCCACGGCCTGCCGAGGCAGGAGGAGGAAGAGTGAGGGAAAAATGAACGTCGAACATTGAACGTCCAACGTCGAAGAGAGGCAAAATTTCAAATGGCAAAATTCAAATTACAAATAAACTCAAAATCCCAATGACCAAGGATCTTCCTTGGAAATTCCCCTCTTGAGAGGGGTGGCCGAAGGCCGGGGTGTGTGATGGCGGCTATTCTCGTTCCAGGCTCCTGCCTGGGAATGCCGGGTTACGAGGCTCCGCCTCGTACTGTTCGAAAGAAAAACCTTTAATTTTTGTTTTAAATAAGAGAAAATAAACCATGTAGGCCTGTTAGCGCCAATTCTTAAGGAGGCTATTATGTGCGAGTTAAAACTGGTTTCTCCCGGGGAACGCCAAATCAAGCCGTTGGTTGAGGCGGCGTTGAATAATGAAATTAAGCTCATGGATGCGGGTATCCATCGTACCCAAGCCAGGCTCAGGGATTTTGAGAAAAAATATCATATGGAGACCAAGGAATTCGTGGCCCAATACGAGAGCGATATGATAAAGGAAACCATGGATCACATGGAATGGATAGGGGAATTCAGAATGTTGCAACGATTGATTGAAAAATCAAAAACGCTGAAGAGTATTCGAATTGAAAATTGAAGATTATTTTTCCGAAATCCAAGCCGTGGTCAACTCGTGCCCTGCCGTTCGACTTACGAATATCACCTTTGAAAAGAGGGGGACCTATGAAGGTTTTATTCGCGGAGAGCTGTTTTTTGTCGACAATTCAATTCTGCATTTTCGGGAATTTATTGACGTCGAAAAGACCACGGAACGTTTGATGTACGCTTACCAGTACGTAGACCATTCAAAAAAACTTGTCTTCCGTTATGATGATACGGGGCATCACAAGGGAGCGGGAATCCCCACCTATCCGCACCATAAACATGAAGGAAGCGAGGAGAATGTGATGTCGTCAAGAGCGCCGAAATTAAGAGAGATTCTTGAAGAAATAGAGTTGCACATCCAAGTTTGATTTAAAATCGTTATTAATTCGACATGAGCCGCGGATGAGCGCGGATAAAAATTCCAAATGGCAAGCATCAAACCACAAATAAATCTCAATAACCAGACTCAAGGAGCACAAAGTTTTAGTTTTTCCTCTTTACTCACTTTAAGCAGAGTAAGCTGGCGCTTGGCAAAGGCGTAAAGAACGTCAGTTACATTGAACATGCAATGATGGGAGGCAATCATCGTTGGGATGGTGACTGGAACTTGAAAGACAAAACGATTGAACCTTCGAGGGAGTTTTTGCTGAGTTGTCCTAAAACTGGTAATTTGATAGTCCCAGGATATGTATCGACAAAGTATTTCTCAATTTTCCTTAAGGATGTTAGTAGTCAAGCAAATCTGATTTATGGTGTTAATCAAGATCGGTTTGCTATAACAGCCAAGGCATGGTTGGTTTACCTTTCAGGAGAGATCAAGGAGGTTGCACCATGAGGGTCGATCAGAGCCTGATTCAAAAGCTGGCAGAATCCTTTGAGGTACCCTTTACTGACATCTTGTTGATAGCATTGAACGTATGTGGTGTCAATAGTGATCTGCCTCATCAGAGGATTCGCTTTAAGTTCAAGCCGTTTTCGTATCATTTACCGTTCTATTTTGGTATCCCGAACAACATTGCAATCTCTCCTTTCAGAATCGTAGGTGATAGTCTAATTCTGGATGGGGAGAAGATGGGGGATATTTTTGCCGCAGAGGATGATACTTGTGACGCTGTGTATCTTAGAAAGAATAACCATGAGTTATGTTTTAATTCCCATAGCAGGAGTCTGTGTCGCGGATGCAAGTTTTGCTTTGGGCTACAGACACCGAAGGATCGAGAGACAATAAAGGCGAAATCTGATGTAGACTTATTCTTTGAAAACCTTGAGAGACGATATGGCAAAGACTTCTTTGCGAACCTTTCGGAGATTGCTTTGGTGACAGGATGTTTTAATAGTGCGGATAGGTTGATAAGCCACTTGCGGGACATTTACGAGTGTGCTACAAGACGGAGATTCGATGGCGAAATGTACTATTTGGGTACTGAGATTGTAACGCGCGAGCAACTGGCTGCTGTGTGCCACATGAGATTCAGGTATACCTTCGCTCTGGAAACCCTATCAAGACGAACGGAAATATTAAGGTTGAGTAAAGCCAACTATTCAATTGGCGGCATAATGAAAATCATGGAGTGTGCGAATGAACTAGGCGTAATCACAGCGTATTCATACATTGTTGGTCTTGAAAAATTTTGTGGTTTGAGAAAAGAGTTCCTTGCCATCAATCAATTATTGACAGGGTTTCCAGTCTTCAACATATTTCAACCGCATACAACAGATGCTCACTTTTTGCGGTGTAAGGGTGCTGATGACATTACGTTCTACCTTGAAGCTAGGAGATTCTTCGAGGAGATTATTGATAATGACAGCATAGTCCCTCGGCGATGGCAGAATTATCGGTCATTGTGGTACACAACTTATAAAGGCAAGGATTTACAAGATGAAACTATATAGCGGATACAAGTATTTGTCCGCGATTCTTGGTAGAATGGCGCGCGCAAAGGATGATCGGTTCACAGGAGTAGGGGTTGTTCTGTACGATGCTTTAGAGCAACTAGAAATCGCGCCTCTTAGGTGCGAGATTTCGCCTGTTTCTGGAATTGATAATATTGTATCGCTTCTACTGAAATTTTCAGCCGCTGACAGCAAATTTCATGATGGTTTTCATCTCGTTTCGTCAGCTGGTGAGCTCACACATGCATCACAATACTTCTTTCCTCCAATAAAGAGATATTTGACGACTATGTATGAGTACGGAACCAGATATAGAGCGGCACAATACGGTTCTTGCTTGTCGGGAGTACTTGCTTGCGGAATTATGACGAATCATTATGGTCCTGTTATTTTCATCAGAGGGGTCTCGCATGAGATCAGCGATTCCTTTTTAGCTGCAAGCAACGGCTGGGATGACATTTATACGAAAAGAACCATACTATATAACTGTCTCTCACAAGCCCAAGATTGTCACGATTCCGTTTGGTCGAAGCTCAGTAGTAAAGTGTGCTATGGCAGAAAAGTTATCGAGGTTGGACCTGGCACAGGTAAGTATACACTGAGGTTGTCAAAACTGGTGAAGGAGTTGACAGCTCTGGAGAAGAATTCTTCTATGTGCAACTGGTTGAACACAGTTTTGGAATTAGGCGGCTTGGCAAATGTGCAAGCCAATCTTTCCGATGCTTTGATGTATACTTTGGAGGATGATTGCGATATATTTTCTTTCTGGGCTCTGTCTAACCCGTGGGATAACGATTATGGGCCAATGGATGATTTTCTTTGCCGACTAAGGAGTCTCAAAAACGTTCGCGTATTCTTAGTGACTAGTGCCCCAGGCATTGTTGGCATGAATCAGTCCTTGGAAATCCTGGGAAGAAAACGAGTTGAACAACATCGGCAGAAAAAGGAATATTTCTTGCGCAAGCTTATTGATGGGGGCTTCGAGAAGCAAGAAATTGATACGGTATGGGGTTTTGATTCATACGAAGATGCGCTTGAAGTCTTCCCGATTTTCTTTGGCGATGAATTTCGGGAGTACATTGCGTCTACAAAAGAGAGAACATTTTTTGCGAGAGGTGTATTGTTGACTTATCAACCATGAATCCCACTGACTATTAAAGGTCATAAATGGGGTCACCCATTAGAACCTTTAAAAAAGTGGAATCACCCTCATTAGCAAATTGCTTTGGGCAACGCCCGTCAAGGTGCGGCCCCATTCAGGCGGCCTTGCCCGTCGCGTCGTGGCCGGCTGGAAACCTGAGCGGAAGCCGGATTGTAAAACAGGCTCTCAGGGGGCAAGGAGTCTTTGAATTTTTATACGCCATAATGCTAAACTTTTGTATATTTTGGAGTAAATTACCACCGGGCAGAGCCCGGTGGCTTTTTAGCCGAACAAAGTGCGGCGGATTGTTTAAATGTTACAAATGTTACAAACGATTATTAGGGGACTCGCCGTCCCCTAAAAACCCCTGCTCTAAAAGGATGCCATTCATCCCCCAGGCAAAGCCTGAGGGTTTTCTGGCATAATGTTATAAAAAATGAAAATACTCAACGTTTAAAAAAATACCCAAATTTCTATTAAGATCAACTACATCATAAGGAGTGCTTATGACACAGCCCATTTCGAAAGAAGCATTTATATCAATTATTCGCAATGTAGTAAACACGCACTTCCCAGATGAGATGTCGGCTTTTGAATTGGAAGGAGCTAATATTGCTGATGATCTATTATCTGGAGAGAAAGTCGCAACCAGCGGGGTAAAGGGATATGGAGAGTTTCAGTTCATTGCAGAAGCTACAAGTATTCTAAAATTCATCGAGATAATGCTATCTGCATATGAGATAATTCAAAAATATAGGGATATAATTGGGGATTTACCGGTTACGCAAAACGAGTTAAATGATAATTGGAAAATAAGGGTCCGAGAAAAAATAACTTTACAATCTTGAGGCCAAAATTCTCAACAATTAATTGGTCGATATGTATCCATCGTTTGGCATAAGTGTATAGTTCCACTTTGGTATTGTGTTATGTGGTCTAATCTCAATGGCCTTA
>JACRGO010000061.1 GCA_016212295.1 Nitrospinota bacterium | reverse complement strand
CGCCGGCGATTAAAAATTTTTTCCTCTGAAAAATTCCCCTCTTGAGAGGGGTGGCCGAAGGCCGGGGTGTGTCAACGGGCTTCTTAAATTACAACCGCACGTTTGCTTTTCAGAATAAACGCTTTTTTCAAGACAGCTTCTAATTTTAGATTTTTGATTTTTAATTTTTAATTTTTAATTTTTAATTTGTGGTGGAGCGCGGCATGGCCGCAACCAAAATAAATTTCTCTTGAAGCATACAACGCTGATTTTATTTCAAGCGGAAAACGTAAATTTCTGAACGTAATAATATCATCAAACGTTTGAATACGCCGAAATTTATTTTGGTCGCGGCCACGCCGCGCTATGACTTCCAAATGTAAATATCGCCCTCAAGTAGATACATTTTATATAAGGCGTTGAGTTTCGCCACGTGTACGTCGCTCAGAATGGCCCCTTTTTTAATCAACAGCTTCCCCCCGCGCAGATGAATATCCGAGGCCAGGGCCATGCCGGCCTTCAATTCATTTACCGTGCATAAAGCCCTCGTCTTCGCGAGCTTATGGTAGCCGGCCAGGGCCTCTTCCAGCTTGTCGATGATCTCCGGTTGATAATGCCTCCCCGCGTGTTTTCTCAGATTGGAAAAAACGAAGTCATCCTTGGTTTTATCCGAAGGAAATTTTTCCGAAGTGAACCGCCTGCGGCTTTCCAATTCGTCATAGGCATTAACCACGCCTATAATCCTCGACCCCAGGGGGATGCTGTCTCCCTTAAGGCCGTCAGGGAAACCGGTCCCGTCAAGATGCTCCAGATGATGGCGGACCAAAACCCCGGCCCTTCGGAGCTCCTCCGAGGGGGACAGTATCCGTTGCGTGAGCGCCGGATACTCCTTGACCATGTTGATTTCCCTGATGGACAATTCCTTGAAGGAGGCGTTCCTGATCTCCTCCGGGATGGCTATCTGGCCGATCTCGTGCAGCAGCGCGGCCAATTCAATGTCAAAGACCTCTTGCGCGCCCAGGCCCATGTAGTGGGCGACGGCCACGGCCCAGATGGAGACCCTTTTCGCATGCCCGGCGAAAAATACGTCGGTGGTCTCCAGTATGCCCAAGGTGATCCTCACCGAATTCAGCAGACTCTCCTTGAGTTTTTCATTCAATTGGAGGACCTCACGGGTCCGCTCCTCCACCTTTTTTTCCAGGTTGATTTGATAATCCCGGTTTTCAAGGACCAGCCTCCGGTGTTCCAGGGAGCGGTTAATCTCAATGAATAAATTTTCCAGGTTTATCGGTTTATTGAGATACCCAAAGGCCCCCATTTTCATGCAGGAGATCCCGGTGTTCAATTCCTCCACTGCGGTGGACATGATGACTTCAGTATCCGGGGCCGTCTCCTTGATTCTTTTCAGGCATTCCACGCCGTCCATCCTCGGCATCCGGATATCCATGACGACTACGTCCGGCTTTTGGGAGGCGCAGGCCTCCAACGCCTCCAGTCCGTTATGGGCCCGGGACACCACGAAGCCCTTGGCCTGGAGAAAACGTCCTACGATCTCGCAGACCTTGACTTCGTCATCCACCACGAGGACATGATTTGTTTGCATGGTTTTATATTATAAATTCAAGTTTAAAGTGAACTAAAATTTAAAGTGACTAAAGTTGTGGAAGCTATTTTTTCATTATAAAAAGAAACCTACCACAACTTTAGGCGCTTTAGTTCCTTGACACTTATATTCTTTTTTTCATAAGATAATTTTATGACCAAGAGCATGGCTATCGCCAATATAGACAATCTGCTCCCCCAACTTCCAGAAAAACGGCTCCAGGAGATTCTGGATATTGTGGGCTATTTTCTTGAAAAAGAGAAAAAGCACAAGGCATTCGTGGAGCGCGTGCTGAAGGCGGAACAAGAGAATGACTCTGTAATCTGCAATTCCGTTGAAGAGGCGATGCAGGCTATCTTTAATGCCCCTGATGACGATGATGAGGCTTGAACTTGAAAGGAGTTTTAGTAAACGTTCAAAAAAATTACTCAAAAGGAACCCCTTGCTCCAAAAGACATACGAGACTCTACTTTCAAAACTCTCTATCAATCCCTTTGATCCGACTTTGCACACCCATCCTCTTAAAGGCCGCCTGAAAGGCAAATACGCCTGCTCCCTGACACAAGATTTGAGAGTCGTATTCAAGCTATACGACGACATTGTCCACCTCCTCGATATTGGCTCTCACGATGAAGTTTATTGAGGCTGGACTTTTGTTCACGAGCCGATGCTCTCCTTCAAGACGAAAATCCTTTGGGAGACCGTGCTGGTGAAAAGATCATGATTTTTTATCATGGCGATCTGGGCGGAGGTAAGCCGGCTTCCTTTTGAAAGGACCATTTGTCCGTTATCATCAATAATGTTTTTAGTTAAAACCATGCCTTCCTTCAATTCCGCCAGGGGGAGGGCCATTTCCTGTTTTTGCCGGAATTTCAATTCTTCAACGGCCTCTAAAAATACTTTTACCACTTTTTGGCGGAACCGGCTCCCTGTTTCGCGTTCCAAATAAGCGGCAGCGGCATACTCATCGCTCTCTTTTTTCATGGGATTATTGGCGCTGTTTTCAAAGGCGTTAGCGACCGACAAAATTTGTGATTCCATTGGTATTTCATCGCCTTTCAGACCTTCCGGAAACCCTTTCCCGTCCACTCTTTCCGCGCGGCTTTTAATTATTAACCCCGCCCTCTGTAAATGACTGGCCGATGCAAGAATTTGCTGGACAAGCAGGGCTTGTCTTTGCATCAGTGATTTCTCCTTGGGGTTGAGGTCCTCATAAGGCAGAAATCTTATCCTTTCAGGGACCCCCAGTTTCCCGATATCGTGCAACAAGGCGGCCTGCTCCAGGTCCAGCAGCCGTTTTTCATTCAGATTGAGTTTTTGTCCGGTTTTCACCGCCAATTCCGCCACCCGCTTGGAGTGCCCGGCCAAAAAGGGATCGCTTAGAGCTATAAGGTCCACAAACACATGGATGGCCTTGACAAAGTTAGCTTCCAACAAACCGTATAAATATTTTGTCTCTTCGGTCTTGTCATCGACCTTCATCTCCAGTCTTTTTTCATAAATTTTAATTTGCCGGAGCATTCTCCCGTGCTCAAGGGCCTTGTTGATCTCCATGACAAGGTGTTCCGCGTTTACAGGCTTGGTAAGGAAGCCAAAGGCCCCGTGTTTCATGGACTCGATAGCGGTTTCCAGGTCGGAAAAAGCCGTGGCCATGATGACCTCTATTTCCGGGTATTTTTCTTTTATTTTTTTCAGGGCTTCCAGGCCGCCCATTTGGGGCATCTTGACGTCCAGCAAGACCAGATCGACAAATTTTTCCTTCAACACGCTCAATGCCTCCACCCCGTTATGCGCCTCCAGGGAGATAAATCCCTTTTTGCTTAATATTTTGCCGATGTTGGCGCAGATTTGGGGTTCGTCGTCCACAATCAAAATCGCGCGGGATTTTTGTTCCGTGTTCTGCATTGGCTCAGTCCTGTCTAATTCACCTGTCTGCGCGCGGGCATGCGCAGGCAGAAATGAGTGATTATTGGTTTTTAATAACTCCGCCATTCATGGCGGAGAAAATGGAAATAAGTGTCGGGCTTTAGCCATGACTTTCAAGGATATATTCAGGGCTAAAGCCCACTGGGTTTGTTCGTTAACTCCAGCCTGAAGGCTGGAGTTAATCATTTACTGATGCGCTGATCCTCCTTGCTAGTCAAGGCGGAAGCCCTATTTGGTTCCGGCCTCTGGCCGGTTTAAAGGAAGGAAAATGACAAACTTGGTTCCCTTGCCTTCCTTGCTTTCAAACTTGATAGTCCCGCCGTGGGCCTCAATGATGCCGTAGGCAATGGACAACCCAAGCCCGGTCCCTTTCCCCTCCCCTTTCGTGGTGAAAAAGGGATCGAAAATTTTTCCTTTCACTTCCTCCGTCATGCCTGATCCAGTGTCCTGGAACAGGACAAAGGCCTGGGAACCGGAAACCCCGGTTTGCACCGTCAACCGCCCCGACCATCCCATTTTCTGGAGGTCTTCATAGGAATGGCACTTCTGCTTTTCATTCATGCTGTCCCTGGCGTTGCCGATCATATTCAAAAACACCTGGGCCAATTGGTCCTCGTCCCCGTTTATATAAATTGGATCCTTGTGGAATTTCTTTTCGATTTGCAGGTTCTCCGCCTTCATTTCGTATTCCACCAGGGCAAGGGTCTTCTCCAAAAAGGCGTGAAGTTCGATCTCCTTGATTTCCGGCTTTCGCTCCCGCGCGAAATCCCTTAAATTTTCAGTGATTTTGGCGGCCCTGTTGACTTGCTGGATTATGGTTCCATAGGCTTCCTTGGCTTCCTCGGACAGATTTTCCTCCATCTGCAGCAACTGGACGGAAGTGGAAATTATGTTCAAGGGATTTTTGATTTCATGGGCCACGCCAGCGGAAAGGGTCCCCAGGGAAGCGAGTTTTTCCTGTCTGATTAAGAGCGACTGGGCCTTTTTTAATTTTTCGAAAGTTTTTTCCAATTCCTCATGTTTTTTGTGCAAGTCCATTAGGGCGCGGCTGTTTTGCAGAGCAATGGCCGCGTGTTCCGCGAAGGCGGCGGCCATTACGGAGTCGTTCTCCGTGAACCCCTTGGGTTTATTGGCCAGGCCCATGAGGCCCAGCACCTTTCCTTCAACAATAAGGGGAGCAAAGAGGACATTGTCCAGGGCAACGTGCCTTTCCGGCATGAAGGACGCCCATTGGCTCCCGGAAAAATCATTGTCGTACACAACCTTTCCAGTATGGTATGCTTCCGCGCGAAGGCCCCGGATAGGCATTGGAAGATTGGGATCCACGTCGCAAGGCCGCCCGCCGGAGTCCAGAAAAACGACGTCGGTCTCCGACCCGTCCTGGGTCAACAAGGCAATGTAACCGGCTGCGGCCCCTGTAACCTTCTTGCAGGAATCAAAGATGGCCTTCGCCGCGTCCTCGAACTTGCGGTATTCCAGCACGGCCCGCGAACTTTCCAAAAGCGCGGCAACCTCCGCCCTCCTCCTGAGCGCTTCATTAAGGGCATGCCTCAGCTTCTTCTGGTTTTCCCTGAGCTTCTCGTCCACCTCGCGCTTGTAAAGGGCCATCTTGATTGCGGCGTACAATTCCCTTTCCTGCACGGGCTTGATCAAATATCCAAAGGGTTCTATTTCCTTGGCCCGTTCCAGTATTTTTTCGTCCGAGTAGGCGGTCTGGAAGATAATGGGGATGCCGAAACGGGAATGGATTTGGCCGGCGGCTTCAATGCCGTCCATTTTCCCTTCCAGCACTATAGAGCCTACGCATAAATAAGAAAAAGTCTTTTAAATCAACAAGGTATTCTTTTTTATTGGATAAAAAAATTGTAAAAATTTCACCTTCCATGCTTATGCTCATTTACAGGCATGGCTATTTTACAGGCCGTTATG
>JACRGO010000060.1 GCA_016212295.1 Nitrospinota bacterium | reverse complement strand
CTCTGGAATCAACAGAAGAAACTAACCCAGATAGAAACCTCCCTTGAGGCGCAAAAGGAGGAGCTTTCATTCCTGAAATCCCTCATTGAGAAACTCCAGTCCCTCATCGAAAAACTCATGCCGCCAAGAGGCGTATTGTAATTTCCGCTTGTAGCGGATTTGTAATCCGCGATGCAATAAATTTCCAGTGAATGGGGTCGCGCCCTGAGTAGTGAATAGCGGGCGGCGAAGGGCATGGTAAGGACCAAAGGTTTGATATTCTAAAGCAGCTTGACGAGTGCCGCCTGCGCCGCCAACATTAACCCCGGCCAACGCCTGGGCTTGAAGCTCGGCCTGTTTTTCAGTAAAAAATGTAATCGCATGAGGCATATATACATTCGGTAATTGTAATTTGTAATTTATTTGTAATTTGCTATTTGTCATTTGGAATTTTGCCTCCCTTTTGGTTGCGAAGAAGCCGCGCCATGAATTCACGTTCTTATATGCCCGTCGCCGAAGCCGATGTACTTGGCGGAGGTAAGCTCCTCAAGTCCCATCGGGCCCCTGCAATGTAGCTTTTGCGTGCTGATGCCCATTTCGGCGCCCATCCCGTATTCCCCTCCGTCCGTGAATCGCGTTGAGGCGTTGACGTACACGGAGGCGGCGTCCACCTCCCTTATGAATTTCCACGAGGTATTATAGTTATTGGTTATTACGGACTCAGACAGCATGGAGCCGTAGCGGGTGATGTGCTCAATGGCGGCCTCCACATCCTCAACCACCTTCACCGACAAAATCAGGTCCAGGTATTCCGTGTCCCAATCCTCTTCCTTGGCGTCCTTAATATCCGGGCATATCGCCTTCGCGGCCTTGCAGCCGCGAATCTCCACCCCTGCCTCCTGGAACCGCTTTACCATGCCTGGGAGAAACTCCCCGGCCACGCCACGATGCACAAGCAGGGTCTCCATCGCGTTGCACACTGAAGGCCGCTGGACCTTTGCGTTAAAGGCCACCTTTTCAGCCATCGCGAGGTCCGCGTCCTTGTCGACGTACACATGGCAGAGGCCCTTGTCGTGCTTGATCACGGGGATGGTGGAGTTCTCCACCACATTCCGTATCAGCTCATGCCCGCCCCTGGGAATGATGAGATCTATGTAGGCGTCCATCTTGAGCATCTCGTACACAGCCTGACGGTCGGTTATATCGATCAACTGCACCGCGTGTTCAGGAAATTCGCAGGCGTCCACCGCTTCCTTCAGCGCCTTGGCCAGGGCGATATTTGAGTGGATGGCCTCCGATCCTCCGCGAAGGATAACGGCGTTGCCGGATTTCAGACAGAGAGAGGCGGCGTCCACTGTAACGTTGGGCCTGGATTCATAAATAATTCCGATCACTCCGAGGGGGGTGCGGATCCTGCCGATCTGAAGTCCGTTGGGAAGCCTTTTCATGTTTATGATTTCCCCCACCGGATCGGGAAGTCCAATAACCACGTTGATCCCTTCCACCATCTTTTGAATGCCTTTATCATCAATGCGCAGCCGGTCTATCATGGCTGTGGAAAGCCCCTTCTCGCGGCCCTTTTCGAGGTCCTTTTTGTTCTCATACATGAGATACGCCGATCTTTCCACAAGCATTTCCCCCATCCTGGCCAGGACCGCGTTTTTTTCCCTGGTGGAGACAGTGGCCATTTTCCTGGACGCGGCCTTTGCGTTTTTAGCTATGGTTTCGATTTTTTGTTTCATGATCCACATCCTTAAAAGGGCTATATTTCACCGCAAAGACGCAAAGACCCGCGTTACCATGCCGTAAAAAAAGGACGTGTCCGTGCCCGTTTTTCACGGCCACGGTAAACGGCAAGTTTTTTATTTTCTTTGAGTCCTCAACGTCTGGTGAAATATAAACGGTTTTTCAAACACCTGAAGTATTAACGTTTTTATTTTTCTCCGCGTTTATTAGCCTTTGCCGTTACATCCACTTCATCAAGGATCCCGAAAAATCTATTTACCTCTTCCTCGCTGTTATAGAAATGGGGCGAGACCCTAAGCGCCCCGTCCCTGGCCGCGCAGGCGACGTCTTTGCCGGCCAAAAGCTGCTGGAGTATTGTCGCCGGCTTTCTGGATTGGAAGGAGACTATGCCGGATTTTTCACCATCACCTCTTGGGGTGCGGATTGCGTATCCCCTTTCCTCCAGCCCTGATATTATCCTGTCAGTGATAAAGAGGACCCTTTCCTCTATTTTATCCAGGCCGATTTCCTGGAGCAGGCCGAGAGAGGCGCCCAAGGCGGATATTCCCATGACGCTTGGGGACCCTTCTTCAAACCGTTGGGCGTCAGGCCGCAAGGTGAAATTGTAATGCGAATAATCCCTTGAGTTTTTAACGCTGTTCCAGCCTATGAGCGGAGGCTTCAGGAGGTCCAACTTCTCCATTGAACAATAAAAACAGCCGGTCCCTTCCGGGGCCAGCAGCCATTTATGGCCGTCGGTGGAGAGAAAGTCGATATAGCATTTTCTTACATCCAGGGGCAGGGCGCCGAGGCTTTGAATGGCGTCCACGCAGAATAAAATATTTTTTTCCTTGCACAGGCGGCCAATGGACTCCAAGTCATTCCTGAAGCCGTTCCCGAATTCAACGGAACTGATTGTCAGCAGCCTGGTGCGGGCGTCAATAGCCTTCGCAAGGTCTTCCACGGCCACTCTGCCATTCCTTGGCATGACTGTCCTCAATTCAACGCCCCTGTCCTTAAGGGCCATCCAAGGGTAGATATTGGCTGGAAACTCTCCGCGAGCGGTGACTATGTTGTCGCCTTTATTCCAGTCCAACCCGTTCGCGACTATGGAAAGCCCATGCGAGGTGTTTTTAACAAAGGCGATCTCTCCGGGATACGCTCCTATAATACCCGCGAATTGCCGACGAACGCCTTCCACCCGCGCCATCCACCGGTCATAGACGCAGGCCCCGTTATACAGGGCCTCGTCCATGAATAGTTGGACCGCCGCTGCTGTCCTGGCCGGGACAGGGGCCACGCCCGCGTGGTTGAAATAAATCCACCGCCGGACAACTGGAAATTCCCGCCTTATGTCTTCCCAAAAGTCCCTCATATCGCTTATATTCCAAGGATTTCCTTCAAGCGAGCCGCTATTTTTTCCTTATGCGTGGCGGGCCAAAAAATTTTTCCACATATCCCGCACGAACGGAATGTTTCCTGGGTTTTGTAAACGTATTCAGGCACGGCCCCAGCGACGTCCTTCTTATCAACCTCGGAAAGCATGGAATTACAAAGGACGCACCGGGTAAAAAGCAATGGATATGGGTCTATGCGGAAGCGGTCAACCACGGCCCGCAACTGGCCTCTGAGGGCATTGCTCTTCACCAGAAAAAAATTTCCCCTGGCGCATCTTCGTTTAACGAGCAACGTGTCCCTGGTGATGATGGTTCTCCCCTCAAGCCTGGCCTTCTCCAATAGCGCAACGTCATCAATGAAGGGAAAGTATTCCGTATCGCAGCCTATGATCCTCATCCACTTGGCCAGCTTGCCCAGCATGTCGTCAACTATGAATTTCACGGCGCACCGAAAGGCTCACGAAAGATTTTTAGCGCATCTGGAGCAAACTTCCGGATGGGCCGGGTCAGCGCCAACGGATGTTTGAAACATCCAGCACCTGCCGCACTTGGCGCCTTCGGCCTTGGAAACAACCACCTTAAGCCCTTCAATCTCCCCAGCGGCATAGGCCCCTTCCGGGGCTTCATTGGAAGAAAAAATGGAAACCGCTGAAACGATAAAAAGGGAGCAAAGGTCCGCCTGGGAAGCGTCCAATAACGGCTTTAAATCATCGGGAAGATACAGGTCCACCCTGGCTTCCAGGGAATGGCCGATGGCCTTGTCCCGCCGGCTTATCTCCAATGCCTTTGAAACCTCCGAGCGGATGGCGATGATTTTTTCCCACTTTTCCTCAAGCGCGTCATTCATGTGCTCCTTCTTTGCTTCCGGAAATTGGGCGGCATGCACGCTTTCCGCCCCAGGGACGATGCCCGGCACGTATTGCCAGATCTCCTCGGCGGTGAAGGAGAGGACAGGGGCGGCCAGCCTTGCCATGTCATGCAGGAGTTCGTATATGACCGTCTGGGCGGCCCGTCTTTCAATGGAATCATGCTTGCAAGTGTAGAGGCGGTCTTTAAGTATATCGAGATAAAACGAGCTCAAATCCACCGCGCAGAAGTTGTGGAAGGAGTGAAAAAAGACGTGAAAATTGTATTCGGAGTAGGCGGCGCGAATTCTCTGGCCAAGCTTTTGAAGCCGATGCAGCATCAATCTGTCGATTTCCAATAGGTCCTTGTGCCCCACCCTGTCTTTCGCGGGATCAAAGTCATAGAGGTTTCCAAGGATAAACTTGAATGTATTGCGGATTTTGCGGTACGCCTCGGTGAGCCGTTTTAAAATCTCGTCCGAGATCCTGATGTCCTCCCTGTAATTCTCGCTTGCCACCCACAGCCGCAGTATTTCAGCGCCGTATTGAGTGATGATTTTTTCCGGGGCGATTACGTTCCCGGCCGATTTCGACATTTTTTTCCCCGCGCCATCCACCACGTATCCGTGGGTCAGGACTTTTTTATATGGCGCCTCTCCCCTTGTGCCTACAGCGGCCAGGAGGGAACTCTGGAACCATCCGCGATGCTGGTCGCTGCCCTCAAGGTAGAGGTCCGCTGGCCAGGAAAGATTATCGCGTTCATCAAGGACAGCGGCATGGCTTGTGCCTGAGTCAAACCAGACGTCCAGGATATCGGTCTCCTTGGTAAAATCCGCCGATCCGCACTTGCCGCACTTGGTCCCTTTCGGGAGCAGGTCAACGGGTTCGCGGTCGAACCACACATCCGCCCCTTCCTTCTCAACAAGGTCCGCTACGTGGCCGGCCAGTTCCTGGGAAACGAGGGTCGCGCCGCAACTCCGGCAGTAAAACACTGTGATTGGAACGCCCCAGGACCGTTGCCTGGACACGCACCAGTCCGGCCTGTTCTCCACCATCTGGTATATCCGCTCCATGCCCCATGAAGGAATCCATTGCGTGTTTTTGATTTCAGACAGGGCCTTTTTCCTGAGTCCATTTCTTTCCATGGAGATGAACCATTGCGGGGTCGCCCGGAAGAGTATCGGGTTCTTGCAGCGCCAGCAATGGGGATATGAGTGCTCGATTTTTTCTGAGTGCAGCAGGAAGCCGTCCGCCTGGAGTTTTTTGATTATCTCCGCGTTGGCGCGGAAGACCTCCATCCCGGCGAAGTGTTCAACATCCGGGCGAAAGCGCCCAGAATCGTCAACTGGATTATATATCTCAAGGCCGTATTGAAGGCCGATCTCGTAATCCTCCTGCCCATGTCCCGGGGCGGTATGAACGCACCCGGTCCCCTGCTCCAGGGTAACGTGTCCGCCTAAAATCAACTTCGATTCGCGGTTGATGAAGGGGTGGCTGCATACGGTCCCCTCCAGTTCATTGCCGCGGACCTCCAGTAGCGTGCTCCATTCCCCGAAGGAACATTTTTCAGCAACAGTCTCCACAAGGCCCTTGGCCAGGATATACACCCGCCCGTTGGTTTCAACAGCGGAATATTCGAGGTCGGGGTGCAGGCAGATGGCCAGGTTAGCGGGAAGGGTCCAGGGCGTAGTGGTCCAGATGAGCACGGAAACATCCTTTCCTGCAAGCATTGGAAAGGATTCCCCCAAGCCGGATTTGACAGGGAACCGGACGTAAACCGAGGGCGAGGCATGGTCGTCATACTCCACCTCGGCTTCGGCCAGGGCGGTGCGGCACTGGGCGCACCAGTGTATGGGTTTCAGGCTCTTGTACAGGGAGCCGTTTGCCATGAATTTTCCAAGTTCCCGGACAATGCCGGCCTCGTATTTGTAATCCATGGTGAGGTAGGGATTGCCCCAATCGCCGAGGACGCCCAGACGTTTAAACTCATCTCGCTGGATGTCAACGAATTGCTCCGCGTATTTCCTGCATTCCTTGCGGATTTGGGTCTTTGTCATTGAGGCCTTGTCCTTGCCAAGTTTCTTGTCAACCTGGTGCTCAATGGGCAGGCCGTGGCAGTCCCAGCCAGGGACATAGGCCGCGTCGAGGCCCTCCATTGTGGCGGCCTTGACCACTATGTCCTTCAGGACCTTATTCAGGGCGGTCCCCATGTGTATGCGGCCGTTGGCGTAAGGCGGGCCGTCGTGAAGAATGAATTTGGGCCTTCCCTTGGCGCGTTCGCGGATTTTAAAATACAAGCTCTTGCTTTCCCAGTCTTCAAGGATTTGCAGTTCCTTGGCCGCGAGATTGGCCTTCATGGGAAAGTCGGTTTTGGGAAGGTTGAGGGTCTCTTTATAATCCATGCATCTCCTTTTTATTTAAAAAAGTTCACAGGGGGCAGGGGGCTGAATGAGCGGGGCGAGGGGTTTTCCGAGGAGAAAGTCCTTTTCATTGCAACGTTTTTTTTAAAACATTCAAAACCACATAACCAAACTTCAAATAACAATAGACAAATAACAAATAAACCTCAATAACCAAAATTACAAAGAACAAACAAAGGAAAAGACATTATTAAGGAAAAGGCATTATTTCGGACATTCGGTAATTGTAATTTGTGATTTGTTTGTGATTTGCTATTTGTCATTTGAGATTTTGTTTTCCTCTTGGTTGCCGCCAAAGGCCGCGCCATGAAATCCGTGGTTTAAAAATCAGCTTGGGCTTTCTTCTTGCGGCGTTTTGTGATTGAAGTGCATTCCGTTCTGGCGATAACCTCCGTCGCAATAAAGGACCTCGGCGGTGATTCCCATGGACAGGTCGGACAAGAGGAAAAGGGCCGCCTTGCCTGCTTCCACCTGGGTGGGCCTGTTCGGCGAAAAGCAGTTAGCGTCAACGTGCCATCCGATTTTCTCGAAATCGTTTATTCCCTTGCCTGCCGCGGTTTTCAAGGGGCCTGGAGACAATATATTGCAACGGATTCCCCTGCGTCCAAGGGCGGCGGCCAGGTAACGATTGGACGCCTCCAGGGCCGCCTTCGCGATCCCCATCAGGTCGTAATGGGGCACGACTTTTTCTCCTCCAAGGTAGCTCAGGGCCAGACAACTGGAACCGTCCTTCAGCATGCCGGCCTTTTCTGCTTCCTGAACCATGGCGATGTAGGAAAAAGAGCTGACGTTGAGGGCGCCCTGAAAATCCTCAAGGGTGGTGTACATAATGCCGTGTTTCACGAGGCGTTCCGTATTGCAGGCGCCTATGGAATGAACCAGGCCGTCCAATTCAGGGGCCATTTCCTTTGCCTGGGCGATGGCGCTTCTGATGCTTTCGGGACTGGACGCGTCGCACTCCACCCTTCCTAAAACGCTTCCATCGGGAAAATCCTTCACAGCGGCGTCCACGCGGGAAAGTTTTTTATGGTCCATTCCCCCTTGAATTTGCAGAATTACTTTCCCGCCAGCGTCAACCACCTGGTTGGCTATGTGTGTTGCAATGGAATATTTATTTAGCACGCCGGAGACAAGAACTGTTTTTCCATTCATTAGCATGTTTAATTTCCTCGGATTTTATATTATTACGTTCCAACCATTCCAATTTCAGTGGTTTGACCACCAACTGGACAAATATTGGCGGGAATCAATATTGTTTGGTTTTACTGCCTCCTGAGGCCTGACCCCTGAAACCTGCCACCAGTAACTATTATAAATTAATTTATACAGACCTTTTTATATTCGGCGAAGTTATCTAGAACCGTACCGGCCCCGCGCACAACGACTTTCAGCGGATCGTCGGCAATGATGAACTTCAGCCCGGTCTCCTCGTGAAGCAGCGAATCCAGTCCCTTTATCAAGGCTCCGCCGCCGGCCAGGACCACTCCATTATCGTAAATATCGGACGCCATTTCAGGGGGGACTTTTTCCAAGGCCCTTCGCGTGACGTCGATAATGGCCTGGATGGGCTCCTTCAGGGCCTCGCGTATCATCGTGTCGTCAACCAGCCTGCTGGCCGGGGTCCCCTTAACAAGGTCCCTGCCTTTTATTTCCATTTCCAGTTTCTGCTGGAGAGGATACGCTGAACCTATGGCTATCTTTACCTGCTCGGCCTGAAACGATCCCACCTCCAGATTGTAATTCTTGCGTATATAACGAACGATGGCCTCATCCATCTCGTCCCCGGCGACCCTCAAGGACTCTCCATACGCGGTGGAGGAATGGGATATGATAGCCACCTCTGTTGTGCCGCCCCCGATATCCACCACCATGTTACCCATGGGTTTCATGATGGGAAGCCCGGCCCCTATGGCCGCGGCCATTGGTTCCTCGATAAGGTGGACTTCCCGTGCGCCGGACTCTATGGCTGAGTCTATCACCGCTCGTTTCTCAACCTGCGTAATGCCGGTGGGAACGCCGATCACCATTTTGGGGCGGATAAAGGTTTTCCGGTCATGGACCTTGTTTATGAAGTGCTTGATCATTTTATTGGTGACCGTGAAGTCGGCGATCACTCCGTCCTTCATGGGTCTGATGGCCCTTATATCCTTTGGCGTCTTGCCGAACATCTCTTTTGCTTCCCTGCCCACGGCCAGGACCTTCTCCCCGCCCTTGTCCAAGACCACTGTTGAAGGTTCATTGAGGACGATTCCGCATTTTTTCACATAGATCAGCGTATTGGCTGTTCCAAGGTCTATGGCCATGTCCCTTGAGAAAAAACCGATGATTTGGTTGAGAAAACTATACATAAAAATTTTTCCTGTTCAAAAAGGTTTAATTAGTCAATGTTGACATTTTAGGCAACGCCAAGGCCGAGGCCGTGAAAAGGGCGATGATGGACGCAATCTTGACATGCTTGGAGCTGAACATGTGCGGCTCCCTGCCCGTGAAACTCCATACGCCTATGATTTGGTCCCCGCTCCTCAATGGCACGCCCAAAAATGATTTCACCTGGAAATCCGGCTCATTAGGCTGGAAAATGAAGGTCCTTCTGGCGCCCTTCTTTATTTCCTGGTAGTTTAATATTTGTCCCTTTCTCAAGACAAGCCCCACCAGGCCGATGTTCTTATCCACTTTTGAAAAGTTAAAATCGTGGTTTTCATAACCTGTTGAGCGCAATACAAAAAATTTCATGTTGTCGTCTGATAAAATGGATACAGCGCATCCGTCGTATGGAAGCAATTCAGAAGGAAACCTGGAAAGGGAATCCAGTACATTGATTTTTCTTTTTTCGGTGAAGATCTTCTGGCAAATTTGGTGAAGGGCGTCTATTTCCATGCCTCCTTGCTTGTCGAACATCGTCTTGAAATTTTCTTTCCGCTTTATAAGTCTGGAAAACTGCTCGGAAAACCCGGTAAGTATTTTTTGGTGATAGGATGTGAAGGAGTAATGTTTCTTGCTGTCAACACAAAGGACGCCTTGTCCCTCCCCGGCTTCGAAGGGAACCGCCATGAAAGATTGTATGTCCTCCGAAACTGAATAAAATTGCAGGGTCTTGGCGTCTTGCTTGAATGGGGCCACATTGACCGGAAGATTATTTTCCGCCACCCATCCAACAAGGCCGTGGCCCAAGGGGATCTTAACGTCCTCAATTACTGAATCCCCGAGGCTGTAATAGGATTTCAAGTAAAGGCTTTTTCCGGATTCGTCCGGCAAAAACAAGGTGGTTGTGAATGCCTCCGTAACATTACACACCAATTGTGTCAAACTGGCAAAGTCGCTTTCGTTTTCCGTATCCACATTCAGCAAACTCCCGCATCAACCGCAGTTCAGAGAGTTTACAATAAATGCGGTGTGTTGGCAAGAGTTGGACCAGCCTTGATTGATATTATCGAATCCAGTAAATATAATAGAAGGATAAAACAATCCAAAAATATTTGAAATTTTAAAAAAAGGCGCAATATTTTTTTGACTACAAGATACTTACTCCCCTATTCCGAAAATTTATCTCTTTTTTTGCCATGAAATGAAAAGGCTGGAACCACGAATTAACACAAATTAACACTAATATTTCATGAAACATACTTTTTGGCCTTTAGAAACAATTAGTGCTCATTCGTGTCCATTCGTGGTTCCTAAGCTTTTGTTTTGTAAAGAAAAACTTTGAAATCCCGATACCGCGAGTAAGTATCTATGGTCAAACATATAGTGTTTTTCAAATTAAGGGAATCCACCACCAGGGAGCAGGCTTTGGAACTGGCGCGGAACCTGTCGGATTTAAAGGGGAAAATCCCCCAGGTCCGGTTCATGGAAGTGGCCTTCGATATAGGCAGGAAGCACAACTCCCATGATATCGCGCTCTATAGCCACTTCGACGATATTGAGGCCCTTGAGGCCTATTCCGTCCACCCAGACCATGTGGTGGTAGTGAACCAGGTCAGGCAGTTATGCGAGACCAGTTGCAAAGTGGACTATGAGGCGGAATAATGAAAAAAATCGCCGCCTTTTGTTTGCTTTTCATCTTTTTTTCGTCCCCGTTCCTTTTTGCTGAGGAGGCCGGCAGGTTCGTGGACAACGGTGACGGCACCGTGACCGATAGCCAGAGTGGTCTGATGTGGATAAAGGACCCGGATTTTTTCGGCAACCGTTGCAAGGAAAACCGGAAGGATTTTTTTTGCGAGCTATTGATCAGCAAAGAACTTGCTTTTTTGCCTTGGAAGAAGGCCGATTTGGCCGTAAGGATGATTTCCCTTGCCGGCCATAAAGACTGGCGGCTTCCTGAAAAGGAAGAAATCGAGATTTTGAACAAGATACACAAGGGAGAATTGAAAAATCCCTTTGGAGGAATCCTGGAAATGTACTGGACCTCCTCCCCTGGCGGAAAATCGAATACCTCCTGGATGATTTTCCCCCAGCAGGGGATATTTGCCGCTATCAACCATGAATCCCTGGGATTTGTCTGGCCGGTAAGAAATGCAGGTAAATAAGAGTGAAACCTGAATTTTTCATTTGCAATTACATTCATATTAATTAAAAGCCTGGAACCATAGTCACTTTAAACTTGAACTGGAAAAAACTTTGCTAAAAAAACAAGGTTTTATAGATTTGTAGCACAGATGGCACAGATTTTTTATTAGCTTTCAATTCCAATCTGTGTCATCTGTGAAATTCGTGGTTCATAAGCCTTTGCTTTATAAAGCAAAACTTTGAAATTCCGATGCAAAAATATATTGATTAACACCCCTTGCTATTGACAAAATTCACTGATTTCAATAATATTAACGACCTCAAAAAATGTCTATCGGTATAATGGGCGGGACATTCAACCCCATACATTACGGCCATTTACGGACCGCGGCGGAAGTGGCGGACCGGTTCGGATTGGAAAAGGTGTTCTTTGTCCCTGCGTTTCTTCCGCCCCACAAGGAAGCAGGCCGTATAGCCCCAGCCCGCCATCGCATGCGCATGGCCGAATTGGGGGCCAAGGACGATCCCAGATTCGCGGTAAGTTCAGTGGAGGTGGACAGGAGAGGCACTTCCTATTCAATTGATACCTTGAGGCAGTTGCGGAGGGACTTCTCCACTGAGAATATTTTTTTTTTATCGTGGGGCTGGACACATTCTATGAAATTCCTACTTGGAAGGATATACGGAATTTTTTTGCAGTTACAAATTTTATTGTCACATCAAGGCCGGGATATAAAATGGAAGGGATCCGGAGGGTATTGGAAAGCCCCGTCTTTCAGGGTCTTTCCTTTTTTGAATCCGGGGAAGGAACGGCCGGCGGACAGCGCTCCTTTAAGGCGAAAAACGCACCCTATTCCATATTTATTTTAGAGACAACACCGGTCCCTGTTTCATCCACTGCAATCAGGGAGAGGATAGGCCAGGGAGAAGGCGTCTCAGGATGGCTGCCCCAAGAGGTGGAGAAATATATTTTGGAGAATGGAATTTATAAAATGGAAAACGGAATTAATGGAAGTTAATTTACAGAAGAAGGCGGAAATAGGTTTTAACGCTGTTTTAAGCAAAAAGGCGGCTGATGTCCTGATTTTCGATATTCGCGGAGTCTCGAACACAACCGATTTCTTCATGGTCTGCAGCGGGGAATCAAACCGACAGGTGCAAGCCATTGCTGACGAAGTTATCACGAAACTAAGGGAGAGGGGCGTTAAGCCCATGGGAATTGAGGGTTATGAGGTCGCGAAATGGATACTTCTCGATTTTTCGGATATGGTCGTCCATGTCTTTCACGAGGAGACCAGGAAATATTATGAGATTGAACGATTGTGGGAAGGCGCTCCAAAAGTTGAAATTAATACACTTCTTTAATGATGAAAGGAAGATGAATGGATAACAAAAAGCTGGAAAAATTAAAGGAAAAACTACTTGATGTCAGGGGAAAATTGTGTGGAGGGGTGGAAAAGGCCCTAAAGGAATGCAAGGATGAAGTAAAGGGAGGAGTGCCTGATATCAGTGACGATGCTTCCAGGACCTATACCAGAAATGTGCTGTTGAACCTCAGTGAACGGGAGAGGGACATATTGAAGCTGGTTGAGTTGGCCTTATCCAAGTTTGAAGAAAACAAATACGGCGTTTGCGATTCGTGTGAAGGGAAGATTCCAGAAGGCAGATTGGAAGCGGTCCCCTACACAAAATACTGCGTCCGGTGCCAGAATGAAATGGAGGGCGCGGAAAAAAAACAATAATCTTAAATCCCGTTCACAGTTCCCGGTTAACGGATAACCGTGGACGGCTGCTGTTTTTATTTGTGCCGATGTGGTGGAATTGGCAGACACGCAGGATTCAGGATCCTGTGGGGGCAACCCTGTGGGAGTTCGACTCTCCCCATCGGCACCATTTTCTATTATTACGTTCAGAAATTTGCGTTTTCCGCGCAAATTTTTCAACCGCTTCTTGGAGCGCTATGGAGGAAATAAAACATGATTAGAATGGATAAAATCCTTTTTCCCACCGATTTTTCCGAGTTCTCCAAAAACGCTTTGAGATACGCAATCTCCTTTGCCCAGGAATACAAGGCAAAGCTTATAGTGCTGCATGTCATCGAAAATATTTACCCCTATTCCGGTTTCGCAGAGACGGCCTTTCCAGTGGTTGAACTTTACACCGACGTGGAAAAATACGCGCAGAAGGAGATGGAATCCCTGGCCGGCGGCAATGTTCCCAAGGACCTGTCAGTTGAAACCATCATCACAAGGGGCACGCCTTTTCTGGAGATCGTCAACGCCGCCAAGGAGAAGGAGGTCGATTTGATAGTCATCGCCACCCATGGAAGGACAGGCCTTGAGCACGTATTTTTCGGCAGCACCGCGGAAAAAGTGGTCCGCAAGGCCCCCTGCCCGGTATTGACCATAAGAAATCCTGAGCATGAATTCGTGCATCCTTAACCAGAATAAGCCGGAAAAATTGAACACGAATGACACGAATTGGCGAATTAATAAAACAAAAATAATTTAGTTTTTATTTGTGCCATTCGTATATTCGTGAAATTCGTGTTCTAAATTCCAGGGCTGGAGAAAGGCTTTTGAAAAAACTGATTCTAACCATTGCCGCCTGCCTCCTGGCATTCACCTTGCACTTCGGTTGCGACTTTCCAGGCGCGAAAGAAGGAATTGGAAAGAAAGACAGCGCCAAGGCAGAGGGCAAAATACACCTCCCTGATAAAAATAGCATAGTCATTGACAAAGAGACCGGCCTCCAGATGGAAAAGGACGTGATAGTTATTACCTTTTCCAAATTCACCGGCGACTCAACAGCTAAAGCCATTATTCAGGAGGTGGGCGGAGAAATCGTTGGCTTCCAAAGTGATTCTAATTTTTTCCAGGTCAGGCTGCCTGGGGCCGATTTGGCGAAGAGCAAGGAGACATGTCTTAAACTCCTTTCAGAGCGCAAGGACGTGGAATACGCGGTCCCGAATACCATTTCCAAGGCGGACAATCCATATTGGGACAGCGGCCAAAATAAATAAAATTTACTGCGATTTTATAATGATTTAGTAACATTTTAGTTGTTTGAAAAAAGAATAGTTTAGCCACGAATTTACACGAATATTCACGAATTATAAATTTTTCAAAAATAATATTAGTGTAAATTAGTGTTCATTCGGTTTGCTCCAGCTCTGCTGGATTGTTCTATTCAATTGAAACGTATTGAAATTGGTAATTGTTTATTCGCCAATTAGCTGCGCTATGGCGTGTGAAAGTAATTGAGCACGCGAAACATAGCGGTATCGGTAAGTGT
>JACRGO010000008.1 GCA_016212295.1 Nitrospinota bacterium | reverse complement strand
TATCCCTCAAGATGGAACTGGTTTGGAGAGCAAATCCAGTTGGAAAGGTGAATGCAAACCTCCCTTTCTTTAAGCAATTAAAAGAAAGAGAATTTACACAAAATTGTTGACACTATCATACGTTTTGACAACGCAAGCATTCAAGCGAAGATTCGACACGAAGGCGATCAACGCTATTCTGCCCAAGCCATATAGAGGCGAAGATCTGGCACTATATATTTGTGATTTGAGAAATAGTGATCGCGTCAATAAATTGGATCGCCGTTTTTCATTTGGCAACTTCGAATGATGGGTTGCCGACAATATCGTCGTGCCAAGACCTTCCAGGTAGCAGGCTCGAACTTAATATGCCTGAGGCCCAATCGGGTAGCCGGGGGTGTTTGGCCCCCAGCCCCCGCACCACCCTGCATGCGGGTCTCCCTAAAGGGATTTCCTTCGGTCACGCACTAACAGGGCGGTTCATAATGATGTAGCAAAACGATAACTCAGGCATAACCATGCGCTTTCATCCAACGATCACGCACGGAGATCAAACCCTGGCTTTTAAGCCAACTATCGGTCATTCCGGTTTGAGTGGCCAAGGTTTTCGACAGATGCCAGTAGCTCTTGCCGCTAAGGCCCGTCATAATCGCATGGCGTTTTGTAGCGGACGTCCTGTCCGCTACCCTTCGGGCTTGCGCGAAAAAATATCCATCCGGGGATTTTTTTTCCGTTCCCGGTTGTAGTAGTCGGAAATTCCAAAATAGTTGACTCGGCCCGTCCATGGGCCTCGCCCTCCGGGCGGTTAAAAACACCGTCCAATTCGTCTGTCCTGACGAATCGTCATCCAACCTCTGACATAGCGGGCAAGAGTTTGAAACCGGTATTTCAGGGAGGCTCCCCGACTCCGTCCCGTCAATTTACGGACGCGATGCTTGAAGTCCAGGAAGGCTTGATCCGGCCATCGGACTTTCCTTCCCCTGGCGTAAAACGTAAACCCAAGGCGCTGGATGGCTTGCTGGATTACCCGGTCCTGGACCGTGGGTATCCCGAGGGGCCGTTCCCCTCCACTTCGTTTCGGGATCATGACCCGTTTCACGGCGGAGGGTTCGTACTTCCCATCCAACAGGGTTTGGCTGATTCGGGGCCAGTGAGAGCGAATAAGGCCGGGAAAGTCTTCAATGGTGGCTCCATCAACTCCTGGAGCCCCGCCGTTGGCTTTCGCCAAACATAAAAACCAAGTGGGAGGTGATTATTTTGCGAACGGAAGAAATCGCGAAAGAGGTAGAAAAGCTTGGTCTATCAGAGAAATTGATATTAGTAGAGGATATATGGGACGGAATCGCTCGAAATAGCGGCGAATTATCGATGCCGGAATGGCAAAAATCTGAATTAGACAAAAGATACCATGAATATAAAGAGGGAAAATTAAAACTCAGGGATTGGGAAGGTGTGCATGAGGGAATAAGGCATAAAAAAGGCCATTAATGAAAACGTCAAATCCTGACGCAAATCCCCCTGTCCTTTAAGAACTCCTTGGTCTCCCTGATCGTGAATTCCCTGAAATGAAAAATCGAGGCGGCAAGGACCGCGTCCGCCTTTCCATCCAGCAAGCCCTCGCACATGTGGTCCAGGTTTCCAACTCCTCCTGATGCTATCACCGGAATGGAAACGGCCTCGGACACGCTCCGGGTCAGGGGAATGTCATAGCCTGCCTTGGTGCCGTCTCTGTCCATGCTTGTGAGCAAAATCTCCCCCGCCCCGTAATCAGCCATGCGCTTCACCCATTCCAGGGCGTCGAGACCGGTGGGGTTTCTTCCTCCGTGGGTGAAGACCTCCCATTTTGTCCGGCCAAGGGCGTCGGGGGAGAGTCCGCTTTTGTCAAAGGGGCCTTCGCAAGACCTTACCCTCTTGGCGTCTACCGCCACCACGATGCATTGGGTCCCGAACCGGGCGGAGGCCCTTTTAACGAATTCAGGGTCCTTGACCGCGGCGGTATTGATCGCCACCTTGTCCGCGCCGGCGTGAAGAAGGTTCCGGATATCCTCCAATGTCCTGACTCCGCCGCCCACGGTGAGGGGCATGAATACCTTCTCGGCGGTCCTTTCCACCACGTGAAGGATTGTGTCCCTCTCTTCATGCGACGCGGTAATATCAAGGAACACCAACTCATCGGCCCCTTCCCTGTCGTAAACCTCAGCGTTTTCCACAGGGTCGCCGGCATCGGCCAGGTTCAAGAAATTAACGCCTTTTACGACACGGCCGTTTTTTACGTCAAGACAGGGAATTATTCTTTTCGCCAACATGGCGATTAACCTCAAAAAAAATTAACATCCAACGTTTAAGAGCAAACATCCCAAAAAATAAGGATTTACTATATAATAAACGTAAGGCCGGATAAATTCCATTTTTTTCAGACCTTTAAAATAAATGCAAGATTTCAGGCTTTGCAGTGATTAATCTCTTTTAGGTTTTTTTTGGGAGGCATCCGATGAGCGTAAAAAATAATTTTAGAATCGAAAGAGATTCCCTTGGAGAGGTAAGGGTCCCGAAGAACGTCTATTATGGCGCCCAGACCCAGAGGGCTGCCGGGAATTTCCCGATAAGCGGTCTCAGGTTCCCGCGCCCCTTCATCAAGGCCCTTGGTCTTATCAAATTCGCGGCAGCGGAAGCGAACGGGCAAATGAGGCTTCTTGATCCGAAAATAGAGGAGGCCATTAAAAAAGCCGCCTTGGAAGTGATGGAGGGAAAGTGGGACCCGGAATTCGTTGTGGATATTTTTCAAACCGGGTCAGGCACCTCAACCAATATGAACGCGAACGAGGTCATTTCCAATCGCGCCATTGAAATCATGGGAGGAGAAATAGGGAGCAAAAGCCCGGTTCATCCAAACGACCATGTCAATAAAAGCCAATCCAGCAACGATGCAATACCCACCGCCATCCATATAGCCGCGGTGGTGGAGATTAACGAGTCCCTTATTCCGTCCCTGAGTGGCCTGTGGGAGGAACTCGACAAAAAGGCCAGGGAATTTTTTCCCGTTATAAAAATAGGAAGGACCCATCTGCAGGACGCCACTCCCATGCGCCTGGGACAGGAGTTTTCCGGCTATGCAAGGCAGGTGGAACTGGGGATCGAGCGGTTGGAATCAGTCCTTCCCCGCGTTTCAGAGGTCCCGCTTGGCGGCTCGGCTGTAGGGACCGGGATAAACGTTCCCAAGGGCTTTGCCCAAAAATGCATACGGATCATCAACAAAAGGACCGGCTGCGAATTCATGGAAGCGAAGAATCACTTCGAGGCCCAGGGGGCGAGGGACTCGTTAGTGGAGCTTTCCGGGGTCCTTAAGACCATTGCAGTGGGACTTATGAAAATCGCCAATGATATACGCTGGCTTGGGTCCGGGCCACGGTGCGGCCTTGGGGAATTGATACTGCCGGACACCCAACCCGGCTCTTCAATCATGCCCGGTAAGGTAAACCCTGTTATCGCGGAATCCATGATCCAGGCATGCGCCCAGGTCATCGGCAACGACGCGGCCATAACCTGTTGCGGACAAAGGGGGGATTTTGAATTGAACGTCATGATGCCTGTGATGGCTTACAATCTTTTCCAGTCCATCGATCTTCTGGCCAAGTCGGCAATAAATTTCAGGGCGCGCCTGCTGGAAGGACTGAAAGCCAATGCCGTGAAATGCGAGGAAGGCATCGAAAGGAGCCTGGCAATGGTGACCTCCCTGGCCCCGGAAATCGGATATGACGAGGCCGCCAGGCTGGCCAAGAAGGCTTATCTGGAGAATAAAACCGTCAGGGAAATAGCCATGGAAGGCGGCGCCATTCCCGAAGAGAAGCTTGCGAAATTATTGGACCCGGAAACCATGGTTTAATGACTTTCATAGCGCGACATGGCCGCAACCAAAATAAAATTTCGATGTATCGTTCTATGATATTATTACGTTCAGAAATTTGTCTTTTCCGCTTGAAATAAAATCGGCGTTGAGCGGTTAAAATAAAATTTTTTTGTTGCGGCCATGTCGCGTTATGCGGCTGGCTCAAAAAAACCAGCCAAAAATATTTGAAATTCTTTCACCATGAAGACTTGGGGCCGCCTGGAATAGCAAAGGCATAAATTTTTTGCCTCGATTGCTCTTAAGGGATTTGTAATCTCTTGTTATAAAAGGGGGGGGGATGCAAATCCGTAACCAAAATTTGTTAAATTCATAAGGCTTTTGCTATACTTGCGTTGGCGAATATCTTCATGGCGGGGTCTTGAATTATGAAGAAAGCAGTAATAGAGGTTGAAAATTCTCAATTGCTAAATGCCTTGGAACAGCTATCTCCAACGGAAATAAAGAAATTGATGGATACCCCTTTTTTGAAGAGGTTGTTTAAAAAACCCGATTTAGAGGACGTTGCTGCGAAGACGAGGAGGGTTATCAGGAAAGAGGGCTTTACCCCGAAGATTGTTGAGGAAGCCGTTGAGTGGGCAAGAAAGCAAGAGTAGTAATAGACACAAATGTCCTTATATCCGCATTCGGCTGGCATGGCAAGCCGGAAGTGATTATCAAAAATGTTATTGCCTACCCAAAATTTAACTTCTCCTGGAAATTACCTTCGGATAATAGAGTGATTGAATGCGCGGTATCCGGCAATGTCGATTTCGTTATCTCCGGCGATAAGCGCCTGCTTAATCTCAAAGCCTTTCGAGGAATTGATATATTGTCCCCTGATGATTTCCTGGCTTTCATAATAGGCGAGTAAGCATCCAATGAAAATCTTATTAGCTAACCCACCCTGCATTCTGCCGTTGGGGGGAGGGATGGAGCTTTCCTTTGTGAGGGCCGGATCACGCTGGCCTTTTTCCGACAAAAAAGAAAGAAGCCGGCCTCTTAATTACGTACCCTTCCCGTTTTATCTGGCCTACCTAGCCGCCCTTCTTCAAAAGGACGGCCATGACGTCCAAGTAGTGGACGCCGTGGCCTTGAACGAAGACGAGGCCGGCTTTATTGATCATGTCTCCAGGCTGCGGGCCGATATTATTTTATTTGAAACCACCACGCCCACCATTGACTACGATCTCGAACTCACAAGAAAAATCAGGAAAACTTCCAAGGCGAAAATAGCGCTCGCCGGGGCTCATGCCACAACCTTCGCCGAGGAAATTCTCACTAGTTCCGCCCAAATAGATTTCGTTTTCAGAAATGAATACGAGATCAGCTTCAGGAACATGATATCCGCTTTATCTGAGGGCCGGGACCTTGAATGCCTGAAAGGCTTTTCCCTAAGGAGGGAGGACGGCTCAGTGCTTTCCCTGCCGTCCGCCGGACCGGTCAACCTGTCTGAACTGGCCCCGCCGGCCAGGGACCTTTTCCCCAGCAACGATAAGCCTGATCTCTCGATTTACTGGGACGGTTTTTGCCAATACCGCCCGGCGGTCCAGATGCACGCCTCGCGCGGCTGTCCATTCCACTGCAATTTTTGCGTATGGAACCAGGTGATGTACGGGGAGGGCAGATACAGGATGTTCGACGCGGCCAGGGTGGTGGACGAGATGGAGATGATGGTGAGAAATTACGGCGCAAGAGAAATATATTTTGACGACGACACCTTTACCGGCAACAAGAAACACGTGCTGGAAATAACCAGGGAGATCATCCGGCGGGATTTGCGGATACCCTGGTCGTGCATGGGCGACGCCATGGTGACCGACGCTGAAATGATTTCCATGATGGCGAAAAGCGGCTGCGTGGGGATGAAATTCGGCGTGGAAAGCGGGAACAAGCAAATTTTAAAAAACATCAAGAAACCGGTGAAATTCGACAAGATAAAAATGGTGGCCAAGGCATGCTCCGGACATAAGATAAAGACCCACGCGACCTTCACCTTCGGGCTTTTCGGGGAAACAAGGGACACAATGGAAGAGACCCTGGAATTCGCCAAGGAACTGGACGTTGATTCGGTCCAGTTCAGCATCACCACCCCCTTCCCGGGCACCAGGTATTTTTCCCAGTGCGAGGCCCAAAACACCATCACCACCAGGGAATGGAGGAAGTACGACGGGTCCAGGAGCGCGGTGGTTGACTTCGAGGGGCTTTCCCACGAGGAGGTGGAGGAGTTCTGCCGCTCCGCCACAACAAAATGGCTGAGGCATAAACTGAAGGACCCCGGTTGGGTCCTGCGCCAGGTATATCTCCTGAATAGACTCAGGAAGGGCCAGGGGAACAGGCTGTTCTCGGAAAAAATTTTCCGGGCCTTGAGGACCGCGATCAAGTAAATTAGTCAAGCGGGGTAGCCACTTAGTCAATAGTCATTAGTAACTTATCGAAGAACTTAACGCCGCTTTGCCACTATGGATCCAGCGGATATGAAAAAGTTTTTCCTGTATGCTGACACCTGAACCCTGGATTCAAACCATCTGCTAAAGGACGAAACATTGGGAATAACCATAGGAATTTGCGTCCGGAACGGCGCTAAATACATAATGGAAACCTTGCGCGCCCTGGAAGGACAGACAGTGCGGCCGGACCAAGTCCTGGTGATAAACGACCACTCCACGGACAGCACCAAGAATATTTTAAAAATTTTTCAATCGGCCACGAAGCTTGGCTTTTCCTTTCACGATATCAATGGCAAGGGACTCTTCGACGGGCGGAACCATGTCTTGTCCCTGGCGAAAAACGAGATCGTCGCCTTCACGGACGCGGATTGCGTCCCTAGTTCCGACTGGGTGGAGCAGATCATGAGGGTATTCAAGGAGCATCCGGATGTGGTTGGCGGGACAGGCTCCCACCCGGGATTAGAGGAAAAAAATTTCGTCTCCAAGCTCCACAAATGGTGGTTTATCGTGGAAGGGGTAAAGGAGGCCGGTTACACACAGGGGGTCATCGGCGCGAATTGCTACTTCAGGAAATCGGCCCTGGAGGAGGTGGGCGGGTGGATTCATCTGGAGGTCGGGAACGCGGAAGACGTTTATATCGCCCACAAACTGACTGAGCGCGGGATGAAACTATGGCATGATCCAAGGGTGCAGGTGGCGCACCATTACGCAACTGAGTGGCCGGATTTCTTGAGGAAGACCTACAGGTCCGGATACGCCATCACCCTGATGATGCGGGAAGTGGGGATCCGGACCTTTCTATACTATTACACCATGATCATCCCGGTGGTGGCCCTTTGGCTCCTGGCAGGCGTTTTCGCCTTGGCCGCGGGAAAATTCCAAATAGGCCTTGCCCTGATCTCAAGCGTCCTGGCCTTGACCTTTCTTTTTAATCTCAGGATGTTTCGCACTGTCTCCAACACCTTGCCGCGATGGTTCACGAGGTGGATAATCATCTGGGGATATTCCGCCGGCATACTGGCGGGTTTCATGAAGCGGATAAAAAGGCATAACGAATAAAAATGACATCTCAAGAAGAAACGAAAAAAGAGACCTTAGGCCTGATTCTGGTGACGTGGAACAGACGCGAGGAGCTTCGCGCTTGCCTGGACTCCGTGCTGAAGCTCCAACCCCCGCCTGATGAGATCATAGTGGTGGACAACCTTTCAGCGGACGGCACGGTGGCCATGCTGAAAAAGGACTTTCCATTCGTGAAGTGCATAGTAATGCCGGAGAACGCCGGACTTTGCCAGGCCGCCAATGTCGGCTTTGCCACCTGCGGCTGCGATTATGTCGGGATCATCGAAAGCGATATGGTCCTGTCCCCGAATTGGGTAGCGGCCACACTTGACGCCTTTCGCGAGGATTCCTCCCTTGCCCTTGTCTGCCCCCTCTTCCTGCATATCCATAACGACAAGGGTGGGTATTACAATTGGGAGGACGACGGCGACGAGAACGGATATCTTCATTTCACCAACGGGGTCTTCACCGTTAAAAAATCCGTCTTCGAGGAGGCCGGGCAGACCCTTTACGCCCCCCACTATTTTCTCTACGCCCAGGAGCCGGAGATATCGGCGCGGATTATCAATATGGGCTACCGGATGAAGAGGATAAAAAATGCCGCCACTTTCCACAACCTGGACGCCACCCCGGGCAGCAAGAATGTCAGGGTCAGCCTGAGAAGGGGATTTTTCTTCAACATGAGGAACAATTTGTGGAATCTCTGGACGTTTTATAGCCTGCGCAACATCCTGTTCTTCACCCCGCTGTATGTCCTTTTTTATATCCAGGACGCTTATTATATAGACAGCAGGTATCGAGGCCGCCGCAATACCGCCTTGGAATCCCTTTCCGATATTTCCGTTTTTTTCCGCGCCTTTTGGGACGCCTGCAAGGGGATCCCGACCTGCCGGAAGCGCAGAAAGGTGGTTGATCTACCTCACTACAGGAATATTATCGACACCTTCCGCCATTTCCGCATGATCCAGAAACAGCGCCCGATTTATGAAAAGGCCGAGATTGTTTGCCGCGACTCTGAGGACTTCATGAAAAAGCTGGCAAGAAAAGAAATGAAGTAGGGCGCTGAATGTTATGTTAAAATAAGCCCCTCAATTTCTTATGAGCGGCCTGTCAGCGCCAGCACGATTTCAAGGACAATCAAGGCAATGATGGTGATCTCAAGGATGATATTGTATAGTTCCCCCTGCAGCGTGGCCACCATCTCGAATATCTTTTCAAGGGTCGCCAGCTTCCCTGCAACGGTGGCCCTCCATTTCTCCAGGGACAGCTTCCGCGCTGCCAGCGCGTACATCTTGGCGTCGTACCACTCTCCATAAAGTCTCATGGAATCGCCTATGGCGTCCAACTCGACCAGACTTTTGGCGCGGACGCCCACAATTGAACGCAGGGTCCTGGAAAGCCTCCACACCCCGGCGGCCCCCCACGCAACCTCAGTGCTGAACCGGCCTATCTCCCGCGACAACGTGCCGTCCAGGGAACGCAGGGAGAGAAGCTGGACGTTGGCAAGTTCCAAAAGCGCGATTTCATCGTCGAACTCGCCATTGCGGTCAAAAAGGACGGCGCCGTCCCAGTCGATCACCGCCAGATCGTCAGGCTCGTACCTGACAGAGCCGGTGAAAGCGCTGTCGGTTTCAAAATCCGTAAGGGTCGCCGTCTCGTCCTTGACGAGCTGCGTGATAAGCAAACGGCTTTCGTCGACTTCCCGCTCAAGGTCTCCATATTCGGTGACGCAATAAAACGTGAACTCCTCCCTCAGGTCAAGGGAGCCGTACCGCCCGACCGTGGCCATGGCGGACTCGTGCAATAACGCCTTGAGGGAGAGAATGGCATCGGCGGTTTCGCCATGGAAGGGGGCAGCGGCTTCCGCCACGACGTACTCTCCCCTTAAGCCCTTCACCCGTATCTCGCCCCGGACGCCGCCGGAAACGAACGGCTCCCACTCACGCACGACCCGGAAATCCGGATAATACTCATCATATCCCGGGGAGCTTTTCATCGCCTTGCGGGCCACGGCCGGGGCGTGGGGGTCAACGCCTTGGGCGATTACCATGACCGTATGGATCAGCATTCCCTTCATGCCGCGCTCCAGAAAACGGTTGAAAAATTCGCGCTTCCACCTTGCCGCGGAAATCCGGCCAATGGCCCAGGAACGGCGTTACCCTTTAGCAGCCGCACCATAAATGCTATATGAAAACGCCTGGGAGTCGATGGGCTTGCCGTCAGCCTTTTTCAGTTATCTTCTGCTACCAGGTTATATTTATTTACATTGGTGTTCATGCTGTCAACCAATTCTGGATTTACCCCAGCGGTATGCACTTCCTCAATTTTCCTGCTAAAGCACCCGCCAATGAACGGGAGCTTGGACAGGAACGACTGTTTTACCTCTCCCGAAACAGTAAACTTAAGCAAGTCGTCCGCGGTGCCACCCGTGGTGAGGACTTCGACAGAAGCTTCAGCCGAAACCTCGATTCCGCCAGCAACTCCGACCTCGGCACCAATGGTAGCCTTGGGGTCAGTGGTTGAAAACGATACCGGGCCAACTTTGACTGAAGTGATCTGGCCTTTTACCCAGTCAGCAGCACGTTCCAAGTGAGCAGCAGCACGTTCCCAGCGATTGGACCATACTTCCGCCTGCGAACAGGATAGGGTCACGTGACATCCAGCGGCCGGCTTTAGTGTCAAATTCCCGAGCGACGTAGTGAACCAGTCCAGTGTCGCGGTCACAGAGGCCCCCGGCAAACCCGAACGGCTGGAATCCGGGCTGGGTATCCTGCAGCACGTTGCCGAATTCGTCGTAATCCAGGCGCTGGGCCACCGACCCGTCGGCCACGTTGACCACCAGCCTGGGACTGCCAAGCCGGTCGGTGATGATGCGGTAGGTTATGCCGCTGCGCATCATGTAATCGGGAACATTGACGTGGGTCGCGTAAACGAAGCGGCTGACGATGGCGCCCGAGCCATCCAATTCCGCAATCGGCTTGAGGCTGTTCTGGTACAGGAATGCCTGTTGCAGGCGGCCGTTGACTTTCCTGCCGACGCGCTTGCCGGAGCCATCCACCAGATAGTCAATGCGGTCGCCCGAGGGCAGAAAACGGCCGCTGCCAGGTTGCCCCGGAGGTTGTACTCGAACGTGATCTTATCTCTGCCCACTATGCGGCTATTCACCTCGCCATTGGCGCTATAGCCGTATTTGATATTGCCGTAACTCAGCAAACGGTCCTGGGCATCGTAAGTCAATCTGGAAGCCATGCCACGGGCGTTGGTGAAGGCAGTGAGCAGGCCCTTGGGGGAGTATTTGGCCTTGATGGATTTGCCTGCGGGGTCTTTCAGGCTGGTGATGTAGCCCTGCTTGTTCAGTGTCGCCACAGAGATTTGTCCGTAGGGGCCGGCAATGGTAGTGAGTTTGCCTTGTGCGTTGCGGTTGAACGTCGTGACGTTGTTGCTGCCGTCCGCCACGCTGAGCAGCCATCCGCCTTTGGGGTCGTGTGTAAAGCTCAGCACCGCCGTCCCGGTCAGTGCGTTGAGGGTTCTGGCATGAAATCCGCCGGCATCGAATTCGTACACCAACCGGCCGTCTTCCGACGCAATCAGAAAGCCTGAAGCCGCCGAGGGGGTGGCCGTGCCCAGGCTCTGGTTCTCGCAGCCAATGATCGAGCCTGGCGCCGGTGGCGAAAAAGAACAGTCGTTTTCAACAAGCTTGGGCTTGGGTTTTTCGGTGGCGCCATCCTGGAAAGTGGGGAGCAACTCCCAGGTTTCGGTCCAGGTCGCGAGTTGGTGAGGAGTGGGATCGTTGCCAGAGAGGCCCGCCGCATTATAGGTCCGGCTTCCTTTAAGGGCCATGCCGGCAGCGCCGGCGCCGGGAAGAGTACCGGTCAAGGCTGTGGCATTCCGCGAGCCCAGCCCCTCGGTATTAGTGTAGGTCCTGGTTGTTCCCCCGGGCATGCAATCATAAGCTGTCACGGTGACATGAAGGCTCCCGGGATCAATGCCAGCAAGGCTGGTAGACTCACTATAACCGACGTTGTAGGTGCCATTCGACAAGGAAAGTAGAACGGTGAACGGAGTAGAACTTGATAGGAATTTGCTTTTACATTGGTTTATTAAAATAATAATAGAGGTTCTCCTTCTTTTGTTTTCATGGACATTAGAGATTTTTCAGAAAGCCCATTGCGGCTCCTCCTTGTCTATTGTTGGTGCTTTTGTTGTCCAGGCTAGCAAATTATAATCAGGTTTTCTCTACTCAAACACAAAATAATAATTAAGTCAATTAGAAATACACTTATATTTTGACATATTCATGCATGGCGCGGCCTTTGGCCGCAACCAAAATCCGAATAACCAGCTTTCAATATACCAAACCACGTTGGCCTGGGTTTTGAAATTTGAGCCTTTGGATTTTGATATTGTTTAGGATTTCGCTGTTCGGATTTCGAATTTACTTTTCAATGCGTTGCATGAAAAACTGTGCTAAAAAACAGAGTTTTATAAGTTTGTAGCACAGGACACGAAGGGAAAAGACTCATTTCTTTCCGCGAAGAAGGATGCGGAAAGTAATGAGTCCTGGCCTTCGGCATTCACTTCAAACGATCCTATTCAGCAATTAATTTTTTTTCGTGTGCTTCGTGAATTTCGTGGTTATTGATGGATTTCCAAATCATCCGTCAATAGAACACTCAGGCCTTTATGGCCCCGCGGACGCGAGGCGTTGGGCTCTGTCAATGGCCTCTACATTCTGTCCGGCGCCTGGATGCCTAAAAGGGTCAGGGCCTTTTTAAGCGCGAGGGCAACGCAGTGGATTAAAAAAAGGCGGGCGGTCCGCAGTTCATCACTCTCGGCCTTCAGGACCTGGCGCTCCTTATAGAATTTGCTCAGTTCCCTGGCGATTTGCAGGGCGGCTTCACAAACCCTGGCTGGATTATACTCCTCGGCGGCCTTTTGAATCTCCATCGGGAAATTATATAACTGCCTGGCAAGGGAAAACTCTTCCTTGTTGCCAAGCGCGGACAGGTCCAGGGAATCGAAGGAAAGGTCCCCGGCCTTCCTTAAAATGCTTTGTATCCTGGCGTGGGAATATTGGATGTATGGCCCGGTGGCCCCTTCAAAAGCAATGGCTTCCTTTGGATTGAACTGGATGTTGTTCCTGGGGTTTACCTTCAAAAGATAAAACTTCAACGCCCCCTGGCCTATCTCTTCCGCGCGGCGTTCCAACTCGCCTTCTTCAAAATCTGAGCGCCGCTCCAGGATGGCCTCCCTGGCCAGGGACTTCAGCTCATCCAGGAGATCGTCCGCGTCCACTACAGTCCCCTCCCTGGACTTCATCTTTCCCTCCGGGAGTTCCACCATGCCGTAGGAAAGATGGACGCATCCCTTGGCCCACTCGAATCCTAGCAGTTCCAGGATTTTAAACAATACGTTGAAGTGGTAGTCCTGTTCATTGGCCACCACATAGAGGGAACGGGAAAAGGCGTAATCCTCGTATTTCAGTTTAGCGGTGCCCAGGTCCTGGGTCATATACACAGCCGTGCCGTTGGGCCGAAGGAGCACCTTTTTGTCAAAGCCATGCCCGGTTAAATCAATCTCCACCGCCCCGTCCTCGCGCCTGTAAAAAATGCCCTTTCCCAGCCCCTCCAGGACGAGCTTCTTGCCAAGGCGGTAGGTGTCGCTTTCAAAATACCATTTGTCAAAGGCCGTCCCCATGCGGGAATAGGTCTTCCTGAAACCCTGGTATACCCATTCATTCATCCTTCTCCACAAGGAAAGAGTCTCCTCGTCGCCGCTCTCCCATTTATGCAGCAACGCCTGGGCCTCTTCCTCAAGGTCCGGATTTTCCTTCAATTTCGTCTCAAAGAGAACATAATATTTCCCCGCAAGATGGTCCCCCTTGGTCCCGGTGGACTCAGGGGTTTCCCCTCCTCCCCATTTTTGGTATGCCAGCATGGATTTGCAGATATGCACCCCTCTGTCATTAACCAGATTGACCTTGATGACCCGATATCCCATGGCGTCCAGCAGATTAGCGGAGGCCATGCCCAGGGTGTTGTTCCTTAAATGGCCGAGGTGCAGGGGCTTATTGGTGTTCGGGGAGGAGTATTCTATGAGGATGGTTTGCCCGTTCCCTATAGCCGTGTTCCCGTATGCGTCCCTTTTTTCATGGATCTCCCGCAGGGTCATTTCAATGAATCCGCTTTTGTTGTAAAAGAGGTTAAGGTAACCGCCGTGGGCGGCGGCCTTTTCGATTTCAGGACTGGAGGCCATCCTGTCCGCCAGCCTTGCAGCGATTTTTGGAGGGGGTAGTTTAAGAATTTTCGCCAAGGGGAAACAAGGGAAGGCCAAGTCCCCCATTTCCTGGTCCGGCGGGGTTTCCAGGCGCATGGATTCATGGGGAAAGTCCTGCTGGAATTCCTCCTTGATGGCGGTGCTGATTTGCTCTGTTATTTTCTTCTGGTGTTCCTGAAAGACCACGCTGATAGCTCCATGAAATTAAAAATTACAGTTACCGAATGTCCAAAACAATTCCGTTTCCTTGTTTGTTCCTTGAAATTTTGGTTATCGGGATTTATTTGTTACCTAAATTTTTCATTTAGAAAGTTTTTTCCTGCCTTCCTGGCTTCCTAATATATGAATCTTTTGGTTACGCCTTTTCCTTGTAATTGTAAATGAAAAATTTAGGTGTTATTTGGCAATTGAGATTTGGAAGCTGAAATCGTGGAAAAAAGAACATTAACCTGAATGCCTCGCGAAAGGGAATGAGAAGAGAGCTGACTGCCCTATTATAAAGGAATTCGGGAGGGGTGTAAAATATAAGGGGATTGATTTACTCAAACTGAACTTTCTTTAGGTATGGCGATATGCTAAGATTTTGCGATTTCTTAAAAGGAAAAGAAATGGATGTTAACGAGACCACCGTTATAGTGAAAATAATCCTGGATTTTTATTCCGATGTGGAAGCGGTTTATCTCTTCGGGACATACGGAACGGCCGGGGAGGGCGGCGGCAGCGATGTGGACATTGCCCTTCTTTTGCCGCCTCACGGGGCTAAATCCGTTAAAAACCTAGCGATGAGCCCATGCCGCCATGCCCTTGAAACCGCCTTGCGAAGAACCATCGATTTAGTCAACCTGCGGATGGCGAATACTGTTTTCCAGCATGAAATTATCAAAGAAGGAAGGGTTATATACAAAACCGGGGATTATCCTGTGGATTGCTTCGAGATGACGGCCATGTCGCTATACCAGAAGTTGAATGAAGAGCGCTCCGGCATTCTGCGGGAGGTCATGCGGAGCGGGAGGATACTCTGTTGATGGACGTGGTGTTGAATAAAAAAGAGAGCATCGAACGATGCGTCAGGCAGATACGATTATATTACGCAATGCCTTCCGAGGCGCCGTTCGAGGAAGATTACATGAAGCAGGACGCCATCGCGGCCAATCTTCAAAGGATAGCGGAGCAGGCGATTGATTTGGCGAATCATGTCATTAAAAAGAGAAAACTCGGACTCCCCAAGGAGAGCAAGGAAAGTTTCGGCATTCTTGAGGCGGAGCATGTCATCACGCGGGAGATTGCGGGCAAGCTGAAGGGGATGGTCGGTTTCCGCAATATCCTTGTCCACGAGTATCAGGAGTTTGATGTTGGAGTCATGAAGGATGTGATTGAGCGCCGCCTCGATGACGTTATTGTTTTTACGAATGAAGTGATGGGCTACATGAAAAACTGCCCGCAATGAAGCACTCGCTAACGCCGTTTCGCAATGGGCGGCTGTTTTTATTTTGTTATGTTATTTTGTTATTGACTTCCCCTGTTTTTGGGAGTATTTTATTATTTTTTTTATTGCGCAGCTTTGGGTTAATACCCCGTCCGCTTGCGGCGGGGTAGTTCATCCGATGGATAATTTACCCGGAAGGGGGGGTGAGATAGATATTTTTTTCCCGTTACCTAATCGTTCAACCGGTCCAGCGGACTTTGAAGACCATCAATATCGCGTTGCATGACATGGGTATAAATTTCCGTGGTTTTGACATCGGCGTGCCCCAGCAACGTTTGAAGGACCCGGATATTTACGCCGTTTTCCAGCATATGGGTTGCGAAACTGTGCCTGAGAGTATGGCAGCCCACACGTTTTTGGATTCCAGCGCGGTCCGAGGCGGCTTTGACCGCTTTTTGTAGCCCGGATTCCAATACGTGATGCCGCATTTCACGGTCTGATCTTGGGTCCACGGACCTTTTTTTAGCGGGGAAGACGTATTGCCAACGGGTTTCATTCTCCGCGTTTTTAAATTTGCGGGCCAAAGCCGGAGGTATATACACTTTCCCGAAGCCCTCATCCACATCGCGATGGTGCAGCTCAATAACGCGCTTGACGTGTATTTGAAGTTCCTCGCGAAGGTTTTTCGGCAGGATGGTTGTTCGGTCCTTTCCGCCCTTGCCGGCACGGACAAAAATGTTGTTTTGGCCGAAATCAATATCCTGGATGCGAAGTCTTATGCACTCCATGAGGCGAAGGCCGGAGCCGTAAAGTAGTTTAGCCATAAGGGCGTGGGTCCCGCTGATCTCACGGAGAAGGAACGGGGTTTCTTCCTGGGTCAGTACGGTCGGTGGACGAGGTTGCTTTTTTGCGCGGACTGGAGCAATTTTTTCTTCAAGGGATATATCCAGGACTTCGCGATAGAGAAAGATAAGGGCGTTTAATGCCTGGCGCTGAGTGGACGCGGAGACCTGTCCCTGCGTGGCCAAGTGGGATAAAAATTTTTCCACATCGGTAGCGCCCAGTTTTTTTGGGTGTGTTTTTCCACCGAAAAAATGGATGTAGCGCAGTATCCACTGGCAGTAGGTGGTCTCGGTTCGAATGGCGTAATGGTGGTAACGCAATACCTCTCGAACTTGGTCCATGAGTTTGAGGGAAGTGTTGGGTTTGAATTTTCGTTTATTTTCCATTTTTTACTCCTGATATCGCAATAAGCGGAAAATCTTTCCATCCATAGCGGGCAATATCATGGAAACTTTCCACTTATTGCCCTGTTATACGTCTCAATCCACACTGACGGAGGCCCTATGACAGACCAAAGTCCATTTATCTGGCACGAGCTAGTCACTCCAGACCAGAAAAGAAGTGGAGCATTCTTCAGTCAGCTTTTTGGCTGGACGCGCAAGGAAGTAGATGCCGGGAAGTTCGGTACCTACACGTTGTTTCAGAAGGAAGGTCAGGATGTTGCTGGAATGATGAATCCAACACCGGAGACACCAAGCCGCGAGTCATTCTGGCATTCCTATATCGCCGTGGAAGACATCGATGAATGCGCGAAGCAGGCGCCTCTGCTTGGTGGAACTGTTGTAGTACCCCCGCATGAGGTTCCCGACGTTGGCCGAGTTTGCATTGTTGCAGACCCTACCGGTGCCATTGCCCACCTAATGCAGCCAATCAAACAGTGACGTATAACCCGGCGGTCGACCTCGTTCGCTTCGCTCTCTGGACGCTGCGCGATGAAGCCGCGCAGCGCCGGTCACCTCTACGTTGGGCGGCAAGAGCGAAAGATAAGTTCTCTGTCATGCGCAGTGCGTGATTCAACGTTGTAGCGCTCGCGTGTGGTCTTGCTTCGGCAAGGGCCACGAGTGAATTAAACAAATGCAACTCCGTTCATCACCGCTGTGGCGATAGACCAAACGGTGGTCAACAAAAGAGTTGAGCAAGTGTGGCTTGGTGCGCTTTGTTCAAGTAGCATCAACTCATCAAGTTCAGTGGCTTCGGCCAGGCAGCACCAAGCCCGGCCAAAGGCATTGATAAAAACGTAACGTCCAGTGGCGCGCCAGGTCTGGGGCAACAATGCAGTTTGGTAGTGCCGCTGGTGGGGAATCCCGTGTGTTTACTGGTCGGGGTTTTGTTTAACGCCGCAGCCCAACAATGCACTCAAGCCGACGCCGGTCAGCGGCGCACTTCGTGGTGGTGTTCGTGGCGGCGCGGCTTAGTTGAAACGTTAGCCCTCCATGTGACAAAGGAAATTCTTATGGAAGACATAAAGGTAAGGCTCTCAACACTCTGGGTATTCGTAATGTTTAACATGGTGTTTGCGGACATCGTCGGGTTTCTGAATCCTGGGACCTTGGAGGAAATGATAGCGATGAAGCCAACACAAGGAATGTTGTTGGTATTCTCAATACTGCTGGAGATTCCGATTGCGATGATTGTCCTGTCCCGGTTCCTGAAATACAAAGCAAATCGCTGGGCAAATATCATCGCAGGCGCAATAACTATTCTTTGGGTTATTGGCGGTGGAAACACGAGTGTCTCTTATGTATTTTTCGCAACAATTGAAGTCGCGTGTATGGTTCTAATTATCTGGTGTGCGTGGAAATGGACGGAACAGGAAAAAATCACCAGGCAATCGGGCTAACAACGAGTTGACCCTCCGGTTCCTCCGCACTGTTTCGCTTCGCCGCCAAAGGCGGCTTGCGAACCAGGCGTTGGAAAGAAAGATCTCCAACGCATCGTGGAACTCTCCTTTTTCGTGGGACTGATAGTCTGGATTGTTGAAGTGCTTTTGTATGCGCTCCACACAGAGTTTCGGCTTTTCCCCACGCCTTTAGATATGCAGTTGATTGATACAATGCCAGCAAAACTCACCGGGGTTGCATCGGTAATTATCGCCTTCATCATCTTCATATGGCTTTGGTTTCTTTCAGAGATTCTTGGCGCGCAGGAATTGACGAGAAAACGCAGGGTGAACTCATCACAACTGGGATTTTTGCTGTTTCCAGAAATCCGATTTTCATTTTCATTGACCTTTACTTCATTGGGACTTTTCTGATAAATGGGGCGCTCATATTTTTGATTTTTGCGGCAGTGGTAATCATTGGTTTGCATTGCCAGATAATTCAGGAAGAGAAATTCTTGGCAAAAGCCTACGGGCAGGCATAGCAAGATTATTGTGCCAGAACTGGACGATACTTTGGCTGTCAGCGCACATCGCGCGCAAGCAGATAAACAGGCAGTGCTTTCATAGCGAAAAGCCGCCTAATCGGGTAGCCGGGGGTGTTTGGCCCCCAGCCCCCGCACCACCCTGCATGCGGCTCTCCCTAAAGGGATTTCCTTCGGTCACGCACTAACAGGGCGGTTCATAATGATGGAGCAAAACGATAACTCAGGCATAACCTATTGCGCTATGCAACCGGATCGTATTGTAATGCTCGACAAATTCTCCCACAATATGTCTGGCATCCTCCAAATTCAGGGGACAATCGTTGAAAAACCCATTGCAGCTTATTTCAAAGAGAGAAATTCCAATTCCGCCTGAAGCAAAACTGCCTAACGTTGTGGTAGGTTTCTTTTTATAGCCAGAAGGGCGCTAAGTTCTTTAGTATAGAGGATTTTCCGGGGCGGGAAAATAGGTTAAGATAGAGCGTATGCCGAAACAAAAACGGTCCATATATGAAGTCACGGTGGTAATCCCGGTCTATAATGAGGCAGGGGTGATAGGGTCCGTGGTCCGGGCCGTCAGGGAAAAATTCCCGGAATACGAGGTCCTGGTGGTGGATGACGGCTCGGTGGACGGCTCAGGCCGGATTGCCGAAGAGGCAGGGGCCAGGGTGGTGAGCCATGTATATAACCGGGGAAACGGGGCCGCGGTCAAATCCGGAATACGGGCGGCGCTGGGGCGGCGATTGGTTTTCATGGACGGGGACGGGCAGCACGACCCGGAAGAAATCCCGCTTCTCCTGGCCCCGATGGACAAATACGACATGGTGGTGGGGGCAAGGAATTTCAGGACGCAAGGCTCTTTCCACCGGTCCCTGGCAAACAGGGTTTATTGCGCTCTGGCGACATATCTGGTAGACCGCCGGGTGGAGGACCTCACCTCGGGGTTCAGGGCCATACACCGCAAATTGGCCATTGGCTTCGCCTATCTTTTGCCAAATGGTTTTTCATCGCCCTCCACCCTTACCCTGGCGTTATTCAAAGCGGGTTATGGAGTCAAGTACGTCCCCATCACGGCGCATAAACGCGTGGGCCAAAGCAAGATTAAAATCATGAAGGACGGAGCCCAGTTTTTAGCCATCATGGTCAAGATCATAAGCCTATTCAGTCCGATGAAGGTTTTTTTTCCCATGGGGATGGCCATCCTGGCCCCTGGCTTGGCCTATACCGTTCTGCGCGTGGTCTTTCAGAGGCACAGCCTGACCAATCCAATGGTCCTGGCCTTAAGCCTGGCCTCTCTCATTTTCGCCCTGGGACTGATATCGGAACAGATAGCCCTCTTGCGGCTTTCCCGCATAGACGAGTCCATGGAAAACGGCGAGGAGGAGCAGGATTGACAGGTGATGCTGCAGGGGGCAGGGATCAGATATCAGGGGGCAGCAGAGAAAACAAAATGACAAATCGCAAATGACAAATAAATTTCAAACTACAAGCGCTGAATGTCCAAAATAACTTTTGTTTATTCTTTGTAGCTTTGGTTAAATATAACTTACTGGCTCCCTTGCTCCTTGGCGGCAGCGAAGAATTTCTCATACCTGGATTTTACTATCCTAGGGAAGCCGTATTCCGCGTAGAAGTAGGCCAAAGCCGCCAGAAGAATATCCATGTAGGCCACAATCAGGTATAGCCCCCCCATTATCAGCGATATTTGCAGCATTTTCCCGAAAAACCTTTTTTTCTTGTCCGAAGTCAAAGGGTGGCTGCCGGCCAAATCATACGCCGTGGCATATTCATAAAAGCCCCCGATGAAACCGGCCCCCAACATCATAATGATTCCGATGAACGGCAACAAAAAAGAATGGATCATATTTTTTTACCCGCATTGAAGAAAAACAATTTTTTAATAACCCAGGATATCTTTTTCCGGGCGAAAAATATAACAGTCACGGTGATTAATATGTATTGGAGCGCGAATTGCCCCAGGAGGACATAATCCACCTTGTAGTCTCCCGAGGCCGGGTCGTAATAAGAGCAGAAAAAGAGGACCTTGTCCATTAAAGACAGCGCGTTTAAATCCAGTTTGACCGGGACCTTCAGATCCAGGGCCGCAAGGACCGGTTCCGGTTTTAATTGCTCCCCGAAAAAATGCGCCATCAGGGTCCCGTCCCCGCCCACCACGGAAACCATGCTCAGGTGGTCGTATCCACGGCTTGTCTTGGCATAGACAAAGCCGAACCTGTCCGCGAAGTTCCGCATGTCGGCGCTGCTTTTCATGGTGGCGAATTTCCAGTTGTCGAAATCCCTGGTGAAACTTTCTCCATAATTCCTCAGCGCCTCCGGTTTATCGTTTTCCACGTCAAAGGCGATGGCCAGGATCCTGAAATCCCTGCCGAACCGGTCACCCGCCTTTCGGACCACATCCACCAGGGCTGAAAGAATGTTCGGGCAGACGTCCGGGCAGGAGGTGTAGATGAAGGCCACTATGAATGGTTTCCCGATGAATTCACTTAGCTCAAAATTCTTGCCGTCCTGGTCGATGAAACCATGATCGCCTATATTCTTTCCCAAGGCGTCGTTAGGGGCGCGGAGGGCGTTTAGATAGATTTTTTTCTGGTCTCCTCGGGAAAAAGCCGCTGATCCTTCCTTTGGCGCAAGGAAAAGGAGGAGGCCGGACAGGAAAACAGGCAAAAGGGCCTTTATTTTTAACACGATACTGTTTCCATCAATCTTATAAATTATAGGAATAGGCGAGTATGTATCTACTTTGAAGGCAGCAGGAAAATGTCGAAAATGATCGCCATCAAAATGATGGAAAGGTGGGTCATGGACGCCTTGAAATTCAACCATGCGATCGCGGGAGAGGTATCTCTCAGAAGCTGGACGTTTCTGTAAAGAAAAAAAGCGCCGGCGCCAAGCGCGGCGAAAAAGTAGATGAAGCCGAGATATCCCATAAGCGCCGGGAGCAGGGAGAAGAAAACGAGCAAAAGGGTGTTGACGAAAATATAGACCGCTGTTTTTTGGTCCCCCACTATCAAGGGGAGCATCGGCACTCCAGCCCTCCGGTAGTCCTCCTTATGGACTATGGCGAAACTCCAGAAGTGGGACGGGGTCCAGAGGAAAAGCACTATCGCCATCAGCGCCGGTGGAACGCAGAGGTCAGGCGTGGCGGAGGCGCCCCCTGCCAAAACCGCGAAGCTGCCTGCCAGTCCTCCGACGATGATATTGACCCATGACCTCCTTTTCAGCCACAGGGTGTAAATAACAATGTAGAAAAACACCCCGCCGAAAAGGTGAAAGGAGACCGTGTAATTAAGGAAATAAGAGGATATCCCCATTGACAGGCCCAGCAGGGCCAGGGCAATGGTCAGCACCAGGGAGGGATTTTTCACCATCTTCATGGGCAAGGGGCGAAGGCTGGTGCGCTTCATTTTGCCGTCGATATCGAGGTCGAAATAATGGTTCAAGGCCCCGCCGGCCATGGATGCAAGCATGGTGGACAAGGCAAGAAAGAGGGCAACGGACAGGGAAGCGTCCTTTCGGACGGTCAGGATATACGCGGATTCGGCGGTGAACACGAAGAGGAGGGCGATCCGGATCTTTAGAAGCGTAAGATACCGCATCACGTCGTCGAACCGGCCCTTTGCGTTTAATAAAGACATTTTGGTCATAGCGTGTTCACCCAATGAAGAGAACCTTATAGCCCTTCAGGCGAAGCCATTGGTCATTAGTCATTGACCAACGGTATTAAAAAATAGGAGGGGCGGGAACCGGTTTCCCCCCCTCCCGATAAATAGCTATTTATCTGAAAACTAATTAATGGGCCAAAGGTCGCTCAGGTATTTCCAGTTCAAGAGGTACACCAGAACGAAGACCGCGAAAAAAGTCATGATCAATACAAATGAACCAGGCGCTTCGAATTCATGTCCGTTTTTTCCTGCCATTGCTTTTTCCACCCCCTCTCTCGTTGAAATTTTTGAATCGCTATATTCTACTTGATATCTTTTCCGATTAAAAGGGTCGCCACTGACACAAGCACGAACATCCCCCCTCCGATCACGGCTATTATGGCCCCGACCCCGAATATATGCAGGGCCATCATGGCGGTCTGATCAAAGGGTATGGAGAACGCCGCGTCGGAAAATGTGATGTCCCAATGCCGCCTCGGCATGCCGAAGGAGCCGCTGAACATCATGAAGATGGCCATGGTCCAGATGCCGACCCCGAAGACGTGAGGCTGAAATTTCGCCAGTTTAGGGAAAGCGACCTCCTTCCTGAAGATGAGGGGCAGAACTATATAAGTAAGCCCCATGAAGGACATTGTGGTGCCTGCCACGACCGTGCTGTGGAAATGCCCGGTGATCCTCCATGTGTTGTGCGCTATGATGTTGATCTGCTCAGTGCCGAAGGTCACGCCGGTGATCCCTCCAAGAAAACCGAAGCCCGCGATTGACCAGACCATGGCGGAAAAGGAGGGATTGCCCCACGGGGCCTTTTTCAGCCACTCGAAATACCCCTGGGTGTGCCCTTTTTTTCTCAATGCGATCTCTATCGCCGATGGAACGGCCAGGGCGTGGATCATGCTGGCCAGGACCGCAAGGTGCATGAAGTACCCGGTGTTCCATGCCTTATGAGCTGCGCTGAATCCGGGGTCAACCAGGATGTGATGCTCCGACGCGATATCTATAAATAGAATGTACAACACAAAGGCCGTGCGGCAAACCCTCTGGTTCACCGGCTTCGCGCCCACGGTAACAGCGGCGATTAAATACCACACGGCAACCATGGCGCAGACGTTAATTTGTTGTGAGGAATGGCCGAAGCCCCAGAAGATAAGGCGATAGGCCGGGGCGTCGATATGCTGGATGACCCCAAGGGCCCAGAGCCAGGTGGGAACGAATATAATGGCCCCGTGGGCCAGGGTGACTATGGCTATGATTGCCGCCGCTGCCGCGCCGAAGGTCACCAGAGGCAAGGACCCTTCGTAGGTCTTTTCATGCTTCGCGACCGCCAGCGTCCCGAAGAAGACGCAGCAAACAAGTATCGCCCCTACCGCGAAAAGGATGACCCCCAGATAATAAAGGTGGTGCGCTTGAAGCGGGGGATAGGAGGTGAACATGCAATCAGCGTTTCCTATGAGGATCTCAACAGCGGCCATGAGCGCCCCGCCGAGCATCAGGCCATAGGCCAGCCACGCCACCTTCACCGCGGCCAGACGGCAGTTCAAAAGCACCGCGGAGGTGAAATAAAGAATGGCCGCCTCGAAGAAGATTATCCAGGCCACAAGCATGGCTATGCCGTGCAGGGTCAGGAAGCGGTAGAAGAGATCGGACGGGAGAAGGTGAATGGCGGGTATCTTCGTCAGCGCCAGCAGCAAGGCCATCAGTCCGCCTATCAGGATAAAGACAATGGCTGTGACCGCGTTTATTTTTATAAGAAGCTCCGCCGGTTTATGGACTTTCAAACCGGTGGCCGGGCATACGCGAAAATCTTCCATATAGCTATATCTCCTTATGACACTATTATTTTTCCGGTCATGGTGTGGTGTCCGCCGCCGCAGAACTCATTGCAAATTATGAAGAACTCTCCGGCTTTATCCGGCTGGATCGTCAGGACATAATCCATGTCCGGCACGGCCATGAAGTTCATGTTCATTGGATAGACTGAAAATCCGTGCACCATGTCCGTTGAGGAAAGGTGCAGCCTGTAAGTCCTGCCTGACTTGAGCTTTAGGATAGGATGCCATACGAACTGGCTTCCGGCGATAAAGATGTCCCCGGGCGGAGGATCAACCACTGGAATCCCGGCCTCTTCCCCGACTTTGTGCTTCGCGGTGAATTTATCCACTATGGCGCCGTATTTGACCGGGGAGACCCTGTAGTATTCCTGGGAAGGGTTCTGTTTCCCGAAAAAATGCCAGTAAGGCATGATAGCTGTAATGAATATGCACCATACAAGGGCTATGGATATCCATAGCTTCTCCTGGCCGCACACCGGCTGCTTCCACCAAAGTCTCTCAGGTGACGTGATTGCCATTAACTGGTCTCCTTGCTAAAAAGTATAATCCGGCATTACCGGCGTGTTGCCGATTTCCATGAGCCCCCACACCGTGAACGATATAAAGGTGATGGCCGCGCTCAGAAAAAAGAGCAGCATGATGTCGTCATAAAAAACCTGCCAGTAAGGTATCTTTTCTTCAGCTTTTTTGCTTTCCTCAATCATGAGCCCACCTCCGTGCCTTGATAAAAAATTTTGGTGACGATTTCTTGAGAAGGCTATAAATATAAGAGATACCCCATTGGAAAGTCAAGTGTATATTAAGCCTGGTGATCCTTCCGCGGTCCGATAATCCATTCAGGCCCAGTTGCTTACGCCCCATGCAATGATTTATTCCGGCCGTTATGTCAGTTGAAATGCCGCAGACTCCATGGATTTTTCCGGAAGTGTCGAAAATTGTAAGCGGCCTTCACCTTCCTTTTACCTTGGCGGCTTGGATTTTCGCGCCGGTAATACTATAATTATATAACTGCTTAGGCGCATAGGAACTCAGGGCGAAGTGAAGGGTCTCGTAGATCGTTGATTTTATGAGATTCTTCGCTCCGCACAGAATTACATTTCTGTACTGCAAACTTATAAAACTTTGTTTTTTTAGCAAAGTTTTTAAAAGCATTTTTAACCACAGATTCCGCAGACGGCACAGATTTTATAAAAAATAATTTAATCTGTGCCGTCTGCGGAATCTGTGGTTAAAAAATTTTGGTTGCGGCCAAAGGCCGCGCCATGCCAGATCGACTTTTTCAACGGAAATTAGTTACTAATAACTTAGTAATTGAGCTGCTCTCACCTTCAGACCGGTTTATACCATGCGTCCAAGGAACAAAATACTTTCCCCCAGGGACGACACCGCGTCCTTCAAGAAGAAGCTTTTCAGGGAATTTCTCGGCGTGCTTTTTTTTGGCGCGGCGGTGCTCGCCTTTGTAAGTCTCACGAGCTTCAGCCCCTCCGACCCTTCCTTTAACCGGGGCCTTGCCTCAGCGGGCAAGGCAAAGGTCCATAACTACGGCGGGATCATCGGAGCATATATATCTGAAAGCCTTGTCCAATTTTTCGGGGGCGCGTCCTTTCTCCCTGCCGCGTTCTTTTTGGTCCTTTCCTGGGGATTTATCCGGTTGAGGTCCTTGGGTTACTTCCTTCGCTCCGGCCTTATCTGGACCCTTACCACCTTTTCCATTTGCGCGCTGTTCGCGCTTTATTTTCAGGAAGACCCATTTTTCGGAAAGGGGGCCAAGCCGGGCGGCATGGCCGGACTCTTCCTCTCCTCCCTCTTCGTGGGGTATCTGAACAAGGCGGGCTCCTACATCCTTGTGGCCACGCTTCTTTATCTTTCCCTGATGATGACAACGCGGCTCTCTCTCAACGTCACCGTGGAAGTCATAAAAACGGTCATGCTCGCGCTACTTCGCATTGCCGGCCATTTTTTCCTTGCCGCAAAGGAGATGTTTTTTGATATCTTCTCCACCGGGTCCGAGAGATTGGCGGCAATCATCGAGGAGAAGAGGGAGCAATGGAAACATCGGACAGAAGAGAGGGCGCGGCTGAGCGAAGAGGGCGGCTCCCTGGATGAGGAAGATGATCTTCCCTCCAAATTAATAGATAAACTTGAAGAATCCGCGTCCGGACCAAGGATCATTCGGGACACTGACGACTCCCAGGACAAGCAATCCCGCCGGGAAGGAAAAAAGGAAATGCAGGAGCCCTTTCCATTTTATGAAAAAACCGGCAGGTATAAAGTCCCCCCGGTTTCCCTCCTGGAACAGCCGCCGCCAAAGGAAGAATTCCAGAAAAAGAACGAGGAAGAGCTTATCATAAACGCAAAGATACTGGAGAAGAAACTCGAGGCCTTCGGGGTCCAGGGAAAAGTCACCCAGGTCCTGCCTGGACCCGTGATCACGCTGTATGAATACGAGCCAGGCACTGGAGTCAAGGTCAGCAAGATCATGAACCTCTCAGACGACCTGGCGCTTAGCATGAGGGCCGCGACGGTAAGAATCCTCGCCCCTGTGCCTGGCAAGGCGGTTGTGGGGATTGAAATTCCCAACCGCCACCGCGAAACGGTTTACCTGCGGGAGGTCCTCTCCTCCAGCCTGTACCAGAACACGAAATCCAAGCTGACCATCGCCATCGGGCACGACACCGCCGGCCAGCCGGTTGTGGCGGACCTCGCCCAGATACCTCATCTGCTAATAGCCGGTTCCACCGGCTCCGGGAAAAGCGTGGGCGTGAACGGAATGATATGCAGCATTCTCCTTAAGGCTAAGCCGGATGAGGTGAAGTTCATCATGATCGACCCCAAGATGCTGGAGCTTTCAACTTATGAAGGCATCCCGCACCTGATCTCGCCTGTGGTCACGGACCCCAAAAAAGCCACTGCCGCCCTGCGTTGGGCGGTGGAGGAGATGGAGAGGCGCTACAAGGCCATGTCCGAGTACAGCGTTAGGAACATCCAGGGCTACAACAAACTTGTCAAGGAAAAAAAGAAGACGAAGGAAAGGGGGAGCGAGGAAGAAGACGAGGGCGAGGAGCTGCTCTTCAGGTCGCTTGGAGAAAAAGACGATGAGTTGAAGGACCGGTTCGCGGAGCCTTCGGACGAGGAATTGCCGGATGAAAAAACCCTGGAGCCTCCAAGCGAGGCAATGCCTTACATTGTCATCGTTATCGATGAGCTGGCGGACCTCATGATGACCGCTCCCAAGGAGGTGGAAATTTCCATAGCCCGCCTGGCCCAGATGGCCCGCGCCGCAGGCATTCATTTGATCGTCGCCACGCAACGGCCGTCCGTGGATGTCCTCACGGGCCTTATCAAAGCCAATTTTCCCGCGCGGGTCGCCTACAAAGTGGCATCCCGCGTGGACTCCAGAACCATCCTGGATCACATAGGAGCGGAGAAGCTGCTGGGCAAGGGCGACCTGCTCTTTAATCCGCCAGGGGCCTCAAAGCTGGAAAGGATACACGGCTGCTGGGTCTCTGATCTGGAGGTGAAGCGCGTTGTGGAGTTCCTCAAGCGCCAGCAAAAACCTGTGTACATCAAGGACATCCTTAAGGCCAGGGTGGAAGAGAAAGACGCCGGAGGGGAGGATGGAGATGACTACGATCCTGTTTACGACGAGGCAGTGGCCCTGGTCACCTCCACGCGCATGGCCTCCATCTCCATGGTCCAGAGAAAATTACGCATAGGCTACAACCGCGCGGCGCGGCTGATCGAGAAGATGGAGAAGGAAGGGATAGTGGGCCCATCCGACGGCGTGAAGCAGCGCGAAGTCTATGCCAGGGAGATTTAAAATTAAGGCATTATTACGTTCAGACATTTGCGTTTTACGCGTAAATTTTAAAAGTCAGCCGCACAGCGCAGCGTTGCCGCAACCAAAATAAATTTCTTTTGAAGCATTCAACGCTGGTTTTATTTCAAGCGGAAAACGTGGATTTCTGAACATAATAATAGCATCGAATTTTTTAATGGATAGAAATTTTATTTTGGTTGCGTCAACGTTGCGCTATGATTCCCGGAATAACTGAAATTTTGATGCTTGCCCTGATAATCGCTGGCCTGTTTATCCTGCCCCGCATCACGGAGAGGGGACGGGAAGCGAGGCACGCCTTCGCGCGGACGGAGCCTGGGATTTCGGGTCCAATGCGGCTTGCAATCGCCGCCTCCCTCCTCTGGCTCTCCGCAGCCGCTCTCTATCTTGAGCCATGGAAGGAAAGCATGGCGAGGTTTCTGGTGTTTGGACTCGGCCCAGTGGCCCTTGCCTGGGGCGTTAACTGGGTGCTGGCCGGGTTTAGAGGGAGATAGGATAGACAGGATATTAGGTTATGGTTATAATACGCCTTTTGGAGGTAAAAGTTTTTCTATAAGGCTTTTTAAGAATGAAAGTTCGTCTTTCCGGGTCTCAAGGGTTGTCTCCATCTGGGTCTGCCTCCTGTACATCTGCCACTGCATGCAAAGCATAAAACCAAGCACAACAACAGCGATAGTAACAAGTGTCCCAAACATCCAGCGAATATCTTCTCTTAGTTGTTTTGTAGCATCTGTATTGTCTTCTCTTAGTTGTTTTACAGCCTCTGTATTTGCCTTTATCTCTGCCCTTAATTCCTTAATATCACCACGAATATCCGCCAGCCCTTCAATAATCTCCCTGTCGGATATGCGAGGGGTGACTTCCACCGCGAAAATAATTGCAGGAGGATACAGAATGAAGGAGGCAAGATATAGAATAAGGATAAAGGATTTCTTCATGGCTAAAGTTTAGCCGCAATATGAGAGGGATGTCAATGGTCAATTTCGAGTGTCAATTTCGAATGGCCAAATGGCAAGTGGCCAATGATTATTTTTGATTTCAGATTTTCGATTTAGGATTTTAAACCTGTGCTGTGCCCTGTCGAAGCATCCGCATTCCGCGATCCAGTTCCCGGCAACTTCCCCATTGTCGATCGTCAATTGACTTTGGATTCACTTGACAGTTTACGGGCTTTGCTATACGATTTTATTTGGGAAACACATACTTGCAAGGAGGACATAATATGCCGGCAACGATACCCGTGGATGTATACGAAGAATTTGAAAAAGGGCTTGGCAAGGAAGGCGCGCGAAAGATTGTCAAGGGGCTAGAAGCTGTAATTTCCGATTTCACGGAATATAAGTGGAAGGTTACAAAGGATGAACTGCTCGGCGCGATAAGGAAGGAATTTTTAACGAAGGAGTTATTCGAGGAGAAAATTAACACCCTCAGGATTGAACTGGAAGGGAAGGTTGATAAACTGAATCAGAAGTTCAACTTTATGATTATCCTCATGATTATAGCCCTTACCCTCATGAATCCCGTGATGGCTGAAGTTATTAAGGGATTTTTGAAGTAGGGGGCAGTTCATTTTCGATTTCGGATTTTAAATCGCCAATCCGCATTCACAAATCCGCAATGCCCCTAGTCCACTATTCAAGGCGCAACCAACCCCATTTTTGTTTTAACCGGTAATGATTTAGTTAATGTCCTGGCCAGGCAATAGTAATAGGCCCTACCCACGCCCAACCCCCGGCAACAGGGTTATACTGACCATAGAAATCTTTTGGATATCCCGATAACCCAGCAAGATTTATAGGGTTTATAACAGTTAAAGCCCCGGCGGATACAGAAACGCTACCATAAAAAGAGAAATCCAAAAAATTGCATTTATTGCGCAGCTTTGGGTTAATACCCCGCCGCTTGCGGCGATTCCTTAGCTTTTAAAAGATTTTTTTGATTAATAGAGCCTACGCATAAATTAAAAAACAACAAATCAATTTTAAAAAACCCAACAAAATCAATGAGTTAGGATTTTAGGGTCTATGGGTAAATTGAAAACCAGTAAATATAAACTTGTCAATTTTGAAGCAGTCCCAT
>JACRGO010000062.1 GCA_016212295.1 Nitrospinota bacterium | reverse complement strand
AACCTAAATTTTTCATTTGCCGCAGATAAACGCAGATAAACGCAGATAAAACAAAGAATTTTTACGACTTCATCTTTCACTTAAAGGGTGAAATCCTTATTGGCTGCAAGTTATTGAAAAATCTGCGTTAATCCGCGTTAATCTGCGGCTAAATGCAATTTTTAGGTACAAACCTGTAACGAGCAAGAAATGGGCAAAGCCCCCAGGTTCATAGCGCCGCTTTTAGGCGGAAAAATTAACAGCAAATTGCATTGGAGATTTTATTATGAAGAAAAAGGTAATGCATCTGATCGCGGTCTTTCCGCTGATTGCTGTCTCGCTGGCGCTATTAAACAGATGCGCCATGCCTGTTAAGCCGGCGGCTGATAAGCCCTTGCCTGAAATATCCTTATTGGAACGGGCGGCGGTTTTGATGGACGCGGAGGCGGACTACCTTAACGCCAGGAGAAAAAGCGACTGGAAAACGGTCTATGAATTTCAAACGGCGCATTACAAAAAGAAGATCCCTTTTGAGGAATTTGTTTATTTCGGAGGGAAGAGGACTTCTGACTGGAAGGAATACGCCGAGAAAGAAACCACCGTAACCATTTCCGGTTTAAGGGTCCCGGTTCCCTCCATTGAAGAAATGCGCGCCAGGATTGAAGATACAAAACCCGCGTATGAATTCGTGGGTGGCGCTTTCCCGGGCAGGGTCTCGAAATTTGAATTCTGGGACCAGGTCCAAATCAGTTCTGACGGGAAACATGCCAGGACGCAAGTGGATATGGACGTGCAGTGGATGACGACAACCATTTGGATGGATATTTTCAGCCGGGCGGATTATTGGGACTTTGAGGACGGGAAATGGCGCGTCCAATTAAACCGGTGGGATTATCGTCCCATCTCCGGAATGAGAAAGCCGCCTGGACCGGATATCCAATATGAAACTGTCCCTTTGGGCAAAATCATCGACTACAAGCTTAAAAAGGCCGGGAGACTGTACTTCGCCGGTAAAAAAGAGGAGGCCGGAAGAGAATACCTCGGCGCCGCGGCATTGAGGCCATTTGAGACTTATGCCAGGATACCCATGAAGGACAAGGCCATAAAGGATTTGGCTGCAAAGGCAGTGCTGGAAAAAGTGGAACAGTGGAATGCCTTTCTGGAGCAAAGAGAAATGATTGATAGCATGGGGTTCACATTGTCGGACTCCTGGACCCCGGAAAAGATTAAATTAAAACGGGAGGAACTGGAAAAAATTAAAAAGGATTTTACCCTATGACTGTGACCAGGCCGGAAATGCTGAAGTTTCACCAATACTCCTTTGGCGATGAGGAAATCAATGAGGTGGTGGACACGCTCCGTTCGGGATGGATCACACTAGGGCCGAAGACGCAAAAATTTGAAGATGATTTCCGCCGTTACATAGGATGCTCCCACGCCGTCGGGGTCTATTCCTGCACATCCGCCCTTACGCTTGCCCTGGCCGGATTGGGCATAGGGCCCGGCGATGAAGTCATAACAACTCCCATAACCTTTCCAGCCGCGGTGAATGAAATAATCCATTTGGGAGGAAAACCGGTTTTTGTTGATGTGGTGCCGGGGACCCTTAATATGGACGCCGGCAAAATAGAAGAGAAGGTAACGGAAAAAACAAAGGCCATCCTCCCAGTGCATTTTGCCGGACACCCTTGCGACATGGACGAGATCCAGGCCATAGCCCAAAAACATGGCCTGGTGATAATTGAAGACGCGGCCCACGCCATTGAGGCGGAATACAAGGGCCGGAAGATAGGCGCTATAGGAGACGCCACGTGTTTCAGTTTTTACGCAACCAAGAACATCACAACCGGGGAAGGCGGCATGCTGACCACCAACAATGAAAAACTGGCTGACGAGGCCCGCGCCTTGCGCCTGCACGGAATTACCAGGGACGCATGGAAAAGGTACGGAACCGAGGGCTTTAAGTACTGGGAACAGGTCTCCTTGGGTTATAAATGCAACATGTTTGATATCCAGGCCGCCCTTGGCATTCACCAGTTAAGGAAGGTGGACCTCTTTTGGGAAAGAAGAAAGGCCATTTGCGCGAAATACGACGCGGCCTTTAAAAACGTCCATGAAGTCAGGTCCCTTGAGGTCAGCAAGGACGTAAAGAGCGCCTATCATATTTATGTCCTGGCCCTGGAGCCGGACCGTCTCAGTATTTCCAGAAACGATTTCATCAACGAAATGATGAAAAGAAAGGTGGGTTTGGCGATCCACTTCAGATCCTTGACCCTGCAGTCTTATTACAGGGAGCATTTTTCCGAGAGCGTGGGCACCGTCCCTATCGCCGAATCTTTCTCCGAACGGATTCTCACCCTGCCGCTCTATCCCACGATGGAGGATTCAGACGTCCAATACGTGATCGACATGGCAATGGACACGGTGGAAAAAAACCGGGCATGAGGATCATCGCCGGCAAGCTGAAGGGCCGAAGGCTTAAGAGCTTCAAGGGACACGCCATCAGGCCCACCCCGGACCGGGCCAGGGAGTCGCTTTTTAACATTATCGGCGACTCCATCATTGAATCTTCTTTTCTTGACCTCTTCGCAGGGACCGGGGCCGTGGGGATAGAGGCCCTAAGCCGGGGCGCGAGCGAAGCGGTCTTCATTGAATCAAGCCCCTCCGCCTGTAAGCTCATATCCGCCAACACGGAAATTTGCGGATTAAACATACGGGCTCATGACGTCGAATCTTCCTCGATTTTTCTAATCAAAAAAGAGGTTGTGCCCGGCATACGGGACCTGGAAAGGCAAAAAAAAAGTTTTGATTTTATCTTCCTGGACCCGCCATACAGGGAGGGCCTTTACCAGCCTGTTTTGAGTTTGATCTGGAAGAGCTCCATATTGAAACCGGATAGCTGGACCATAGCCGAACACGATTCCAAGGAAAGGCTTGAATTGCCGGAGATAGGCCTCAAGCCGTTTAGAGTGGCCAGGTCAGGGGACACCAGCTTTTCCTTGTTCAGGAAAGAGACGGAATAATTATGATAGCAATCATCGATTACGGAATGGGGAACCTTCGAAGCGTTCAAAAGGGGTTTGAGCGCGTGGGATGTCCAGCCTTTATCACCAGCGACAGAAAAAAAATAGAGGACGCCGCCGCCTTGGTCCTCCCGGGAGTCGGGGCCTTCAAGGAGGCCATGGAGAACCTCGGACGCGCCGGATTAATCGAGGTGATACGCTCCTCGATATCCAAGGGCAAGCCGTTTCTTGGGATATGCCTGGGCCTGCACCTCCTTTTCACAAAGGGGTTTGAGTTCGGGGAGTCCGAGGGACTGGACGTCATCCCCGGCAAAGTGGTCCCCTTTCAAGGCGAGGGATTCGGAGCAGCGGGCGGACTCAAGGTGCCGCACATGGGTTGGAACGCTGCGCGGCCTTGCAAGGACTCCCCGTTTCTGGGCCGCGGGGAAAAATATTTCTATTTCGTGCATTCCTATTATGTGGTCCCGGAGGAAGAGGACGTGGTGTTGGCCACAACGGAATACGGCGCGCCCTTTGTCTCCGCGATATGGAAGGACAATATCCTGGCCGTTCAATTCCATCCGGAAAAGAGCCAGGAGGACGGGCTGGCCGTTTTAAGGAAGTTCGGGGGTATGGCCGGAAAATAATTCTATAAAATAACAGCTTTCAAGTAAGCCTGTGGCCGTGTCGTAGACTTATAAAGAACAAGGATATGCTCTATCACATTTATTGCGATGAAAGCAGGCAAACCCAGGACCGATATTATGTATCAGTTCCTTTTGCATTCTTTTGGCCCATATGCGGGAAATGACGATAAATACATAGTTTATCTTGATCAAAGAGATAGCTCCTACTCCCTTGGCACACTGAAAGTTATTCTGAACAGAGGTTTGAAGAAGAAATTCAAGGGAAAAATAATCAACGATATCATTAGAAATATTGAACCCAAGGACTCGAAGAAGACCAACCTGCTTCAAGTGGCGGATGTTTTAATGGGGGCCATCGGGTATGAACTGAACCATTGCCACTTGAAGTCCAATGCCAGAAGGGGAAAGGTGTTGTTAAGCGAGTATATTGCCCAAAAGGCGGGGTTGGTGAACCTGATGCAGGAGACGCCTTACCGAAAAAAAGATTTTTCCATATGGCATTTCAGGTTTAAAAAATAAAAAAGGCGCCTTAAATCCTAGGCCCCGGAGGGCGACCGTCGAGCGGTTTCCGCGACATCATCGCGGTTTTCGGATTTAATGGCGCCTTTAATATGCTATTAATTTAAAGCGAAAGAAGGGGGAAAGTCAAGGCTTTTTAACCACCTTGGATGGGAAAATGCTGAACATCGAAAAATTGGAAAAGCGCCTCTGGAATTCAGCGGACCAGCTCCGCTCCAACGCGGACCTGGCCAGCAACGAATACTTTATTCCCATCATGGGTATCATATTCCTTATGTGTCTTTCACAATATTTATCCTCAATTATGCGTGAAAGTAGACAATGAATCTATAGGAATTATCGTATTTACCAGCTCGGAGCGTTATAATAAGGTTACTTCACAAAGCGTCCTTTTAGTACGGTTTGTGAAACGCCCAAATAATACCCGTAACCCTTGAAAATTCTATGCGCGATGGATAATTGTACATTATATTCATGCATTATTGAGGTTTATAAAATATGCTGAACTCAAAATATTGAAGTTATGGCCAAGCCGTAACTATGGGCACAGATAATCAACCTCCTAATGATGTAAATTCCCACATGAAAATCCGTATTGGATTAGCAGGCTTGCACTTTTTCAATCGAAAAACTGGAATAAACCTTTTGATCGATGAGTTCATGCCTCCATATAGTCTATGGTCAACCGCTCCACGACAAGTTTCGATTGCATTGACAAATGCTTGCGATCTTACTTGCCCTCACTGCTACGCACCTACGCCTAAGAACCTTGCTATGCTGAGCTTCGAACGTGTAATAGGCTGGCTTATAGAGTTAGATGCTAATGGTTGCATTGGTGTGGGTTTTGGGGGAGGGGAGCCGACTCTCTACCGAAGACTTGCGGAACTTTGTTTCTTTACTGCCAATAAAACAAACTTGGCTGTTACTATGACTACTCACGCTCATAATATAAGCAGCCAACTTTTGGACGACCTTGCTGGGAATTTGCATTTTGTCAGAGTAAGCATGGATGGGGTTGAGGACACCTATGAATCCATCCGATGCAGGTCTTTTGATGCTCTAATTAAGCAAATCGTTGCACTCAGAAAAATTGTTCCTTTTGGAATCAATTTTTTAGTCAACTCAAAAACCATTGGGGATATCGAAACCGCAGTTCACCTTGCCACAGAGTTAGGAGCAGCTGAGTTCTTATTATTGCCCGAGGAGCCTATAAGGCGAGGTGGCGGCATAAACCTTGATACTACCATAAACTTACAGAATTGGGTAAACGGATATCGTGGTAGTGTCCCCCTCTCTGTAAGAAGCTGTCTTGAAAAAAATGTTTATCCAAGCATGCGGTTGGAATATGAAGCCCGCTGACACACCCCGGCCTTCGGCCACCCCTCTCAAGAGGGGAATTTTTCAGAAGAAAAAAATTTAATCGTCGGCGGTATAATTT
>JACRGO010000058.1 GCA_016212295.1 Nitrospinota bacterium | reverse complement strand
TGGAATACCAACGTTTACAACACCATTTTTTAATATAAAGCTACTGAAAAAAAGCAAAAAATAACGATAAAGCCACCGCACTCGGAGTTCAATGAGTTTTCTCCAAGTTTTTAGGAGCTAACTGGATAGGCATTTTATTTAAATCTCGCCATAAGAGCGATAAATCCTTGATAAATGGCGTCCCCAGGGGGATTCGAACCCCCGTCGCCGCCGTGAAAGCGCTAAAAAGGCGTTTTTTATTAATTTCCCTAACCGCTTGATAATACGGCATTTGGCCGCTATCTATTTGTATTATAAAGAGTTTTGTAAAAAAGTCAATTACGGTGATTACGGCTGATTAAGGCCGGTTTGGATGGGTTTGGACACAATTTGGACACAGTACATTGTTGATCTTTTTAAGAGGAATTCGAGCATTCGAGTGTTCGCGAAATTGTCGCCTTCCTGACCTCCTTTTTATTTTTCTCCGCCAGTATTGAGGCATATATATTTTATCGGGTTTCAACGTTTATCCCCTACCCCAGGGGGGCCGGCCATGCCTTCCCCTCTTCCTCCGCAACTCACCCAAGCCTAAGCAAGCCTCACCAACCAACCATCAAGAAAACCTTCCCAGGCTTCCCCAGGTTCAATTATTTCTCATTTTCAAGGCCGTCATATCCATGCACCTTTCCAGCATCGCGCATTATGGGCTTTTTTCTGTTACAATATTTTATATGGCGTGGTTCCTTACAAAGCACATAAAATCAAGACTGGAAAAAAGAAACATCCGTGAAGAACGGATTTGGGAGGTTTTGAAAGACGGGGAAGCCGTTAGGGGAGAAGAGGGTACGGTCATTTATCAGAAGGTGATAGACAATAAACTTTTGAGGGTGGTTACTTTCAAGGATCGAATCCTTACCGTGTATCAAACAAGCAAGATTAAAAAATATCTGAAAAGGGGGAACGGCAAATGAGGATGGAATACGAAAAAGAAGAAGATGTCCTTTACATTCAGCTTAGAGAGGCGGAAATAAAAGATTCGGATGAAGTCGCACCCAATATGATAGTGGATTATGATTCAGAAGGAAACGCGGTCGCCATTGAAATTTTGTTTGCTTCCCAAAAAACGGACATTCAAAAGCTTATTTGCCTGGCCATTGAAAATGTGGAGGTCTGCCACAAGTAAACTATTTTTCCCACCCGAAATCGTACCACCATTTCAAGCCGTAAATTTTTCCCAAGCATAAACAAGGCGGCAAGATGCGCCGCGCCCTTCCTTCTCCCCTCACCCACCGTGCCTGATTCCCTTAGACAGGGGGCCGGGTATGGTGAACGGCTGATTTACGGCCTTACTTCCCTCCCCCATTGCATTGCCATTTCTGTTTTACCAAATTTATCCGGTTTAGGTTATATACGTAGTTCTGCTTACTCAAAATACGTAGTTATACGTATTGCTTTTGCGCCAAGGCTTTTATCCATTCCCAGTGGGCGCGGGCTTTCGCCATTCTTACCTACGTTCAACGATCTCCCCAGGCCATGCCTATATGTATTGCCCATGCCATGCCTTGCCGTGGTCCTTTGCTTTGGAGGTATTAAAGATTCCTGAAAAAAATTGTTGACAAATAGCTTTAATCTGTTATATTAAAGTTTAAATGTACATTCTAACTGGAGATAATAATGGAAAAATTGAGATTGCTTGCGGACATAGATGACAAGTTGGTAAGAGAGCTTAAGAAGAGGTTAATTGATGAAAAACTAAAATACAAGGAGTGGCTTACGGCTCAAATCAAGGAATATCTTAAGAAGAAAGGGAAAGGTAAAAGTGAATAAAAAACGAGTTGCCTTATACGCCAGGGTCTCAACCAGTAACGGACACCAGAACCCGGAAGCCCAACTCCTGGACCTTCGACGCTATGCAAAGGAGAGAGGATTTAAGGTCTTTCAGGAATACGTTGACAGGCTATCAGGGACCATTGAAAAGCGTCCAGCCCTGGACAAGCTTATGGAGGATGCCGGGAAGAAACGGTTTGATGCTGTCCTGGTCTGGAGGTTCGACCGCTTCGCCAGGTCCACAAAGCATCTTGTGGAGTCCTTGCACACCTTCCGGCATATTGGGATATCTTTCATTTCCTTCCAGGAGAACATAGACACCGGAAGTCCCTTGGGAGAGGCCATATTCACCATTATTTCAGCCATTAGCCAACTCGAAAGGGATATCATCAAGGAGAGGGTCAAGAGCGGCCTCAGACGGGCCAGGGAGAAAGGAACACAGCTTGGACGGCCAAGGGTATCGGTGGACCCGAAAAAGGCCAAGAGGATGCAAAAGGACGGTCTTTCCTTAAGAGAGACGGCAACGGCAATGGGTGTTCCCCGGTCCACTTTAAGCCGTCTTTTGGGGTGTCCCAAAAACCCCGGAAATTACGCCGTCGTAAATGCTTGATTTTTAAGGGCATGAAATTTACTATTTTGGTGGACCAAAAACTTTAGATTTAGGGACAGGGGAAACATGAAGGGGAGTATGTCAGTTTGTCAACGGGTATATAGGGGGAACAAACTGCCGGACTCAATAACGGCAAGGGATTCCCGTGGTTTTAAAAAATCATGGTTGCCAGAAGGAGAAGGGTATGTCAAAAAAGAAGAAACCGGAAACCACAAGCTTGGTTCCCCAGGAGAGCATTGAAGGCAGAATACTTATACTCCGTGGGAAAAAAGTTATGCTGGACAGGGACTTGGCGGAGCTTTATGGGGTTGGAACAAAGGTTCTAAACCAGGCGGTAAAGCGCAATATAAAGAGATTCCCTGATGATTTTATGTTTCAACTCACAAAAGAAGAGGAATCTCTAAGGTCACAATTTGTGACCTTAAAGAAAGGCCGTGGGCAGCATCAAAAATATCTTTCCTATGCCTTCACAGAGCAAGGCGTTGCCATGCTTTCCAGCGTTTTGAATAGCGATAGAGCAATAGAGGTCAACATCCAAATCATGCGGGCCTTTGTCCGTATGAGAGAGCTTCTTTCAGAACATGCGGACCTAAAAAGGAAGATCGAAGGCATTGAAAGAAAATATGACGCTCAATTCAGAGTTGTCTTTGACGCAATAAGGCAGTTGCTGGAACCGCCACTAAAACCAAAAAAGCGGATAGGGTTTTAAACCATCAACGGGGGATAGGGTAGCTCCTGAAAAGCGGAATCTCCACCGCCTTCCCCCGAACTTTAACGGAGAGCCAAAAGGAGAAATGGCAATGAACGAAAAATTAAAACAGGTTGGTATTTTATCAGGTAAGAGCACAACAGCAATCCTGGAAATCCTTCCCCAAAAAAAAATAGAGATGATCTTGCAAGTTTCCAGGTCAATTAAATCTGATAAAGGCAAGGTAGATCGCTATAAAAACCTTCCAAAGAAAGACAAATTTCCCAATAGTGATATTGAAAAGATAAGAAATTTATTGGAAAAACATCAAACGAAGCAGATAAAAAAAGGCAGTAAGATGGTTGTAAAAAACGGATGGATTGAGAAAGGGGATGTGATAAGCATTATGGAATTTATTTGGATAAAATTCAGCAATTCTCCCAAGGGAAAAACCGCATTAAGGGCAGATGCCAAAGAGGTAACATCAAAAAATGAAACAAGGCCGTCAGACCTTGGTTTAAATCTTGCGGTATATTGCTTAGCTGAACTTTTAAAAAGAAAAACCAAAAAACCAAATTGGAAATTAATTTGCGGTTTTCTGGAGGAACAAGAATTGATTAATAATTATGATTATGATGAATTCAGTCTTAAGGATCGATATAGGCATCTAAAGCCAAAGAAGTTGGAAAAACTGTATGACGATTTCAAAATGTCAAGCATCCTACCTGAAAGTGTATTACACCAAGGGAGTATCTTTTCAAAATGTTTCGACCAAGAACTTATCCGCGAATGCGATACCTTATTTCCCCCCCTGCAAGATTTAATTTCATAGCCGGAAAATCTCCCCCTTTTTTTTCAAAAAAACCTTAAGATATTCCACTGACAAAACAGAATAATTGTGGTTTAATTTCCTCATTAATAACATTGTTGAGGAGGTTTCATCATGATTACGCCAATGAGGGGAAAGCGGTTCTACTCCCAACTGTCAATTTATCAGCTTGGGAAAACAACCGGGATTGATCCAGCCAAAGATATCTCTGATCGAGCGCGGCTTCAAAGCACCCAGGGATGATGAAAAATCAAAAATAGCAAATGCGCTGAATTGCTCCGTGGAAGATATATTCCCTTGTCAATGCGGCAAAGACGGTCCGTGCTGTGGAGGGACTTGCCGATGAAATCAAAGCTCAAGTCACGGGTTAACGACGTTCTTTGCAGTGCTCACATTGCGCCGTTGCATAAGCTGATTGTGGCGCGGATTATTTATCGATGCTGGAAAGGTTTCAGGAGCGCATAACCGAAAGGAAGGAAATGAATGGAAGATAAAATGAAATCAAAAGACGGATCAAGGAGCGGCTCACAATTTACGACATACTACCTGGCGTTGACAGGACGGCTAAACTGATACGCTGTCCGATCCCAGGCCATGAAGATAAGAATCCCTCGTTTTCCGTTTTCGCCGGGGGAAAGTTTGGAGCTTGTAAAAGCAAATGCGCTAAGGAAGGGAATTTAGATGTTTTTGCGCTTTATCAAAAAATTCATGCCGTTGGTTTTCCTACTGCCCGCCAAGCCCTTGCGGAGAAAGCCATTTCCTTCCCAGGCGGAAATGGAAACGGCCACCATCCAAAACCAGAGCGAAAAATTGAGGCCACTTATAATTATATGGGCGTAAGCGGAAAGCTGCTTTATCAGGTTGTCCGTTACAATCCAAAGTCTTTTAGCCAACGAAGGCCGGACGGCAAGGGCGGATGGATTTGGAACCTTGAAGGAATCACGCCGACGCTCTACCACCTTTCCGAAGTTCTCAAGGCTGAAACGGTCTATATTTGCGAAGGAGAAAAGGACGTTGATAATCTCCGCTCCCTTGGCCTTACCGCTACATGCAATAGCGGCGGCGCGGGAAAGTGGCGCAAGGAGTACGCCGAATCTCTCAAGGATAAAGACGTTGCAATTTTTCCCCATAATGACACACCTGGACAACAGCATGGCCAGGACGTGGCCCGTTCCCTTTGTGGTATCGCCAAGTCCGTTAAGGTTGTTACCCTCCCAGGCTTGCCGGAAAAGGGCGATGTAAGCGACTGGATAGAAGCCCGCAAGGGAGAGGGAAAAGACCTCGAAACAATTAAAGCAGAATTGCTTTCCTTGGTTGACTCCACGGCGGAATATAAGCCGCTTGCTGAAAAGCCCACAGAAGTTCCACAAAAAGAACCCAAGGTAAGGGCCGTGTCTGTCCGTGAATTTCTCTTAATGCAATTTCCACCACGAGAAAATATCTTGTCTCCTTGGCTTCCTACCCAGGGCCTTTGCATGGTCCATGCTCCACGTGGCGTGGGCAAAACATTTTTTTCCCTTAATGCCGCTGTGGCGGTAGCAAGCGGGGGCCAATTCCTGCGGTTCCAGGCCCCAAAGCCGTGTGGGGTTTTGCTTTGTGACGGCGAAATGCCAGGCGGTCCTACAGGAACGCCTTGCAAAGATCATCTACGCCGTGGATAAAGGACCCGTGGCCCCCCTAAATATAATTACGCCGGACTTGCAAATGCGCGGGAATCTTAATTTAGCGGACCTTGAAGACCAAAGGGCAATTGAAGACCACTTGGCGGGCATATCTCTTGTAATCGTGGATAACATAAGCACACTTTGCAGGGGAGGGAGGGAAGAGGTCATGAAAAACGATGAAGCTATTGGAGTCCCTATTTGCGAAACCCTGTTGGAGTGTCTAAAAAAACTCCAGTTGAACAAGGTGGTGGATATCAATAAAAGGGTATTTCCAAGCCAGCTTGACTACAGGAGTTTCCAACGGAGGGTCCAGCGGGCCTTTAAAGAAGCCTGCGTTAAGGCAGGGCTTGAAGATTTCCATTGGCACAATCTAAGGCATGACTTCGCTTCCATGCTGGTCCAGGGAGGAACGGATATTTATACCGTCCAAAGGCTTTTGGGGCATAAAGATGGGCGTATGACCCAGCGGTATGCTCACTTATCCGGGGAAAATCTCAGGCAGGCAATTAAGGTTCTTGACCTGGGAAAAGAAAATCCTGGACACAATTTGGACACAGTGGCCAGTGGGAGTTAACGGGTTTTTCTTGTAACTCATTGTTTTAAATGGCGTCCCCAGGGGGATTCGAACCCCCGTCGCCGCCGTGAAAGGGCGGTGTCCTGGGCCGGGCTAGACGATGGGGACAGCAAATAAAATCAAGAGTTATATTATTACGTTCAGAAATTTGCGTTTTCCGCGCAAGTTTTTCAACCGCTTCCTGGAGCGCACATGGCCGCAACCAAAATAAATTTCTCTTGAAGCATTCAATGCCGGTTTTATTTCAAGCGGAAAGCGTAAATTTCTGAACGTAATAATATCATCGAACGTTTGAATACATCGCAATTTATTTTGGTTGCGGCCATGCCGCGCTCCGGGTTTCGAGTTACAAACCGCTAGCTTAAAGTGGTGAGCCGCGAAGGATTCGAACCTTCGACCCACGCCTTAAAAGGGCGTTGCTCTACCTACTGAGCTAGCGGCCCACTAAAACCATTTATTTTAAAAATTTTTGGTCCGGAAAGTCAAATGGAATAAATAAATGAGAACCAAAATCCAATAATTTCAATGAAAAAAACACTGTATGCTATAATATCATGTAAAAAGGCGTAGGGCAAATTAAAACTTTTTTAAATAGAGCGTTGCCGGAAGACCATGAGAAGAATCGAGGAAATTATAGAAGGCTTCAAGAAATACAGCCCGGATGGGGACGTAAATTTGATCAGCACGGCCTATGTCTTCTCCGCAAGGGTGCATAAGGACCAACTTCGTTTCTCAGGAGAGCCTTATTTGTCCCATCCCCTGGAAGTGGCCTACACCCTGGTGCAATTGAAATTGGACGCGGTGGCCATAGCCGGCGGCCTGCTGCACGATACGCTGGAGGACACCTATGCCACAGAGCGGGAGTTAGAGGAGCTTTTCGGACAAGAGGTGTTGTCCCTGGTCAAGGGCCTTACCAAGATCAGCAAGATTGCATTCGCCAGCCGGGAAGAAAAGGAGGCGGAAAATTTCCGGAAGATGATACTGGCCATGACCAAGGACATCAGGGTCATCCTTATCAAACTGGCGGACAGATACCATAACATCAAAACCCTTCAGCACGCGTCCGCCGAGCAACAGAAGCGGATCGCCAGGGAAACATTGGACATATACGCCCCGATAGCCAACCGCCTTGGGATCGGGTGGATAAAGAGGGACCTCGAGGAATATTCCTTCCAGTTTCTTTATCCTGACGAGTACCGGTCCATCGAGGAAAAAGTGTCGGCGACCTTTGAGGCCAGATGCAAGTACATCAACGACCTGACAAAAATCCTCGAGGCCGAGCTTGCGAAAAATGGAATCCCCTTTTCTCTTGCCGGCAGGCCCAAGCACTATTACTCCATTTACAACAAGATGGCGCGCCAGGGGATAAATTTTGATGAACTATATGACACCATCGGCATCCGCGTTATTACTGATGATCTTAAGGACTGCTATTCAATCCTCGGTATCATACATTCCCTATGGAAGCCCATACCTGGAAAATTCAAGGACTACATAGCCATGCCAAAGGCTAATATGTATCAGTCACTCCATACCACGGTTTTGGGTCCAGAGGGCCATAGGGTGGAACTTCAAATCAGGACCAAGGAAATGCATGAGGTATGCGAGGAAGGCATTGCCGCGCACTGGAAGTACAAGGAAAAACGGGAAATCAAGGGCGACCATGAAAAATTTCTTTGGCTTCGCCGCCTGCTGGAATGGCACCAGGAGCTTAATGATCCCAAGGAATTTTTAGACACAGTAAAGGTGGATCTCTTTCCGGAGGAGGTCTATGTTTTTACCCCCCAAGGGAGCGTGAAGGGGCTTCCCAGGGGGGCGAGTCCAATAGATTTCGCCTACCTTATCCACACGGATATCGGCAACCATTGCGTTGGCGCAAAGGTCGGCGGCAAGATGGTATCCCTGCAATATGCCCTGCATAGCGGAGATATAGTTGAAATACTTACATCATCCACGCAGACGCCGCACCGGGATTGGTTGTCTTACGCCAAGACCTCCAGGGCAAAGGCCAAGATCCGCTCCTGGCTCACGACGGACCAAAGGAAAAAGAGCATGTTGCTGGGACGGGAACTCTTCCAGCGGGAGGTGGAAAATTACCACTTGAAGCCGCAGGCGGTTATTAAATCCAGGGAATTCCAGCATGCCATGAAGGAAATGGGGTTCAACTCCGAGGAAAAGCTCATGGAAGGGATAGGCTTCGGCAAGATTTCCCTGGCTTCCCTAATGGGGAAAATCATTCCACAGGAACTACTGGAGGAGAGGAAGAAAACCAAGGAGACCGAACCCCATAAAGCCCATGACAAGGGAAAACATAAAAGGACTTCCGAGCCCAAGATAAGAGTGAAAGGACTCAATGACATCCTTGTCCGGTTCTGCCGGTGTTGCAACCCCATCCCAGGAGATCCTATCATTGGATTCATCACCAGGGGGAAAGGGGTATCGATCCATGACATGGACTGCCCCAGCATCGACTTGAACATAGATAGCGACCGGCAGGTGGACGTGGATTGGGACCTTGAGGACCAGACCTACCGGCAGGTTGCCATCACAGTCACCTCGGAAAACAAGGTAGGGCTCCTGGCCGGCATCAGCAACGCTATCGCGTCCGGCAACGCCAATATAGCAAAGGCGGACATCAGCACCCCGGAAAAAGGCCCGGCCCGTCTTGTTTTTACCATAGAAGTCAAGGGCCTTGACCACCTAAACGAGGTCGTGAAAAGCATCCGGACCGTAAAAGGGGTGGTGGACGTTCACCGGGAAAAACACCAAGTTGACAAGAAGAACATGGCCTCGCAAAATGATTGATGAAAGGCCTGTAATCATGGCGCGGCCTTGATGAAGGAAAATCGTGGCAGCCAATTTGACCCTCAACTGACAGACCTTTTTTTATCCGTCCTTCCGCGGGTTATTTTATGCCAAATATTTTTAAAAACTTTTTCCTCGCATCAGAGGTCCACGAAACCCCTTTAACGGGCTCATACGACCTTGTCCTCGTCTTATTGTCTTACCTTGTGGCTTCCTTTGCCTCCTTCTCGGCGCTGGAGATATCAAGCCGCTTTATCATTCAAAAACCCGGTAAAAGGATTATGGATATATGGCTCACTGCCGGGGCCTTTGACATGGGGAGCGGAATATGGGCCATGCATTTTATCGGCATGATGGCCTTCCGGCTGCCCATGCCAATGGCTTATGACCGGATGATAACCATGTTCTCCTGGCTCGTCGCTGTCTTCTTTGCCGGAGCTGCCTTTTCCCTGCTGAAAAAAAAGGGGACCACAACGGCCCTTTGGATCATGGCTGAATTTTCACAAAAAATGGACCGGCAATATTTGGCCTTAAAAGCCTGTTGCGCCTTGGCCATGGGCCTTGTCGTATGCGGAGTGCACTATACCGGGATGGCCGCCGTCTTTTTCCCTTTAAGTCCTGAAAGCGCGGCCCTTGAGGCCATGAAAAATGCAACTCAAAAAGGCCCGCCTTTTCATTTGTTGCTGCGGATCATCAAATGCCTGGATTTGAAAATCATTCTCCTTTCATCGGCGACCCGGCCGCTTTCAATTAAATCGAAAGAACTGGGAATCAGCGCGAGTCTGATGAAACCGGTGAAACAGTCAGAACTTTTTGAAAACATCCTCATGAGGTAATGGGAAGGGAAAAAAAATTAGACGGCGTGGCGGAAAAATTCAATGCCCTGAAGAAGGCGTATGAGGAACTTAAAAATGAAATCCGGAAAGAATTTTAACTGTTCATGGCGCGGCATCGCCGCAACCAAAATCCGGATATCGAAATACGAAACAAATCCGAATAGCCAAATCCCAATATCCCAAACCACGTTGGCCTGGATTTTGAAATTTGAACCTTTGAATTTTAATATTGTTTCGGATTTCGTTATTCGGATTTCGAATTTATTTTTCAACTAGTTGCATGAAAAACCAGATAAAGCCTCATTAGCTATGTTTTACATCCCTTACCAAAGGGGGACCAAGGGGGATGTGGTTTCCCCTGCAATTGAACGTGAAACCGTTTACCATGACACATCGTGAACGGTTAATTTTTTTTATGCAGGCAAGCTATACGATAACTTAAAAAAAATCATGCAAAACGAATTCAGTTCCTCAAGCAATGCCCCGCATGCAAGCCGGGCTTCCCAACGCTCGCCGCGGGCGGTGGCTGACGCCTTCGCGAAAAAGGCGAAAAGAAATTATTTTATAGCGCTGGCCTTGATCGCGTCGCTTTTGATAGCCGGCCTGGTTTTTATTTTTGAAACCATTCAGCACAGCCATGACAGCGCCGCGTTCATTAACATCAGCGGCCGCCAGCGTATGCTTACACAACGCATTTACATTCTCGCCGATGAAATCATTCATTCAAACGATAAATCCGGCAGGGCGCAAAACCGCGAAGAACTGCATAAAGCCGCCGACTTGATGGAGGAATCCCACAACCGCCTTCTCAACGGCAATCCGGAAATAGGCATGGCGGGCGACCTTTCCCCAGCCATGCGCGCCCTGTTTTTCCAAGGTCCTTGCTATGTGGACAAACGGGTGCGGGCCTTTGTGGCCGCCGCTAGGGAAGCGGCGAATCTGCCGGAAGAGGAACTAGGCCATGGCAATCCCTCAGTGAAAAAACTGGCGGACGACGCCGTCGCTGGAAACTTATTGGCCTTGCTGGACGCCATCGTAAACCAGCAGGCAAAAGAAGCCGAGGAAAAAATCAGAAGACAGGAGATATTCGTAGAGGCCGCCTTCGGCCTCATTTTACTCGCTTTGGCCCTTATCGGTCTTGGTATTTTTCGTCCAATGATCCGGCACATCAGTGAAGAGGCGCACCGCCTGGCCTCAAGCGAGAAAAAGGTGCGGGACATAACCTGCTCCTTGGGTGAAGGGATACTGGTGACGGACAGGGAAGGACGCCTGAAGTTCATGAATCCTGAAGCTGAAAACCTCTTGGGCTGGACCGAAGGCGAACTAATGGGGGAAGTTATCACGGATAAAATTCGCGTGGAAAAATCCGATGGGACCCCCTTGTCCGCCGGGGAGTGTCCGGCCATAAGGATACTGGACTCAGGTGAAACCATCAGGGAACCAGAATACCTGTTCACTAGAAAGAACGGCGGCAAGGTCCCAGTGGCGTGCGCCACAACCGCGATTTTCGATGAGGGAGGGATAAGCGAGGTGGTCACTGCCCTCCATGATATTACAGGGCAAAAAAAGGCCCAAAGCGAGTCGCAGAAGCTTAAAAACGCGATTGAGCAGTCCGGCGATTCCGTGGTCATCACTGGCCCGGATGGGATCATTGAATATGCGAATCCGGCGCTGGCGGCCATGACTTTTTATTCTCCAGAGGAGGTTATCGGCCAAAAAACCAGCATTTTGAAATCCGGGAAACATGACGCCATTTTTTATAAAAATTTATGGGACACCATTCTTCGTGGAGAAATATGGCGTGGAAGAATGACCAATAAAAAGAAAAACGGGGATATTTACACTGAGGAAATGACCATTTCACCGGTAAAAAACCCTGAAGGCAAAGTTGTCCATTTCGTGGCCATTAAGCACGACGTCACCGAGCGGATTCAAATGGAAAAGGACCTGGCCCAGGCCCGCCAGGCCGCTGAGTACGCCGCGGAGGAATTGAAAAAAACGCTGAAGGTATCGGAAACCATCCGGGACGAGGCGGACAAAGCCAGGGAACTGGCTGAAAGACTGTTCGAAAAAGCGGAGATCGCCAATCAGGCCAAGAGCGAATTCATCGCCAATATGAGCCATGAACTACGCACGCCTCTGAACGGAATTCTCGGTCTCACGGAAATAATCCTGAATAATGGCTTGACCACCGACCAACGCAAGAAACTTGAGTTGATATACTCGTCCGGCGAGCATTTGCTGACCCTTGTCAATGACATCCTGGATTTATCGAAAATAGAAGCCGGCAAAATGGAACTGGACAGGGTGGATTTCAATTTGAGGGGACTTGTGGAAACCACCGCCAAGCAAACCGCGGCAAAGGCCCACGCGAAGAACCTGGAATTTCTGGTCCAGATAGACAAGGGCGTCCCGGAATATTTGACAGGGGACCCGGCGAAACTCAAACAGGTGGTCCTTAACTTATTAGGCAACGCCATCAAATTCACTGAAAAGGGAGAAGTGGTTTTGGGAGTGAAGCTGAAGGACAAGGGACGAGAGGCGGAGGACGGAGGGCGGAAGACGGAGAGAGGAGGACAGAAGATGGAAGAGGCGTTGGAAAGCGAGGATTCTGAATCTGAAATCTCAAATCTGAAATCGCAAATTTGCACTCTCCACTTCTTCGTCCTGGATACCGGCATCGGCGTCCCCAAGGAAAAACAGCAGGAAATCTTTGAACGTTTCACACAGGTGGACGCCTCCATCACGCGGCAATACGGCGGGACCGGCCTAGGCGCCACTATTTCCCGCGAACTGGTGGAGATGATGGGCGGAAAAATCTGGCTGGAAAGCGAGTTAGGCAAAGGGAGCGTCTTTCACTTTACCGCGCAATTAGGGATATGCGAGGCCCCTCCGGAAAAAACGCCGTCGCTTCCGCAAGACGTTCAGGGACTGCGGGTATTGATTACGGACGACAATTCCACTAACCGGCTCATCCTGGAGGAAATGCTGTCCTGCTGGAACCTGGCATCGGAAAGGGCGGAAAGCGGGGAAGAGGCCCTTCGCAGGATTGAGGAGGCCAATCAAAAGTCTTCTTTTTTCAAATTGCTCCTTCTGGACCATCAGATGCCTGGAATTTCAGGGATCGAAACTGCCAGGAAAATCCGGGAATTGCCTGAAAACAAGGACCTGAAAATCATCCTGCTCACCTCCTCTGGATCAGGCATTTCCACCGAATGCGAGAAGGCGGGCATTAACGCGGTTCTCCAAAAGCCGGTGGCGCAATCCGACCTTTTACAAACAATCCAGGAAGTGGCGGCTGTTAGGATTAAGCCAGAGGAAGCCGTGAGCAAGCCAAAAATTTCCACGAAAAAGGAAAGGAGTCTGGACGTCCTTCTGGTGGAGGACAATCCGGTCAATCAGGAAGTGGCCTTGTCCGCTCTGAGATTGCTGGGTCATAAAGCGTCAGTGGCCAACAATGGCAAGGAGGCGGTTGAGAAATGGGAGAAGGGGGATTTTGATCTTATTCTCATGGATGTGCAGATGCCGGTGATGAGCGGATTGGAAGCGACTAAGGAAATTCGGAAGAAGGAACGGGAAAGGCGGAGGGACGAAGGACGAAAGACGGAAAAAGCTCTGGAAACAGATGACCTTAACTCGTCACTTGTCACTCGTCACTCGTCACTCCGTACCCCCGTCATCGCCATGACAGCCAGGGCCATGTCCGGGGACAGGGAAGAATGCCTTCAGGCCGGCATGGACGATTATATTTCCAAGCCCGTAAGCCTGGACCAACTGAAAGCGAAGATAAGCCGGTTCGCGCAAGCGGGTAAATCACCGGACGCGCCGAGCCAGGAAGAGGCGCGGGAAAAAGCCGCCTTGGCTGATGGGCCTGTTTACGATTTATCCAACCTCCTGGCCTTGCTGAATAATGACCGGACAAAGCTGGAAAAACTCCTTCAAAAATTTCTGGAAACCACGGACAAAAACATGGCGGACCTGGAAGAAGCCGTGAGAGCGGAAGACGCTGAAAAAATTTATGCCCTGGCCCATACCATCAAAGGGGCGGCGGGCCAATTGGGCGCGGCCGGAGTTCAGCGGCTCTCGCAGGAAATAGAGGCAATGGGGAGGGAGAAAAAATTAGACGGGGCGGTGGAAAAACTCAATGCGCTGAAGAAGGCGCATGAGGAACTAAAAACGGCATTGACCGCAAACCGCCATTAAATGACAGCGAAGTTAATTTTAAAGGAAAAAATAAATGAACAGGAATCACGCGCGAATCCTCCTCGCTGAGGACGACCCCTTTCAGGTCGAGTTGGTCGAGGCCATCCTGGGTTCATCAGCTTCCATGTCCTTTTCATGCGCCAATGCGGACAATTTAAAGGAAGTGGAAAACAAGCTTGCGGAGCAGGAGTTTGATCTCATCCTTTTGGATCTCAACCTGCCGGATTCCAAAGGCATGGATACAGTGAGGAAAGTAAGGAAATTCTCTCCGTACCTTCCCATAGTGGTTTTAAGCGGCACGGAAGATGAAAACGTGGCCATACAGGCCGTTCAGAGCGGGGCGCAGGACTACCTCATCAAAGGCAAGGCGGATTTGAATGCCCTGCCTCGGGTTATCCGTTACGCCCTGGAGAGGGCTGGAATCATGAAGGAGCTTGAGCGCGCCAAGAATGAGGCCGAGGAGGCCACCAAGCTGAAGGACAAATTCGTCTCCCTGGTAGCCCATGATTTGAAATCTCCTTTTAATTCGATACTGGGGTTTTTAACCATGATTCATGATGACGAGAAAAATCCCGTCCACGAGGAGCACAAAAAAATGATCAGCCGCGCCATGGAGAGCGGGAAGCGGCTGGTTCAAATGATTGAGGAATTACTGAAGATCAGCAGGCTTCAAACAGGAAGGGTCGTTCTTGAGAAAAGATTTTTTGACGGTTATTTTATTAGCCTTGAGGTGGCCGCGATTTTGAAAAACCTCGCGAAAAAAAAGGAGATCACGATAGTGAATGAGCTTGCAAGGGATTTCCGGTTATACGGAGATCCAAGCCTTTTCAGGGAGGTCATTCAAAACCTCGTGTCCAACGCCATCAAGTTCTGCCGCAAGGGAGACGCCATCACGATTTTCGCGCCTCCCGGAGAACAGGCAACCATCGCGGTAAAGGACACGGGTGTGGGGATCAGCCCGAAAATGCTGGGAAAAATTTTTAACCATGAAGAAGTCACATCCACCATGGGAACGGCAGGGGAAAAAGGCACTGGATTCGGCCTGCCTATCAGCCACGACATCATGAAGCTGCACGGCGGAGACCTTCGCGTGGAATCCGTCGAAGGCAAAGGGAGCGTCTTTCATGCCGTTCTTCCTTTCGTCAGGCCAAAGGTGTTAATTATAGATGACAGCAAGAAAGCCTGTGATGAGATAAAAGGTTTTCTCAGTGAACTTAAACTGGGGTTCCTGGAAGCGGGGAGCGGGGAAAAAGCAATAGAAATAATGGATGCCGCCCCTCCTCACCTTTTTATTCTGGATATCTATCTGCCTGGCATGGATGGTTTTCAGGTATTGGAGCATATCCGGAAAAATCAGGCGACAAAATCGACGCCTGTAATCGTCGTCACCGGGGACGATAATATTGAAATCCGCGACAAGGCTTTCCGGTTGGGCGCGAATGACTTTGTCATGAAGCCCTTCAAGATGGAGGACCTGGTCCCAAGGGTGCGGAGATTCATTCATTAGTTGTAAGAGGGCGGGATAAGGAAGGATAATAATTAGCATGAATCAAAATCCAAATCACAATTGTCAAATAACAAATAAATCCCAATAACCAAAATTACAACTAACAAACAAGGAAATGGAATTGTTTTGTACATTCGGTAATTGTAGTTTGGAATTTATTTGTAATTTGCTATTTGTCATTTGGAGTTTTATTTCTCTTTTAGTTGCGGCCATGCCGCGCAATGTCATCATCTAATAAATATAATGGATTCCTATCAAGGCAAAACGGCGCTGGTAATAGACGACTTCCCTTCCATGAGGCTCATACTCAAGGAAAGCCTGGCGAAGCTGGGCTTTAATGTCCTGGAGGCCGAGCACGGACTGGAGGGGATTGAAAGGCTGGAGAAAAACCAGGTCGACATTATTTTCTCCGATATAGTCATGCCGCAGATGGACGGGTTCGACTTCTGCGAAGCGGTAAGAAAGCGGTCACAATGGTTTCACATTCCCATAGTGGTGATGTCCACCCTCTCGGACAGCAAATATACCTTCAAGGCATTGAAAAACGGCGCGGACGATTTTATCGCCAAGCCCATCGCCCTCCAGCTTCTTTCTAAAGTGATAAAAAGGCTTTTCGACAATGGATGGATCCAAATTTTCCAAGATTGAAGCAAGCCGGATGGCGGTCCGCCTCGCCCACCTGGACAGGCTGTTGGACCTCACCGGCGAAGTAATAATCGCTTCCAACAACCTCAATCTTATCCAGCGAAAGATCGCGGAGTTCTCCGACCACCGCCAGCCCCTTTCCAAGGACGTGCTCGAGGAGGTGAAGGTTTCATCCATTACCTCGGACCGCATCTCAGCCGACCTGCACCACCTGGTCATGGAAATCAGGATGGTGGAGATCAAGGAGACCTTCCTGTCCTTCCGGCGGCTGGCCAGGGAACTAAGCAAGCAGAAGGACAAAAAGGTGGCATTGGAGATAGTCGGGGAAGACACGCTAGTGGACAAAAGCATAGCGGAACACCTTAACGAGGTCCTCACCCACCAGATCCGGAACGCCATCGACCACGGGATCGAGTCCCCCCTGGAAAGAAAGCAGAAGGGAAAGGACCCCACCGGCGTACTGACCCTGAAAGCATATAACAAGGAAAAATTCACCTTCATCCAGATAATCGACGACGGCAGGGGAATCGACGTTGAAAAGGTGAAAAAAAAGGCCGTTGAAAAAATGCTGCTCAGCGAGGAAGAAGCAAGGTCCATGGAAAAGCAAAAGGCCCTGGACTTTATTTTCTTTCCCGGATTCAGCACGGCAGCGCAGTCCACTGAAACCTCCGGCCGCGGAGTTGGGATGGACGTTGTAAAGGAATGCATAGGCAATTTGGGCGGCGAGGTCTTCATAGAGACCGAGGAGGGCAAAGGGACGTCCTTTACCTACAAGATTCCTGAAATCGCCGCTGTCAACATCACGGACGCCCTTGTGGTCAGGATCAACGAACTCTATATCGCCGTTCCCATAGCCAACGTCGCAACCACTCTCGGAATCACCCGAAACGAAATACAGACCACGATGCGCCAGGGGGAAAACATCCTTTACCTGGGGAAGATCATCCCGCTGTATGATTTGATGCAACTCCTTTACGGCAGGAAAGTGGAAATCACCGGCGGCGCCATTCCGGTGATCATTATTGAATACAAAAATTCAAAAATAGCCCTGAAGGTTTCGGAGTTTCTTTCCCCGCAAAAACTGGTCATCATTCCATTGGACAACTATTTTTCCCTCCAGGGCATCTCAGGTGTCTCGGTCCTCTCCGGCAACCGCTTCAGCTATATCCTGGACATACAGGAGATCATTAACCTGTCCAGGGGTTACAGGAAAGGATACGAGGCGATGGAAAAAAAGGGGGCGGCCATAAAGGCGGCGCAAGGCATTGAGGAAAAACCCGCGGCGGAAAAAGTGAAGACGACGGAAAAAGGGCCTTCGGCCCGGCCCGCGGCGGACCAAGCCCAACAGGCCCAAGCGGTTTCCGCCGACCACCTGGACGTGTTTTTCGAGGAGATCAAGAGCATGGTAAAGGACCTGGACAAGGTCCTTCTCGACCTGGAGGCGGACCCCAAAAACTCCGGCCTGATCAACTCCACCTTCAGGAGCTTCCACTCACTCAAGGGAAACTTATTGATGATCGGACAAAAGGCCCTCGGCGATTATATACACGAGGTGGAGTCAGTAATAGAGGGAATGCGGGAGGGGAAGGTTGAGATAAATGAGGACTCCATCGATATCCTGCTGGACGCGGTCAAGTGCGTGGAATCGAACTACGGCTCCATCCGCGCCGGGAAACCCATTGAGGAGATCAGCCCGAAGGCCAGGGAGAGCCTGGAGAAGTTCAAGGCCCCGGCGGAGACCGCGCAGGTGGAAATGGACCTCGGCGATTTGAAGGAAAAAACCTTTGCCATGGACCACTTGGCGCGGTTTTCCTTTTACTCGGAGATATCAAAGGGAAGCGTCCCTTACCAGATACTGCTGAACTTTTCCTCGGATTACCAGGAGCCGTTCCTTGTGGCCTATCTCATTCTGAAGCAATTGAGCAGGATCGGGATTATCCATTCAACGCTCCCCACAATGGAAGAGATCGAGGAAGGGCTGGTGCTGGACACAATGAAGATACTGCTCACCACCTCCCATTCAGTTGAGAAAATAAGCCGTTACGTTACCGAGAGGCTTCGCAACTATTATGACGTGACCGGATTCGAATACATTAAGGTAGAGGAATAATTATGAACATAGGCATCCTCACAAAGGACAAGGACTTCGGGAAAAAGCTGGAGGAAATCGCCGCCTCCGCCCAGAACAGGGTGTTCACCGGCAAACCGTCCGGGGACGTGGGAAAGGACTGCCAATGGATTTACGAAAAATATTGCGGCATGGTCTTCATGGATTTCATCGAGGAGGACCTTTTGTCCATTAAAACCATGGGCAGCCTGCAAGGCAAGGTGGAGAGGAAAATTCCCTTTGTCTTTCTCTTTTCCGGATCGAGGGATTTCGAGGAGACAAACGACCACATCGTGGCATGCGTCAACGAGGGGGCCTTGGGGTTGCTCTGGAAGGAAGTCCCGGAAAAAAAATTGGCCCACTATGTAAAAAAACTGATCGACCGGGCCCAGGCGGCGGTCAAGACCGAGGACAAGGGCAGGGAACTGGCGCTGAACAGGAAAAAGACAGCGGCCCTGGAAAGGGCCGGCCAAAGGCTATGGGAACTTAACAGGAAGAAAAACCAGCTTATCCTTGACCACTTGGGCGAGCTTCAACCTGGCGAGATCAGGCTGATGTTTTTGTCCAACTCAAAATACCGGTACGAGAGGTTCAAGGATTTTTTCATGGAAACCGGCATCCCCTTCTCCATCAGCTTCGCCACGTCCTTGAAGTCCGCCGAGGAGGACTGCCTGGAAAGCGCCCCTGAAATAATAGTTTCCGATTACATCCTCCCGGACGGCACCGCATTGGACCTGAACAAGGTGATCAGGGGGAAGAAGGGCCTCAGCACAATCCGCCTGCTGGTCCTTACCTCGGATGAAAAAAATCTCCGCGAGGTGGAAAAACCGGAAAACAAAGTGGACGGGGCCATGCTCCGCCCTTCCAACCGGGACGAGTACAGCGAGCTTCTGGTCAGGGTCCTCATGGCCTCCAAACTGCCCACCATCGCGGAAGCGACATAAAGAAATCGTCGTTTGGCATTTCTATTGCCGCCTTTGCCTGCAACCGAAAGGAAATGGCAACCAAAATTCCAAATGACAAATAGCAAATTACAAATAAATTACAAATCGCAATTACCGAATGTCCAAAACAATTCCATTTCCTTGTTTGTTATTTGTAATTTACTCAATTCTACCCCGAAGGGGTTACATATGATAGCCCAGGGTAAGCGAAGAGCCACCCTGGGTATGGGAAACCCACAAAATATTTTTCCCCGGAGGGGATACATAAATAAGGTTTTTCCAGGACTTTATATATCCCCTTTGGGGAATAGAAAAAGACGCTGAATAGTTACAAAATTTTCAAGTTGTTTCTCTGCATCCATTATTTTTTCCCTTTGTGCCTCCGTGCCTTTGTGTGAGGAAAGGTTTTCATATAAAAATTTTACCCTGAAGAGGCAACACAAAAACAAAATGTGGCAAAATAGAACTTACAGAAACAATTCCCTATCGGGAGAGGTAGCCTAAGACCTATGGGTGTTAATGGGCTTATTATTCAAGCCTCATATTCACGCCTCAGCATAAATATTTTTTCAAGACAGCCTCTAAATGAGGGAGATATCTAATGGATAACACTGAACCAGCAAGCCAGCAACCGCAAAAGGAAGTTCAGCCTCCTGATACTGAAAAGATTCTTGTCGAAACAGTCTTTCGACGCTTCGGGAAAAAGGGGATATTTGTAATAGCTATTATCGTAGCTCTGTGGTGGGTGTGGACTCAAAGGCAAAATATCATGGCGCTGCCAGGAGTGTCCGTAACAGTTTAGCCCTTTCTGTGTCTTTTTTGTTCTAATACCGTCCATTATCTTGACAAATGGGTGGTTTTTTTATATTTTATATCAAGAGTAAAAATACTCTTATAAAAGATGGAGGAGGGCAAAATGGCTAGGTTAGA